>JAFUFC010000002.1 GCA_017470095.1 Clostridia bacterium | reverse complement strand
GGTGACGCCCATCACCTGCACATTGGCCCGGGGCAGGCGCTCCTTCACATAAAGGACGATACTGTCCGGAAAATGCTTTTCCATCTTTTCGTACACCAGATACCGGTTCTGGTTGATGCCGGCAGCGATCTTTTTTTCATTCAGGGTAAAAAAACTGGTGCGTTTTTTCAATCCCGCATCCGTTACAATTTCATCCCAAGTGATTTTGGAATTGCCCACCACGCCGATATTGCGGATCTGCAGCAGGCTTTCATTAACCAGCACCGCCGCTGCCAAAATCACAACCAGCGTCAACACTAACGTCCATACCCCCGTCCGTTTCCGGGTGGGGGGTACGGCGGACGCGGGAATCTCATCCCGCATGGGGCCGAAGGGAGAAAAATCAGGGGGCAGCTGCTGTGACATCGTGTACCTCCGTTTGTTCGTGCTCGTGCACCTGCACGCGTTCCATCCGCCCGCCCAGAGCGGAGATGGTTTCTTCAAGATGGGGATAGCCCCGGTCAATCAAAGCGATCTGGTCAATCAGGGTGTCCCCCTGGGCGGCCAGCCCGGCCAGCACCAGCGCCGCCCCGCCCCGCAGATCCCGGGCCCGCACCCGGGCGCCATGCATTTCCTTCACGCCCTGGATCACCGCCATCCGGCCGTTGACGCGGATATCGGCGCCCATGCGGCACAGATCTGCCACCTGGCCGAAGCGGTTTTCAAACACATTTTCAATCACCACCGAAGTGCCCTCCGCCACGCAGGCGGCAGCCATCATGGGGCTTTGCATATCGGTGGGGAACCCAGGGTGGGGCTGGGTCTGCAATTGGGAAAAAGAACGAAGGCGCTGTGGCGCGTCGAGCATCACCTTTTCTCCTTCCCCCCACACCCGGCAGCCCATTTCCTTCAGCTTTTCCGTTACGGGCAGGAGGTCGTAGAAGCTGGCGTTTTCCAGCGTGATGCTGCCGCCTGTCATGGCCCCGGCGCACAAAAGCGTGCCTGCGGCAATACGATCCGGAATAGGGGTATACGATGTACCGTGAAGCGCCTCTACGCCCCGCACCTCGATCACCTGGGTGCCCGCGCCGATAACGCAGCCGCCCATGGCGTTGATGAACCCTTGCAGGTCAACTATTTCCGGCTCTCGGGCAGCATTGTGGATCACCGTGGTGCCCTTCAGCATCGCCGACGCCATCATCACATTTTCCGTGGCCCCTACGCTGGGATAATCAAAATACACATCCCCGGCGTGCATGTTCCGCCCATCGCAGTACAGTCTACCGCCTTCATCCATGATGCGCACCCCCAGGGCCCGCAGACCCTTCAAATGCAGATCAATAGGCCGCAAACCAATTTCGCACCCTCCGGGATAGGATACGGTGGCCCGGCGCATTTTGGCCAAGATAGGCCCCAGTAAAAAGATGGAGGAGCGAATTTGATGGCTCAGGGCGTCGGGCATTTCCCAATGGCTCAGGCCCTGGTTCCGGATGCGGATATCCTCCCCTTCCCAGGCGACAGAGCAGCCCAGGGTGGTCAATATATCCACCATGGCGTCCACATCCCGGATGGCCGGGCAGCGGCAAAGGGTCACTTCCCCTTCGGGCAAGATAGCCGCCGCCAGCATGGGCAGCACGGCATTTTTGGCGGTAGGCACCATGACCTCGCCCTGTAATCTTTCGCCGCCATGCACACAAAATCCTTCCACAATGCTTCACCTTCCTTCTTCTTTCAGGCTATGCCGGAAGAAGAAAAGGGTGAAAATCACGTCAGGCTGTAATTGCAGTCCCGGCTGATATTCAGCACGATGCCCACCGCCGCCATGGTGATCGAAAGCGAGGTGCCCCCGGCGCTAAAAAACGGAAGAGGCAGCCCTGTGGTAGGCAGGATGCCCACCACCACGCCCATGTTGATAAAGGCCTGCACGGAAATCATGGCAATAATACCGGCGGACAAAAGGCAGCCGAACCGATCGTCACAGTTGAGGGAAATGCGCATGCCAGCCAGCAGAAACGCCACAAACAAAGCGATCACGCACAGGCACCCCAACAGGCCAAAATCCTCCCCCACGATGGCAAAAATAAAGTCGCTTTCGGGGTAGGGCAGATAGGCGTACTTTTGCCGTCCCTGGCCCAAGCCCATGCCAAACAGGCCGCCGGAGCCAAAGGCAATCAGGGATTGGGATAATTGGTATCCCTCATCACTCATTTTGGCGAAGGGATCAGTAAAAGAGAGCAGCCGCTCCCGCCGGTACTCGGCGCTCCAAGCGTAATAGGATCCTACCATCAACCCGCCCACGCCCAGCACCGCCATGTGCCGCCATTTGGCCCCGGCCAGCATGATCATCAGCACGCTGACAATGATGATGGTGCCTGCGGTGGAAAGATTGGGCTGCTCCAGAATGATCAAAAACAGCATCCCCGGCACCACCAGCACCGGCAGGATTCCCTTAAAAAAAGTGCGGATACGTTTGCCACGGGCCGTGAGCACGCTGGCCATGAACAAAACGCAGGCGTACTTG
>JAFUFC010000049.1 GCA_017470095.1 Clostridia bacterium | reverse complement strand
GGCGGCCTTCAGGCCCTTGCGGTCCTTGGGCTGGCCGACCACATCGCCAAATAATTTTTGCAGATCGTAAATCTTCGCCAGGGTCGTTTCGCACTGGTAGAAGGTCATATTTTGGTTCAGCACCGAAATATCGTCCGGGCCCCAGGTGAGCAGCGCATAATCCTCCCCGCACCACTGGGCAAAAGCAGTAATGGCCTGGGGGAAAAGCGGCGCGTCGGCCAGGGAATCCTGATCAATATGGGTGATACGGGCAATCCGAGGGTGGAGTTTGATGTAGTGTTGGGGCTGGATCAACTGGTTAAAGGAATCTACCACTTCCATATTTTCATTCACTCGGACGGCGCCGATCTGAATGAGCTCAAAGAGCAGTTTGCCGCCCACGCTTTTGTAGGCGGGGGAGTGGTAGGAGATGGGCTGGTTCCATTCCAGATCCAGAACGATAAAATTCATGGCAGAAAAAACCTCCCGGTTGTTGCTGAAATCATGGGTGCGTTAGGCTTGCTCGCTCAGCGCACGGTTGGCCGCGCTCTTTCCGGCCAATGCGCCGGTGGACCAGGCGATTTGCAGGTTGTAGCCGCCGGTATGGGCGTCCACATCGATCACTTCTCCGGCGAAATATAGGCCGGACACATTTTTGCTTTCCATGGTGGCGGCGTTCAGGCTTTTTACGTCTACGCCGCCTCGGGTGATGATAGCTTCTCTGTAATCCCTTGTGCCGGTGACGGTGAGGGGCAGGGCTTTAAACGTCTGCACGATCTGGGTTCGCATTTTGCCGCTGACCTGGCTGCATGGCGTTTTGCCCTCCACGCCGCACAAAAGGGGAAACAGGGCGGCGAAACGGCTGGGCAGCAGGGACTGTAGCACTGTCGCAAGCTGCTTTTTTCCGGCGGCAGTCAGCTCCCGGGCCAAACGCTTTTGCAGCTGATCTTCCGTCAGCCCCGGCTTCAAATCCAACGTGACACTCACCGGCAAATCATCCGGCAGATGGGCGGAGCATTCAATGGCCAAAGGGCCGGAAATGCCGTAATGGGTGAACAGCGTTTCCCCCTGTTCTGAATATATTATTTTACCACAAGAACGTGCGTTTAGGCAAATGTTTTTCATGGTCAGCCCCTGCAATTGAGTGGGCCAGGTTTCCTGTGTTTCCAGCCCCACCAAAGACGGGCGGCAAGCCGTGACTGGATGGCTCGTTTCCCGGGCCCAAACGTATCCGTCGCCGGTGGAACCGGTGGAAGGGTAGCTCAGGCCGCCGGTACACACAATCACGGCCCCGGCGGGCAACGTTTCCCCGTTTGTCAGTTGGACGCCGGTGACGCGGTTTTCTGCCCTCAATATGGCCTTCACTGCTGCATGGAAGCGAATCTTCACACCCGCTTGCCGCATTCCTTTTTCAAAGGCACGGGTTATATCGCTGGCATGGTCGGACACAGGAAAGGCCCGGCGGCCCCGCTCAATCTTGGTTTCGCAGCCCAGTTCCTTCAGCAATTGCAGCAGCCCTTCCGGGTTCAACAGCTTCAGGGCACTGTACAGAAACCGGGGATTCCGGGGCACTTCCTGCAAAAAATCCTGTGTATCGCACAAATTGGTGCAGTTGCACCGGCCTTTGCCGGTGATATACACTTTTTTGCCCAGCTTTTCATTTTTTTCAAGCAGCGTCACGCTTGCGCCGTTTCGCGCCGCAAACAGCGCCGCCAGCATGCCTGCCGCGCCGCCGCCGATGACGATCACTTCATTGGTTTTCCCGGTTGATGTATACACTGTACGCGTCCCAGATTCCTTCCAATTTTTCAAAATGCCGGTTCAATTCATCCTTCTTTTTCAGGGCCAGCGCCACCAGCAGGGCGTTGATCAGCGACAGGGGGGCTACCAGGGAATCCACAAAGCTGGCCATATCCGTCCTGGCAGAGAGGCAGATGTCTGCTTCCTTATGCAGCGGGCTCATGGGCCCATCGGTCAGGCCAATTACCTGGGCGCCGCTTTGATGGGCAAAGCGCATGGCTTCCAGGGTGCGGGTGGAATAGCGGGGGAAGCTGATACCGATCAGCACATCCGTCGGCCGAATGCGGGAAATGGTTTCAAATACGTCGCTGGTGCCGCTGGCCACCACCCGCACATCGTCAAAAATAAAGTGCAAGTAATAGCCGAAAAACTGCGCCAAGGGAGCGGCTGAGCGCAAACCCAGCACATAAATCGACTGGGCGGCCAGCAGCCTGTCGACCACATCGGAAAAGGCTTGGGTATCGATCTGCTCCACCGTGTGGCGGATATTGAGCATATCGGCCTTCAAGACTGTGGGCAGCACATCCTCGTCCTGCATTTCACTGGTCATTTCAAAACGCTGCACAGCCGTCAGCCGGTGGCGGACCAATTCCTGCATGGAATGCTGCAATTGAGGGTAGCCCTCATAGCCCAGCGCCATGGCAAAACGCACCACCGTGCTTTCGCTCACGCCCACGGCTTTTCCCAGCACGGCGGCAGTCATTGAAACGGCCTTGTCATAATGCTCCACAATATATTCGGCAATACGCCTGTGGCTCTTGCTCAGTCGCTTCCCGCTCAGGTTCAATTGATCGATCAAGCTTTGCTTGTCTTCCATGGTGTTCCTCCTGTGTTTCCCAAAAGGATATACAGGAGCATTATATAAAAAGTGAATAGGAAATGCAAGATTATTTCAGAAAATCCTGCATTTTTTCCATGTATTGACCATTATAGTCGGTAAACGGGCCCAAAAAGGTGCAAGTTACATGTCCATCTTGCAAAAATGCGTAATCCGATCCGGGCTCTGCCGGCTCCATAGGCACGCCGGAGGTATCGTTAGCTGCCAGCCACAGGTAGGTCTGCCCCAGGGGGCTGACCCGCTTTTCATATCCATCCAGGTAATAGGCCTGGGACAGGGGACAGACCACCATTTTTTTCCATTGGCCAATGGGTATAGCTGGGGCATTCAGGTTGATGACGCAGAAACGGGGGAGAGGCGTCTTTTCAAACTGCTCCGCCAATTCAATTGCCATATCAGCCAGTTTCCGCCGCATTTCATCATCCGCGCCCATGCGGATGGAAACGGCCATGGCGGGCATATAGAGCATGGCGGCTTCCCGGGCGGCGGCCACGGTGCCGCTGTAATAGACGGCAGATCCGGCGTTTTCGCCCTTGTTGATGCCGGACAGGCAAAAATCGACGGGATCGTCAATCAAAGCGGGCACAATGCGCACACAATCCGTGGGCGTGCCTTCCACCGCAAAGGCCCGGGCCCCTTCCCAGGGCACTTCATGCACCAGCAGGGGTTTGGTTAAGGTGATATGCTGGCTGTTGGCACTGCATTGGCCATTGGGGGCGGAAATGGTCACCCGATGGCCACGCCGCAGGGCAGACTCGGCCAGGGCGCGCAGGCCGGAGGAATAAATGCCGTCATCATTGGTTATCACAATATGCATGGCGGTCTCCTTTCTTTCCAATCCTTTTCATTATACCGGAAATGCCTTGTCCTTGCAAGCATGGGATGGGGAAGCGGACGCATATTCTGAAGAGAAAGCGAGGGAAAAGCATGGAGCAATTGGGTTATCGGCTGTTCAGCGGCCGGCAGGGAGCGTCAGGTTACATCCGGGCGGTGGGCGGCCAGGCGGTGCTGTACGCCCGGGGACTCAAAGGGGAAGCGGTTTACGGATTATATACCTGGCCGGAAGGCCGGGAAATCCGGAAGGGCACGACGGACACAGAGGGCAGCCTGATGCTTCAAGGCAGCTTTCCAAATGCTGTTTTTTTGTCTGATGGGCAGCAGGTGGCTTTGTGGGAGGGCGAAGAGGATGCCTACCTGGCCGCTTGCGCCTGCCTGCGTTCCCGGGAAGAGCGGGGTGAAGAACGGCCTAAAGAAAATGCCTCCTTTAAAATAAACGAACAGGAGGATGAAAACGACCATGCCCCAGCGCTGACGGTGGCGGCGACCCGTATGCCAGAGACACCTGATGAAGAGCCTCCTGAATATCTTCTGCGTCCAGCAGGGGAGGGGGCGCCGGTAGACGCGCTGCCGCCCATCATTTGGCCTAAGGGTGCAGAGTCTATCCGCCGATATGCGGAAACCTATCCGCTCATGGCACCGTTTGACGCGCCGGGCTGGCGGTTTGTGCGTTCGCCATCGCCGCTGAAGCAGGCGGTGTACTGTGCCGTGGGATATTGTGTGGAAAACGACCGGGTGACGGCTATCGCCTACGCCATCCCCGGCACCCCCTATCGTCCGCCGGCGGCCCTGCCGGGCTATCGCTACCAGCAAGGAAAAAACGGCGTGGGTTACTGGGTGCTTTGGAAACAGGTATAAAAATTCCCCGGCTGAAAAGTGAAGTGACCCCAAAAAGTTAGACAAAATATGAATTAAGCGACCAGAAGGGCTTGTTTTCTGTGAAGAGCAGGAGGCAAGCCCTTCAGCTTTGCCTTGATGCGGCGGTTGTTGTAGTAATCAAGGTACGCAATCAGTT
>JAFUFC010000048.1 GCA_017470095.1 Clostridia bacterium | reverse complement strand
TCCTTCGTTCCTGCTTCCTTCGCTTTGATCGCTTCATACTCTGCTTCTGTTATCTGAAAACGCTTCATCTTTCATCACCATTTTCATTATATCACATCTTTTGATAATATTCAATAGTTTAGATTGGTAATAGTATTAGACAGAAAAGATGATCTATTGTAGGGGCAGATGATATCCGCCCCTACAGGTTTAGCAATTGGCGGTTCAGGTTAAATATGAACCTGCGTCACGCCCCAGCAGAAGAATGCCATTACCAAGAAAAGGAATGCACATTCCAAAATATGCAGTTTTTTCTTTTCCGGGGTCAAAAGCAGGTAGAAGAAGGAATAGGGGATCAAATCGACGGCATAGCGCGCGCCCAATTGATAGCCGCCGAAGGTGCGGTGGAGCAGTAGGAGAAAAGCGTGGAGCACGCAGGTCAGCAGCACCACGCCCTTTTCCCAGCGCATGCGTTTTTTGATCAGGTCGATGACCGCGCCGATCAGCATCAGCGCCAGCGTGGGGCAGGCCAACAGCAGGGAAAAGCCAAAGCCTTTCGCCTGGATGCCGTTCTCTGTTACATCTATCGGCGCGCCCCATAGAAAGGTTTTCAGGTTGTTCACCACATGGCGAAGGGAAAACTGTGTGCCGCCCTGGAAGGAAAACTCCGGCAGGTAATTGTGGCCGAACTCGAGGGGATTGCCAAAGCGGACGTAGTTGTACCAGCCCAGTTCGAAGGCCACCAGCAAACCCAGGGCAATGCCAGGAAGCAGGGGCCGCACCGTATCTTTCAGGGCGAACCCGGCCCGGTGATGCAGCGCCCACCAGGTGAAAAACAGGGGCAGGGCGTACAGGGCGTTAAAGGGCCGACAGCCCACCGACAGGGCGTACAGCAGCAGCGCCGAGGTGGGATGATCCATCGTCAGCAGGCATATGGCCGCCACAGTCAAGAAAAAGGCCAGCACCTGAGCATGATACCACACGGCCCCGCTGAGCGTCATGGGCAGCAGGGAGGAGGCAAAGCAAAAGAGGAAGGCCCCCAGGCCGCCGGAGAAGGAGGAATACCCGGCCCGCTTCAGCACTTGATACATCAGCAGGCACGCGCCCAAGGCATATAGCTTGACCAGTAAATTATCCGGCGTATCTGCTCCAAACAGGTACGTCAGCGGCAGCAGCGCCACCGAGGGCACCGGCGGAAAGGAGACGTAGTACGCGTCTTCGTACACGGCCAATTCCAGATACGGCACATCCTCCGGCAAATGCAGCAAGCCTTGCCGCCAGGCCAGGGCTTGTCGGGTGTAGCTGTTATAAAACGCGGGACCGAAAAAATCCGTTCCCAGGATCAGGTGCAGCGTAGTCCACAGGGTGATCATGGCCGCTGCCAGGATGAAGGGGGTGTAGTCCCTTGTCCGTCGGGGTGTCATGCGTTTTCCTCAACTTCCGTTTGCTTGGCGGCGGGGCCCAGGATGCGAGCTTCCTGGCTGTTAAGCAGCGGAAGAACCCGGGCGACGCGCTTGTATTTACCGCTCTTTTTCATTTCCCAGGCTTTCATGTTATCGTTCAGTTCATCTTTGAGGGAAGCGATGATGCGGTCCTGCAAAGCGGGGTCTTCTACGGGGAACATCAATTCCACTCGTTTATCCAGGTTTCGGGGCATCCAGTCGGCGGAGGAAAGGTAAACCTCCCGTTCGCCGCCGTTTTCAAAGACGAAGGCCCGGGTGTGCTCCAGCAGCCGCCCTACGATGGAACGGACGCGCAGGCTGTCCCGTCCGCTGGTTTTCAGGCAGCAGATACCCCGAACGATCAGATCGATTTCAACTCCGGCGTCGGCGGCCTTGTAAAGCTGATGGATGATCTTGGGGTCCACCAGAGAATTCATTTTGGCGGTAATCCGGGCGGGCAGGCCGGCTTCGGCGTTCCGGCGCTCCCGCTTGATCAATTGCTTCAAGGTGTCCCGCAAATCATTGGGAGCGGCCACCAGCATTTCCATGGGCGCTGCTTCGCCATAGCCGGTAACGGTGTTGAAGAAAGCGCCGGCGTCCCGTCCGATGGCCTCATCGCAGGTGAACAGGCCCATGTCGGTGTAGAGCTTGGCGGTCACATCGTTATAATTGCCGGTGGCCAAGTGCACATAGCGGCGCAGGCCCGTTTCCTCCTTGCGGATCACCAGCGTGATTTTGCTGTGGGTTTTCAGCTTGGGCACGCCATAGATCACGTGGCACCCTGCCTTTTCCAGAGCCAGGCACCAGTTGATGTTGTTTTCCTCGTCAAACCGGGCACGGACCTCGATCAGCACGGTCACTTCCTTGCCACTCTGGGCCGCGCGGCTGAGGGCGGCTACGATGGGGCTCTTGCCGCTGACCCGGTAGAGGGTCTGCTTGATGGCCAGCACGTTGGGATCATCCGCCGCTTCGCACACAAAACGCACCACGGGATCGAAGCTGTCGTAAGGGTGATTCAGCAGGATATCGCCGCCACGGATAGCCCGGAAAATGCTGCCCTCCGCCCGGAGACGATCCTCCATCCGAGGCTCGTAGGGCTGGAAGCGCAGATCGTCAAAGCCCTCCAGGGAAGAAATCTGCTTCATGAAGAAATCCAGGTTCAAGGGCCCGGGCACGGTGAAGATGCCCTCGTCGGCCACGTCCAGATATTTTTTCAGCCTTGCCACCAACCGGGCGTCGCCTCCCACAGGCACCTCGAGCCGCACCACCCGGCCCCACTTGCGCTTTTTCAGGTTCTTGCGCATTTCCACGATCAGGGCTTCGGCGTCGCTGTCGTTATAGAGGAAATCTGTGTTCCGCGTCAGGCGGAAGGGCATCGCGGCGATGGGTTTTGAATTGCCAAATAAACGGTGCGCAAACAGCGCCACCACTTCTTCCAGCAGCACGCCCCGGGCCCGTCCCTCGCCCATGGGCAACATGACCACCCGAGGCACGGAGGTGGGCAGAGGAATGAGCGCCATGCGGGGCGCGCCCGTGCGCAGGCGGGAGGGCAAAAGCAGGGCCAAGTGCAGGTGTTTTGCTGTCAAAAGTGGGAAGGGGCGCTTATCATCGATGGCCCGGGGGGTCAGCAAGGGCTGCAATTGGGCGTCAAAGTAATGGGACAGCCATTCCCGCTGCTCCTTGTTCAGATCATTGGCGTTCAGCAGCCGAATGCCCGATTGGGACAGGGCGGGCAGATATTCGGTGTTCAGCAGCTCGTATTGCCGCTTCACCTGGGAGCGCACCGCGGGGAAAATGGCGTCCAATTGCTCTTGGGGCGTCATGCCGGAGGGGTCTTTTTTCTTACTGCCAGAAGATAAATCCCGGTACAGGGAACCTACCCGCACCATAAAGAACTCATCCAGGTTGCTGGAGCAAATGGACAGAAATTTGCCCCGCTCCAGCAGGGGATTATCAGGATTGGCCGCTTCTTCCAGCACACGGCGGTTGAATTGCAGCCAGCTCAGTTCTCGGTTGTAAACATCGTATTTCTTTGCCATATAAAACCATCCTTTTCGGATTAATGATTGCAGGGTTTTGTATCTCAGTTGGTCATGCGGGTGGTTAGGATGATCTGGGTCACCTGGGGGGTGTTGAACAAACGGAAGGCCGGCAGACCAATCACCGATGACGCGCCCAGGCCGGGGCTGATGTACTGGGGGATGCCTTGATAGCTGCTCAATCCCACCACGCCCATATCCCCGGGAAACCAGCCGCTGCCCTTCCCGGCGGAGGCAGGCACTTTTACCGCCCCCACAAAGGGCAGCCGCCACTGGCCGCCGTTGTAATGCCCGGCCAGCACCAGGGAGACGGAGGAAACGTAGGCGTCGTTGCCGCTGTCCGTCCATTCCCGCAGGGTGGTCAGCGCATCCAGGGACAGGGGATGATGGGTGACGGCGATATGAATATCATCGGCTTTCGTGATGCGCCGGGCAGCACGGATGCGGGCCAGCAGATCGGCGTGATACTTTACGGCCCGCAGGGCGGCGTCTCGCTCTGGGGAAGGCGGTTCGTTTTCCAGCTCAGTCATCCGGGTGCTCACCGTGGCTTCGCTGTTGCCTACGTCCAGAGTGTAAATTCTTTCAGGCCAGAGCCAGATGGCGTTCTTGCCAAAGTCGATGCGCTCCGGCGCGTCCAAGTAAATGGCTCCCTTCGCCTCCGCCGCCCGGATATACTCCGCCTTGGCGGATTCGCTGCCGTTGGGGGCGGATTCAATGGGAGCAGGGTCCTCATCCCCGGGAATAAAGTACACCGGCGTTTTGCTGGGGTTAAATAAGTCCAGCAGTGTTAGGAACGCGTCGTAGTTGCCGTTTTTTCCTGTAACATCACCGGTAATGACCACGATGTTGTAACGGGCGTTGGCGATGGCCAATTGAAGCCGTTCCTGATGAGCTCCGAAAAACTGACCATGCAGATCGCTGATATGCAAAATACGGTAATTGTTCATGGCGGCGGTCAGAGAAGGAACTGTGACGGATTGGACGGCCAGGTTTACCCGATTGTTGTTGATATGATTGAGCACCAGCACGGTGGCCAAGAAAATGATCAAAAGCAGCAGGATAAACACCAGGGTGGTGTGGCTTTTCGGCTCGGGGGCAAAGAGCGGATCCCGGTATTTGCGCATGAAAAACTCCTTTCAAAACGGTGTTTCAAACCGTTCCTCCATTATATATGAAAAAACGCCGTTTCGCAATGCGGAAATGGGGCATCTTCATGAGATTTTACGGATTTAAAATTGTTTTTCTTCCCATGATGGTGAAAAATATGGTTTTTGCAGGAATTTGCGTTTTTTTGCCGAACGATTTTTTCAGGCCGCGACAGGATTCGGCAAAGCCTGTCATGGCAGTGAAAGAAAAAACGTGATACCATACAGGCAGGGGAAAAGCACCCTGCCGGGAAGGAAACAAAATGGCAAAGAAGAAGACCAGCTTCCAATGCTCGGCCTGCGGATATGAAAACCCTCGCTGGATGGGCAAATGCCCGGAATGCGGCGCCTGGAACACCATGGAAGAGGTCCTGGTCGCGGCCGAAGACGTCCTGCCCCAAAAGGCCAATAAGCGCCCCGGCGGCACTGGTGACGCGGCCCGGCCTATGCGGGACATTGAAACGGGCACCCAGGTGTATACCCCGTCAGGGTTGCCGGAGCTGGATCGGGTGCTGGGGGGCGGCGTTGTCGAGGGGGCGCTTATTCTGGTGGGCGGCGACCCCGGAATCGGCAAGTCAACCTTGCTGTTGCAGGTGTGCAATCATCTTTCCCAGGCCGGGAAGCGGGTGCTCTACGTCAGCGGGGAGGAAAGCGCCCGGCAGATTAAGCTGCGGGCCCAGCGGCTGGACGCGGCGGGCAGCGACATGATCGTGCTGACGGAAAACGCCATGGACGCGGTGGAGGACAAGCTCAAATCCATCCAGCCGGATTTTTGCGTGATCGATTCCATCCAAACCATGTACCGGCCCGAAATGGGCAGCGCCCCGGGCAGCGTGAGCCAGGTGCGGGAGAGCGCCTCGGTGCTGATGCGGTATGCCAAAACCACCGGCTGCGCCATCTTCCTGGTGGGCCACGTGACCAAAGAAGGGGCGCTGGCGGGTCCCCGGGTGTTGGAGCATATGGTGGATGTGGTGCTCTACTTTGAGGGCGATCACCAGCACGAATACCGGCTGCTGCGGGCGGTGAAAAACCGCTTTGGCTCGGTGAATGAACTGGGCATCTTTGAAATGACCGGCAGCGGCATGCGGGCGGTGAAAAACGCCAGTGAAACGCTTCTGTCCCAGCGGGCCAAAGGAGCCAGCGGCAGCTGCGTTTTTTGCGGTCTGGAGGGCAGCCGACCCATGCTGGTGGATATCCAGGCTTTGGTCACTCAATCGTTTATGGCGGTGCCAAGGCGCACCGTGGATGGGTTCGATACTTCCCGAGTGATGCTGCTGCTGGCTGTGATGGAAAAGCGGGCCCGGCTCAAAATGTACAACCGGGATGCCTATGTTAACGTGGCGGGGGGCTTGTCCCTCAATGAGCCGGCAGCGGACCTGGCCTTCTGCATGGCGGTGGCGTCTTCCTATGTGGACAGGCCCGTGCCGGCGGACTGGGCCGTGATGGGTGAAGTGGGCCTGGCCGGGGAAGTGCGCGCTATTTCCCAATTGGAGCGCCGGGCGGCGGAATGCCAGCGGCTGGGCTTTACCCACATCCTCTGTCCTCGGGACAGCGCCCGGCATATTCAGGCGCCAGAAGGGGTGTCCCTCCATGGGGTCGATACGGTGGCCCAGGCCATGGCAGTGTTGGATCTACTGCCCCCTTCCTGATTCGGCAGGATCATTCATCCCGGCGCATCGAAAGGGGCGGTTCTGCGCATCCTAAGGATGAATGATTTGAATTGGGAGGAAATATATCATGGAACGTACCTCTTTTCCGTCTTTTTCCCGGTTTTACGCCTGGTGCGGCTTGTTTTTAGGGGCGGTGCTTTCGGCGCTGCTGATGCAGCCGCTCCGGCTCTTGCCGATGGGATGGGCCGTTTATTTGCTGGCGGTGGCGTTATACGCCGGGCTGATGGCGCTGGGCTGGCGCATCGGCACAGGCCAGGATCGAAGAACGAAAACCACCCATCAGGCAAGCGCCGCAGCGCAGGAAAATGTTACGGACGCCTGCCCCAAAATATTGGATACTTCTGTCATTATCGACGGCCGCATTCTGGATATTTGCAAGGCCGGGTTCCTGGAGGGAGAGATCCTCATTCCCGCCTTTGTGCTGGTAGAGCTGCGCCACATCGCCGACAGCGCCGACGCCCTGCGCCGCAACCGGGGACGGCGGGGATTGGATGTGCTCAACAAAATGCAGGAGGAAAGCCGTCTGCCGGTACGCATTGAGGAAAAGGATTACGAGGATGTGCCGGAAGTGGATGTAAAGCTGCTTCGACTGGCAAAGGACGTGAACGGCGCAGTGCTGACCAACGATTATAACCTGAACAAGGTTGCGGGTGTTACCGGCGTGAAGGTGCTTAACATTAACGAATTGGCCGGGGCCCTGCGGCCTGTAGTGCTGCCGGGAGAGGAAATGACGGTGCACATCGTGCGGGATGGCAAGGAAGCAGGCCAGGGCGTGGGTTATTTGGATGATGGCACCATGGTGGTGGTAGAAAACGGCCGCCGCCGCGTGGGGGAAACCATCGACGTGGAAGTGACTACCGTTTTGCAAACCAGCGCGGGCCGAATGATCTTCAGCCGGGTGAAGATGGAAGAAAACAAGGCGGTTTGATGCCAAAAAACACCAAATTCTATTTGTTACATGAAAATGACAGCCATTTTTTACCGTCCGTCTGGAGCATGCACCCCCTTTATTTGGCCCAATTTTTGGGGGAAACCACAATCTATGGGGGATGTAAAACTGGCAAAATGAGGGAAAAATGCGCCTGCCGAATTTACAGTTATTACATGTAAATTCGGCATTTTGAAATAATTCTGGAATAGGAATTTAGGGAAATTTGTGGTACAATATCGTCGTAGTGCGGAAGAGCATGTTTCTTTGCTGTCCGTATCAACGAGAGGAGGTCCCAATGATGTTAAAAAAAATTGCTGCATTGCTGATGGCGCTGGTATTGATGATGCCTGCCACGGCTGCAATGGCGACGCTGCAAAAAACCACCGCTAACGGCAGCATGACTATCGGCACCACGGGTGACGAGGTGCTGACGGCGGAAAGCGCTTTGCAATCGCTTGGCTATTTTATTGGCACACCGGATAGCACTTATGACGCTGTCACCGCAGCTGCTGTCCGAGCGTTCCAGAAGGAAAACGGCTTGGCTCAGGATGGAAAAATTGGCAGCAAGACCTGGGCGCGCCTGACCGGTATGGATGGTATTGCGGCCGTTTCCAAGCCCGCGGTGGAATCTGTCGATGCCAAAACCACAACCGGCTTGTCTACCAATGGCAGCATGGTGATTGGTTCCAAGGGCGCCGGCGTTATTGAGGTGCAGAATCTTTTGGCCTCCTTGGGCTATTATACCAGCTTGGTGGATGGCAAATACAACAGCGTCACCGCGGCGGCCGTCAAGCGCTTCCAGAGCCGCAACGGCCTGACCGCCGACGGCAAAGTGGGCGCGAAAACTTTGGCCGCCCTGCGCTCCGGCTCTGCCATCGCCGCCGACAGCGACACCCAGAATTATTCCCTCAACGGCAGCCTGGAGCTGGGCTCCAGCGGCGACGCCGTGAAAACTTTGCAGGAAAAGCTCCAGGCTCTGGGCTATTATAAAGGAGCCATCAACAGCGTGTTCGATGCTGCCACCCTGGCTGCCGTGCAGTCCTTCCAATCTAAGAACGGCTTGAGCGCCGACTGCAAAGTGGGCTATGACACCATCAATAAACTGGAAAACGCCTACAACATTTATCTCGCCAGCGGCAATACCACCGGCCTGACCGCCAAGGGCAGCCTGAAGCTGGGCTCTTACGGCAGCAAGGTAACGCAGGTGAAAAACCGTCTGACTGCGCTGGAATATTATACTGGCGTCATCGATCAAACCTTTGATTCTGATTTGCTGGCCGCCGTGAAGGCTTTCCAGATTCGTAACGGCCTGACTGTCGACGGCATTGTTGGCACCAAGACCTGGAATGTGATGTTCAGCTCTGACGCTGTGAAAAAGAGCGACGTGCTGCTGCCGACTTTGTCCCGCTTCAGCAGCAACGTGGCTTCCGATGTGGCCGCGCTTCAAAATATCCTGTTTAAAACCTACTTCTTTAATGGCAGCTGCGACGGTATTTATGGAGCCGATACGGAAACTGCCGTCAAAGCTTTCCAGGCGGCTGCTGGGTTGACCGTGGATGGCAAAGCTGGCAATGAAACCCGCCAGAAGCTGACCAGCGTGTCCGCGGCGCAGAGCGCTGTGGTGTGGTCTCCCGTTCGCACTTTGAACACCGGCGACCGTGGCTATGACGTGTACTTGGTTCAGCAGCGCTTGGTGGATCTGAATTATCTGAGCAGCAGCGCGTTCAGCAAGGGCGTGTTTGATTCTGCCACATCCAATGCTATCACCCGCTTCCAGAACGATAAGAAAATCAATGTGACCGGCTCCTACAACAGCACTGTGCGCCGTTACCTGTGGGTGACCGGCACCGATGCGGAACAGCAGGAAGCAATCGACAAAATTTTCCAGGAACAGAACGCCTATGACCAGGAGAATATTCCTTACAACGGTGACACCCTGAAAGTGGGCTCCACTGGTTCTCAGGTGGCCACCGCGCAGATGCGCCTGAAGGCAGGCGGCTGGTTGCTGGGCAGCGCGGACGGCGTGTACGGCGAATCAACCCGCAAGGCTGTGCTGCAATTCCAGAAGGACTATAATAAGGCTGCCGCCGAATACAACAAGGCCCACCAGTCTGATGAAAACTTTGTGGCGATCGACAAGATCAAGGAAGACGGCATCATCGGCAGCGATACCTGGAGCGCTCTTTGGAACTTCAATAACCTGAAAAACGCCGAGCAGACGGTGGTCATCGACGGGGCGACCTCCGTTGGCGCCAACATCATCGTCATGCAGCGTGGCAGCAAGGGTTCCCAAGTGGTCAAGCTGCAAACCCGGCTGAAGGAACTGGGCCTGTATAATGGGGAAATCGACGGAAAATACGGTCCCGCGACTGCGCTGGCCGTGAGCAAATTCCAGCAGGCCAATAACCTGAAGGTGGACGGTAAAGTGGGCACCCAGACTCTGGTAGCCATGCAGCTGGGGTATGATGACAGCCCTGTCACCCTGCCTACCGCCACGCCGCTGCCGGACGATTACGACTACACACAGCTGTATTCTGATACCACCATGCCTTCCAGCCTGAAGGAAGGCAGCAAGGGCAACAGCGTGATCAAGCTCCAAAAGGCCCTGGCCGCTCAGGGCTACTATTCCGGCAAGCAGGATGGGGTGTTCGGCACGTCCACCAAGCTGGCGGTAATGGAATTCCAAGTCAAGTACAACGAGGATTACAAGGCTGCGCATCCTGATGAAAGCGCGCCGCTGCCGACCAACGGCGTGGCTGACTCCGCTACCCTGGCTGCCTTGGGCCTCAAGTCCGCTGCCACGCCTTCCACTTCTAAATTGAAGGTTGGCAGCACCGGCGACATGGTGAAGACCTTGCAGCAGAAGTTGAAGGATCAAGGCCTGTATTCAGGCGCTGTGGATGGTGTGTTTGACACCACTGTGGAAGCCGCCGTGAAGAAGTTCCAGAAGGACAACAAGCTGAAGGTGGACGGCATTGTGGGCAACGATACTTGGAAGGCCCTGACCGGCACTACTATGTCCGGCGAATCTGCTTCCTCCACATCCACCGCAATCATGAAGCGCGGCAGCAAAGGCGCTAATGTGACCCAGCTGCAAAAATTCCTCATCGCCAAGGGCTACCTGAGCGAAAAGAACAGCGAAGGCGCTTCCAATGCCGATGGCAAATTTGGCATCAATACGGCTGTGGCTGTGATGAAGTTCCAGACGGCTGCTGGCATTGAAAAGGTTGATGGTATCGTGGGCGAACAAACTTACGCCGCCATGAAGGAGCAAGGCTTGTTGAGCTATTAAGCGTAACCATCCTCATTCCCCGGAAAACCCGCAAAAACGCGGGTTTTCCTTTTTTGTTGGCATTTTCCTGCATCATGGCGCATTGCTCGGGGAACGATCGCCATGAAGGGGGAATTTTTGATGAAAAGAAAGATCGTGCGGGCAGCGGCGCTGCTGCTCATTGCTTTGCTCCTGGCGGGCTGCGCCGCCAAAGGCGCGGAAAACGAGAGCACGCCCAAACAGGCGACGCTGGAGGGCGAAAGCCAATCAAAAAAACCGGCGCTTCCAAAAAA
This sequence comes from Clostridia bacterium, assembly GCA_017470095.1. Classification (GTDB taxonomy): domain Bacteria; phylum Bacillota; class Clostridia; order Christensenellales; family Aristaeellaceae; genus RUG563. The sequence goes on along the minus strand of JAFUFC010000048.1, from coordinate 19,547 downwards.
GCTGAAGCTGAATGAAAATGGCGTGCCGGAACTGCGGGTATATCAGGTGGATGAAGAAGAAAGCCGCACCCTGGATATCGAAACCTATCTGCAGGGTGTGCTGGCTGGGGAAATGAAGAATGACTGGCCCATCAACGCCCTGAAGGCCCAGGCCATTCTGGCCCGCACCTTCGTGCTGAAATTCTGCGCCGAAAAGAAGAGCAAATACCCTAACGCGGATATTTCCACCGACATCGAAGAAGCCCAGGCCTATGATGAAACAGGTGTGAATGACCGCATTGAGCAGGCGGTGAAAGAGACGGAGGGACTGGTGCTGTCTTACCGCAGAGAACTGCCCTACGCCTGGTTTCATGCCCATTCCGGCGGTATGACGGCCCGGGCGCGGGAGGGATTGAACTATGAAAAGGATGAGCCGGGGTATACCCAGGTGGTGGAAGGGCTGGAAAGCGATGACGCTCCGGCGGACGCCAAGGAATGGCGGGCAGCGTTTTCAAAAGCCCAGGTGATCGCCGCGGCGGAGAAAGCCGGACTCAGCGGAGTTAAAACGGTGGATTCCATTGCCGTGGGCGACCGGGGCGAGAGCGGCCGGGCCGTCACCATCCTGATCAACGATCAAGCGGTGTCCGCGCCGGAATTGCGCTTGGCCCTGGGCTCGTCGGACATGCGGTCCACCCTGCTCACCAGCCTGAAAATCGAGGACGATCGGGTGGTGATGGCCGGCAAGGGCTACGGCCACGGCGTGGGCATGCCCCAGTGGGGCGCTTACGCCCTGGCGGAGGACGGAAAATCAGCGGAGGAGATCGTCACGTATTATTTTAAGGACGTGACAGTGGAAAAGGTGTGGTAAATGGCGGGAGCATATTCCGCCTTTTTTTCTTGCGGAAAATCCGTTTCTATGCTATCCTGTGGAACGAAAGAAACGCATGCGGAGGAAAGAGCCATGGATCAAAATCGCGCCATGAGCCGGGCCTGGGTCGAGGTGGACGAGGATGCGCTGCTACATAATTTTCGGCTGGCGAAATCCTTGTGCCGGCCGGGAACGGCGTTTATCTGCGTGGTGAAGGCCAATGCCTATGGCCTGGGGCTGCGCCGCACGGTGGAAACACTGCAAAGCGCGGGGGCAGAATGGTTTTCCGTGGCCGCGTCGGAGGAAGCGCTAATCGCCCGGAAAGCCGCGAAGAATGCCCATATCCTGCTCATGGGCCCAGCGGGGGACAGCTATCTGCCGGAATTGATCAGCAAAAATATTTCGCTGACGGTGGGCACGCTGGAGGATGGCCGGCGCGTTTCCCAGGCGGCAGCGCAGCTTGACAAAAACGCGCTGGTGCATGTGAAATTGGATACCGGATTGCATCGGCTGGGCTTCACCCAGGCGAAGGATGCTTTGCGGATCAAGGACTTGCCTGGCCTGACCTTTGAGGGGATATACAGCCATTTGGCCCTGAGAAGCAAGGAACAGAGCATCGAACAGGAAAGACAGTTCACATCCATGGCGGAAGCCATCGAAGCGGGTGGCCTGCGGGCACCCATGCGGCATTTGCTGGATTCCATCGGCCTGACCCGGTATCCCCAGTGGCAGATGCAGGGGGTGCGGGTGGGTGCGTTCCTGTACGGCAATGTGCCGCCGGCCTGGGAGTGGTTCGGCGAGGGCCGGAATGTGGTCACATTCAAGAGCCGAGTCACACGGGTTGCTTGGGTAAAGGCGGGGGAAGGCGTGGGGTATGATGATACGCCGCTTGAACGGGATACCCTGGTGGCTACGTTACCGGTAGGGTACATTGACGGCTATCCCCGGGCACTGAGCCAGAGGGGCTTTGTGGCCGTGCGCGGAAAAAAAGCCCCGGTGCTGGGGCTGGTGTGCATGGATCAAATGATGATCGACGTGACGGATATTCAGGAAACAAAGGCCGGCGATACGGTGACGCTGCTGGGCGGGGAAATTGACCTGCGGGAATACGCGACCTGGGGTCATCTCAATCGCAATGAATGCCTGGGCATCATTGGGCGGCGGGTGCCCCGGGTGTATATAAGAAATGGCCGGATCGTTCACATTGACGCGGAAATGGATGCAGGAGAGGAAACATGATGAGTGGCCTTGGCATTCGCCCCATGACCGCAGCGGACACGGAAGAAGTGCTGGCGATGATGCGGGTTTTTTATGCTTCTCCGGCACTGATCACCCATGGATCGGAGGATATTTTTCGCCGGGATGTCGCCGCTTGCGTGTCCGCTTCGCCTTACGCGGAAGGCTACGTACTGGAAATGGATGGACAGACGGTCGGATATGGCATGCTGGCCCGCAGCTTTTCCACCGAGTTTGGCAAGCACTGTGTGTGGATTGAGGATCTGTATGTGCAGGAGGCATTTCGGGGCCGGGGCGCAGGAACCGCGTTCCTTCAATATGTCCGGCAGAACAACCCGGACGCTGTTATCCGGCTGGAAGTGGAGAAAGAAAACGCCCGGGCTTTGCATGTATATCGCAAAAACGGCATGGAAGAATTGCCCTATCTGGAAATGATCTGGAAATAACCCCGGTATTTTCTTTGGCGGCCTGAACAGGGCCGCTTTTTTCGTCTCATTCAGCCATTTTTTCCCTGAGCGGTTGGCCGCATGGTTCTTCCTTTCCAGCGCATCCTAACATTGATCAGAAAAGGGGGGACAGCATTGAATTGGGTGATACTGGGGATTCAATTGGCGGTGAGCGTTATCACCGGGGTATATTTTTATTCCATGCTGCGGCAGCAGCACCGGGGCATGCCGTCTGGCGGCCGGTCGGCTATGAAAGAAATGGAGCAGCTGAAGCGCATGCGCTCCATCAGCCTGACCGAACCACTTGCTGAGCACGTGCGGCCCCGCACCTTTGAGGACATCATCGGTCAGGAGGAAGGAATCAAAGCATTGAAGGCCATTTTGTGCGGGAAAAATCCTCAGCACGTGATCATCTACGGCCCGCCGGGCGTGGGCAAGACCTGCGCGGCCCGGCTGGCTCTGGAGTATGCCAAGGAAAGCCCGGGCACGCCTTTTCGGTCCAACGCGCCCTTTATTGAAATGGACGCCACCTGCGTGCGCTTTGACGAACGGGCCATTGCCGATCCCCTGATCGGCAGCGTGCACGACCCCATTTATCAGGGCGCCGGGCCCTTGGGCAACCAGGGGGTGCCCCAGCCTAAGCCGGGAGCGGTGAGCCGGGCCCACGGGGGCGTACTGTTTCTGGATGAAATTGGGGAATTGCACCCCATTCAGATGAACAAGCTGCTCAAAGTGCTGGAGGACCGGAAGGTGCAGCTGGAATCGGCCTATTACAACCCGGACGACCCCGGAACGCCCCGATACATCCACGAAATTTTTAAGCATGGCCTGCCTGCGGATTTTCGCCTGGTGGGCGCCACCACCCGCAGCCCGGAGGATTTGCCACCGGCCCTGCGCGCCCGGTGCATGGAAATTTTCTTCCGGGGGTTGGAGCCAGAGGAAGTGAGCCGCATTGGGAAGGAAGCGGCCATTCGGGCCGGGTACACCATCGAGGAAGATGCCGTACAGGTGATCGGGCGTTATGCCGCCTGCGGGAGGGACGCTGTCAACATGGTGCAAATGGCGGCGGGCCTGGCCCAAATGGAAGAACGCAAAAACATGACGGCAGCGGATGTGGAATGGGTGGCGGCGTCCGGCCATTATCCAGAGCGTCCTGATGGTTTGGCGGCCACAGACAGCCGGGTGGGATTGATCCACGGTTTGGCGGTGCAGGAAGGGGACAAAGGCGCGGTGATGGATATCGAGGCCGCGGCGGCTCCCGGCAATGGACGGGTGCGGGTGACCGGCATCGTGGAGGAAGAAGATTTGGGCAGCAGCGGACATACCCTGCGAAGGAAATCGACGGCCTCTGCTTCAGCGGAAAACGTGCTGACGTTATTGATGCGCTTGGGTTATGCCAATGAACACACGGATTTGCACATCAATTTTCCTGGCGGCATGCCTGTCGACGGCCCCTCTGCCGGGGCGGCTATGGCGGCGGTGGCGGTGAGCGCCCTGACCGGGCGGCCTATTGATGGATGGGCGGCAGTGACTGGGGAGATCAGCGTACAAGGAAGGGTGCTGCCGGTGGGCGGCGTGCCGGCCAAGATTGAGGCGGCCCGGCGGGCGGGGCTTAAACGGGTGTATATCCCCAGGGAAAACGACCGGCCCGCGTTCCGGGAAATGAGCATCGATGTCATTCCCGTTTCCACCATCCGGGAGGTATGGGAAGGGATGCTGCTGGAAAGAGATGGACAATCTGCCGCTCCGGATGCCGCGATTCAAGCTCCGTCGCCCCTGGCTGCCGCTTCGGCAGCGGGGTAAATATTGCAATTCCGGCGGATTTCATATATAATGATAATTCACCGGGCAGGAATCTGGCCGGAAACAAAGACCCGAACAATCAGGAGAGAGTATGCCGAAAAAGAATGTATTGCCCACCGTGACTATGCCGTTGATTCCCCTGCGGGGGCTGATGGTGTTTCCCCACATGGTGCTGCATTTTGATGTGGGGCGGGCACGCAGCGTGGCCGCCCTGGAGCAGGCCATGATGGAGGACCAACAGGTGTTTCTGGTGGCCCAGAAGGATGGGGATGTGGAAGAACCCACTTCCGACGATTTTTGCCCCGTGGGCACCGTGGCGTTGATCAAACAGGTGCTCAATCTGCCTGGGGATTCCATCCGGGTGCTGGTAGAAGGCAAAAGCCGTGCCTTCCTGGAGGATGTGACCCAGGAGGACCCTTATTGGATGGCGGAGGTGCTCGTCCCGCCCATGGACGTGCCGGACACTCCGGAGATCCGCGCCTTGGTACGCACCACCCACGATTTGTTTGATGAATACGCCCGCGCTTCGATGCGCATTTCTGGGGAAACGCTTCATTCCGTCAGCGAGGTGGATAAGCCTGATCAATTGGCCGATATCATTGCCGCCAACGTGCTCACCCGGGTGGAGGACCGGCAGGCCATTCTGGAGGAATTTGGCATTGAGGAAAGGCTGGAAACCCTGTGCGGGATTTTGATTCGGGAAACCGAGCTGGCCGAGATCGAAAAAAAAGTGCAGAGCCGCCTGAAAAAGCAGATTGATAAGAATCAAAAGGATTATTACCTGCGGGAGCAGATTAAGGCTATCCAAGAGGAATTGGGGGACAAGGATGCTACCGACACGGAGGATTTGCGCAAACGCTTGGCGGAAACGCCCCTCAATGACGAAGCCCGGGAAAAGGCCACCCGGGAGCTTGACCGGCTGAGCCGCATGGCCCCGGGCACACCGGAAATCGGCGTCAGCCGCACGTATGTGGAGTGGATCCTGGATTTGCCTTGGGGTAAGACCACCAAGGATAACCTGGATTTAAAGCGGGCCCGGCGCATCCTGGATGAAGACCACTATGCCATGGACAAGGTGAAGGACCGGGTGATTGAATACCTGGCTGTGCGCCGGATGAAGGAAATGAACACCCAGGACGGCGCAATGAAAGGCCCCATCCTGTGCTTTGTGGGCCCGCCGGGCGTGGGCAAAACCAGCATCGTCAAGGGCATCGCTCGGGCTGTGGGCCGCAAATTTGTGCAGATGAGCCTGGGCGGCGTGCGGGACGAAGCGGAAATCCGGGGTCACCGGCGCACCTACGTAGGGGCCATTCCGGGCCGCATCATCGCGGGCATGAAGCAGGCGGGCACCATGAACCCGGTGTTCCTGTTCGACGAAATCGATAAAATGAGCCACGATTTCCGGGGCGATCCGGCCTCCGCCATGCTGGAGGTACTGGATGGGGAACAGAATAACGCCTTCCGGGATCATTATATGGAACTGCCTTTTGACCTGAGCAAGGTTATGTTCATTACCACCGCCAACACCATCGAAACTATCCCCGGTCCCCTGCTGGACCGGATGGAAGTGATCGAGGTGCCCAGCTACACGGAAGAAGAAAAGCTCCATATCGCCAAGAAGCATTTGCTTCCCAAGCAGATCAAAGAGCACGGCATGCCGGCCAAGGCCGTCAAAATCAGCGATGCGGCTATGCGCAGGATCATCGAAGGGTATACCCGGGAAGCGGGGGTGCGCACGCTTTCGCGCACCATTGCCCGAGTGGTGCGCAAGGCGGCGGTGGACATGCTGGAGGAAGAAACCGAGCAGGTGTCCGTCACCCCGGCAATGGTGGAAAAATACCTGGGCGCGCCCCGCTTTTTGCGGGAAGCACCGGAAAAGGAATCCCGGGTGGGCGTGGTGAACGGCCTGGCCTATACCACCGTGGGCGGCGAAACGCTGGCCGTCGAATGCGCCGTCATGCCCGGCAGCGGCCAGGTGCAACTGACCGGCCAGCTGGGCGACGTGATGAAGGAAAGCGCCCGGGCGGCGCTGTCCTGGGTGCGGGCCCACAGCGAGGAATTCAAACTGGAAAAGGATTTTCACAAAAATCTGGATATTCACATCCATGTGCCCGAAGGCGCGGTGCCCAAAGATGGGCCCTCTGCCGGCGTTACCATGGCCACCGCCCTGGTTTCGGCCCTGACGGGGCGCAAGGTGCGCCAGGATGTGGCCATGACTGGGGAAATCACCCTGCGGGGCCGGGTGCTGCCCATCGGCGGCGTGAAAGAAAAGCTGCTGGCAGCCTATCGGGCCGGGATCAAAACCATTCTGCTGCCTAAGGAAAACCAAAAGGATTTGGAAGATGTGCCGCCCCACGTGCTGAGCCAGTTCCGTATCCAGACAGCGGAGAACATTGGCGACGTGCTGAAGGTGGCGCTGCTGCCGGAAGACAAATAAACGTACAAAGGTTGGGGTTGCATGGAAATTAAATCCGCCGAATTCGTCACCAGCATGAGCGTATACCAGACGCCTGAACCGGCCTTGCCGCAAATTGCGGTGGCGGGGAAGAGCAACGTGGGCAAATCCAGCCTGATCAACAGCCTGTGCCGCCGCAAGGCTTTGGCCAAAACCAGCGCCACCCCCGGTAAGACCCGGCTGATCAACTTGTTTCTGCTAAATTCCGCTTTCCACCTGGTGGACCTGCCGGGCTACGGCTTTGCTCGGGTGGATAAAAAGGAAAAGCTGCGCTGGGGCGATATGATGGAGAAATATTTCCGGGAAACGGAGCAGCTGAAATTGACGTTGCATCTGGTGGATATCCGTCATGAACCCACTCAGGATGATGTGCAGATGAATGCCTTTTTGCGGGCAACAGGCCAGCCGTTTCTGGTGGTAGCTACGAAGGCGGACAAAATTTCCCGGGGCGCCCGGATGAAGCAATTGGCCCCTATCTGCCGTGCTTTGCAGGTGCAGCCCTGGCAGGTGCTGTGCTATTCTTCGGAAAATGGCGACGGGCGGGAGCAACTGCTGGAAGCGATGGAAAAAGCATTAACGGACCAAGGGGAGGAGAGCTGATGGCTCTCCTTCTTTCCTTTTTGACAAATATAAGAAGGAATGATATAATATTGCCAGATAAAAGACAAAGCTCCTGGAAGAAGGTGGATATAAGTGATCCGTGTGGAGATTTTGGAACAGAACCCGGCGAGCCTGAAGCCCTTTGTGATGTTGCCTTTCGCTTTGTACAAAGACGACACCAATTGGGTGCCTCCGCTGATTGGCAAGCAGCTCAAGGCCCTGTGTGAAAAGCAGAATGACCCCCGGCGTTTTTTTCTGGTATATGATGGAAATCGGCCGGTGGCCCGGGTGATGGCCGGTATCAACGAACGGCTGAATGAGCGGCTGGGCCGGAAATGGGGCTATATTTCCCTGTTTGAGTGCCAGCAGCGGCCCGACTATGCCCGGGCAGCGCTGGACGCTGCCTGCGCCTATTTAAAGGAAGAAGGCATGGACACGGTGGTGGGCCCCGCTTCTACTGGCGTCAGTGATTTTTCCAGGGGCCTGCTCTGCCAGGGATATGATGGCACCCCGGCGCTGTTCAACCCCTATAATCCGCCCTATTATAATGAATATTTTGAAAAGTGCGGTTTCACGAAGCACCGGGATTTCCTGGCCTATTTCATGCGGATGAACGAGTTTGATCCCGCCATCGAGGAAACGGTGCACCGGGCCAAGCAGCGTTTCGGTTTCCGGGTGGAGCACGTTATCCTGACTCCGGAAAACGAGGAACGGGCGATCCAAAATATGGCCAGAATCATTCGGGAAGCTTTCCCGCCTGAATGGGAAATGAACATGCCCACCTTCGGGGAAGTAGTGGCCGCGGTGAAGGAATTGAAACGGTATTACAAGCCTGAAATGACGGTGATGGCCTTCGCGGGCAACCGGCCTATCGGGCTGGTAGCGGCGTTCCCGGATTATAATCAGGTGCTCAAAAGGATGAAAGGCCATGTGCTGCCCGTCGGCTGGCTGAAATACTGGCTGGGAAAGGGCAGCATCCAGGGCGCTCGGTGCAGCATGCAGTTCGTGGTGCCGGAATACCAGTTCCGGGGCGTAAACCTGGCCATGTTCTACGAGGCTTACATGGGCGCCAAGCAGTTGGGCATTCAGTGGGTGGAAGGTTCCGTTGTGGATGAAACCAGTGTGTCTTCTATTGCCAACACCGAAAAAATGGCCAGCCACTTGTACCGGGTGTATCGGGAGTATGAAAGAAAGCTGGAAGAAACAGAAGAATAAAGAAAGCCGGCTATCGGGCAAAATTGGGAAAGGAAATACCCTGAGCCGTCAGGCTGTTCAATCTGAAAGCCGGCCGGGCTGGAAGCAGGCTGTCACCCTGTAGGGCGGATACGATCCGCCTTTTTTTATGCGGTTTTCGCAGCTGATTTACGCCCCTTGTGGCTCTTTTTAAGGGACCCTTTGCACCGGTTTCTGCACCGTTGCATAGGATGCAGCATCAATCAAAAAAGAGGTGGACAGAATGAAAGAACAGGATATGGGACGCGCGGCCATGAGCGCGGAGGAAGCGGCGCTGCTGCCGGCGCTGCCCCGGCGTGGGATTGCTGGGAAGATCGCTTTGCGGGAACGGATCGAAGCAGCGGAGCGGATGGATAAAATGCGCCTGAGCAACGAAATGCACACCATGGCAGGAACGATCGAAAAGGAAGTGGCGGCGGCGAGAAGAGATGCGCGGGCGGCGTTGCATCACATACTCCGAAAGTGAATGATGATCCAGCGATCTTATGAAAAGGCGCATCATGATGCCGTTTTGCCTGAAACGAGCAGTGAAGTCCACAGTAAAAAGGCGGTTTTTCTCGGAAGGAGGAAAAGGAGAAACCGCTCCTTGACCTCCAAAGAGCGGTTTTCCTCATCAGTCAGTTTTCTCTTTTGTTATTACCGGGCGAACAACTGGGTCACGTACACGAAACCCTGGCTGTCAAAGCACACGCCGATGCCGACCTTCGTCCACTGGCTGCCCAGGATGTTGGTGCGGTGGCCTGTGCTGCTCATGAACGCGGCTTCGGCCTTCTCCACCGTGGCGTGATGGGCAATGTTTTCCCCCACGCCCTTGTAGGCATATCCAAAACGGGTCAGCATCTGGGCGGCAGAGCCGTAGGTAGGGGAGGTGTGGGCGAAGTAGTGGTTCTCATTCATGTCGCAGGATTTGATCCGGGCGATTTCCGACAGCCGGGAATCCAGCGTCAGCGCGGGCAAGCCGTTCTTGGCCCGATCCTGGTTCAACAAATTCCACAGTTTTTGCTCTTGCATTGTGGCAGATGTTGTAGTATAATCTCCCCTGCTTGAGGAAGGAGCGGCTGTGGGCCGTGCTGTCGGGGCTTGGGTGGGCCGGGCGGTAGGCACCGCGGTGGGCGCCGAAGTCGGCGCGGGGGTTACATCCTGAATGGGTTCCTGCGTGGGCTGGGGCGCAGGCGCTTTGGTGGGCGCTTGGGTGACGGTGGGGCATTCCGCGGCAGCGGGGCAGGCCGTGGCTTGGGTCTGGCAAGGCGTTTTCTGCCGGTAGGGCCAGCCTTTGAAGCCGAACTGAGAGGTGGGTGCTTCCGCCAGCGCGGTGCAGGTGCTGACGGTCAAGAGAGCCGTGAGTGCGATGCTGAGAAAGTGTTTCATGAAAGAGTCCTCCTTTGTTAAGAAAATGTTACGATCGCAATGAAATCGTAATATAAAATCGCCATAAAATCAACAATATTACCAGTTCGCTGCCATGGAAATGGCTGGCAGCGGGAAACGGAGGGAAACCATGGGTCTGATCAAATGCCCCCGGTGCGAACTGAATTATATCCGGGAATAGGATGGATATTGCCCCATTTGCAAGCGGGAAATGAAGGGCGAAGGCCAGCGGGAAGAAATTGAATTGTGCACTGTGTGCAATGAGCATCCCGCGCTGCCGGGCAAGGACGTGTGCCTGTTCTGCCTGAAGGAAATGAACGCCAATGCCGAGCGGGAAGAGGACGACGGCGAGGGCCGGGCGAGCGAAGCCAGCCTGAGCATTGATCCGGTCAGCAGCATGGATGAAATCATTCCCGAAATGGATGAGGATATTCCTGAGCGGGAATTTAATGAAATTGAAAATGATCTGTCCCTGGAGGAAATGGAAGAAGACGAGGGTAGGGACGAAGACGAGGAAGACGAGGAATAAGTGGCTGTATTTGCGATTGGCGATTTGCATCTGCCCGGGGGCGACGATAAGCCCATGAATGTGTTCGGCTCGCACTGGGATGGGCATTTTGAGCGCATTCAGGCGGATTGGAAAAGCAAGGTGGGGGAAGAGGACGTGGTGCTCATTCCCGGAGACATCAGCTGGGCCATGCAGGTGCAGTCTGCCATGCCCGATTTGGCGGCCATCGGCGCGCTGCCGGGGAAGAAGATCCTGCTGCGGGGCAACCACGATTATTGGTGGTGCGCCATTACGAAGCTAAGGGACATGCTGCCCAAGGGCATGTATGCCGTGCAGAACGACGCCATGCTGCTGGACGGCATCGCCTTTTGCGGCACCCGGGGTTGGAGGCTGCCTACCCCTGGCTGCGATGCGGAGGATGAAAAAATCTACAATCGGGAATTACAGCGGATGGAAATGTCTCTGGAGCGGGCGAAAGCGTACGGGGCCCACCGGCTGATTGTGATGTGCCATTATCCGCCTTTGGGCGAGGGCGGCGCGAAAACCCGGCTTTCCGCGCTGTTGGAAAGTTACCATCCGGATGACGTGGTGTACGGCCACCTTCATGGTCCCAGCCTCCGGGGCGCGGTGACGGGGTGCATTGACGGCATTCGATACCACTGCGTTTCCTGCGACGGGCTGAATTTCCAAGTATATCGCCTGCCGGATGATCCGGTGGGGATCCATCCCACTGAGGGGAGCAAACCAACGGCAGAAACCCAATTTTGCGGCTGAAAAGCCGCTTTTTTGTTGCTTTTTTGGAGGAGAAGAACACAAAAGGGGAGAGCGCTGCCCCAAAGGGGTGAAAAAGAAAAAACGTATGAAGTTATGAAATTTATATTACGATTTCCCAAAAGCAAACAATTCAAAAAATGAAAATATTTTATTAAAAATGCATATAAAAATAATAAATAATTAGGCATAAATGCTATATTTATAGAGAACGCGAATGCACGTTCTCTAATTTTTTGTAGAAAAATGGGAACACATTTTCGATATGCGACAAAATAATGACAAAAAGATGAAGAAATTTTACGAACATCGAAAGAAATGTTTCCCAAAGACTAAAAAAGAAGTATTTTCAACGCTTGACGATACCGGTAATGGTGGGATATAATGGTGGCACATCCCAAAAAGTGGTGTAAAAGTGGCAGATTGTGTGGTGAGAGCATGGCGAATGAAACCAACGAGCAGAAAAGCGCCCGTTTGAACGATACGGAAGCATCCGTATCCGCAGCCATGACCTCATCTGGCGGCGCGGGGTGCGAAGGCACGCCGTTCCTGGGCTTTGTGGGCAGCTACACCCACGGCATTGACGCCAAAGGACGCATGATCATTCCCGCCGCCTTTCGGGAGGCGCTGGGCAATAAATTTGCTGTGTCGCCTACACCTGATTTCAAGGCAGTGGCCATTTATTCGCTTCCCGGCTGGATCGAACGGCGGGACGAGCTGGTTAAGCTTGTGAAAATGAACGCCAAAGCGCAAAAACTGCTGGATCAATTCAGTAAATATAGCTACACCGATTGCGAAGTGGACGCCCAAGGCCGACTGCTGTTGCCCCAAAAATTGCGGGCCTGGCGGCTGGGCGACGCCAGGGAAGTGGACGTTAACGGCGCGGTATCCCATATCCGGGTGCTGCCGGCGGTGACCAGCCGTGAACAGGATGACAATTTCGATGAAGAATTTGCCGATCCCCTGGCCTTGATCGCCGAAATCCAGCGCGGTCAACAGTTCTAATGCTTACGAAAGGAGGAATACACTGATATGCAGGCTGTAAGAAGGAACATGCAGTACTCCACTACCGGCGTGCACAGCATCGGCAACGGCGTGATGCACGTGCGCAGCCAGGTGCGGCTTCCGGATGCGGACGCGGGACGGAATCGGGAGGAGGAACGGCAAGCATATATCCATGATGGACCGGTGCCTTCCTCCAAAAAGACGCTGACGCTGCCCCGCGGCGTGGCGGCGTTTTTCCTGATCGTGCTCTCTTTATACTTTGTGGCGCAGATTGGCGTTCGGCTGAATAAGCGTTCCAGCGAGAGCAAGCAGATCAGCTCCATGGAGCAGGCCATTGCCCACACCATTCAGGAAAACAAGGATTTGACCGTGCAGATCGCCGAATGCCGGGATTCCTCCCGCATCTGCTATAAGGCGGTGCAGGAACTGGGTATGATGTCCTCTGCCGCGGTAGAGGCTGTGCCGGTGATCGCTCCGGATACCCGGCCCTATGAAGTGAAAACCGTAAGCGCTGCGGAGAACTCCCCCTCTGCCGCAGGCATCATTACCGGCAGCCGGTAAGGCGGAAACAAGGCCGCCCAGCCGGGCCTGCCCAGGGGGGAGAAGCCATGCGGGCAGACAGAACAATTAAAACCCGGTTACTGACGATGCTGGCGGTGCTCACGCTGTTGTTTTCCTTGGTTGGCGTGCGCATCGGCAGCTTAACCCTATTTCAGGGGGAAGAACTGACGGCCCGGGGCGTACGCCAATGGACAAGGGAAGGCATTGTGGCTGCCCAGCGGGGCAGCATTCAGGATACCAACGGGGAAATCCTGGCCCTGTCCGCCACGGCGTATATCGTGACGGCCAATCCTCAATTGGTGCAGGATGAGAAAGCGTTTGTGCAAATCCTTTCGCCCATCCTGAACGCCGATGGGAACACGATGACCGAAAAGCTGAAAAACAAGCGCCTGGCGTCGGTGATCCTCAAGCGGCAGGTGACACGGGAAACGGTCGACGCTATTCGCGCCCTGCGCAGCGGCAGCCAGGAAATGTACACGCTGCTCAAGGGCCTTTCTTTTGAGGAAGATACTCGGCGCTATTACCCCAAAGGCGCGTTCCTGAGCCAGGTTTTGGGACTGACGAACGTAGATTCCGTAGGTCAATCCGGCCTGGAATCCCGGTATGAATCGCTGCTGCGGGGCGTAAGCGGCTCCTTGCGGACAGAGGTGGATGTAAAGGCCCGGCTGTTGCCGGACGGAAAAACAGCCTACACCCCACCCCAAGAGGGGGCCACGCTGCGCCTGACGGTGAACGCAGGCATCCAGGGCATTGTGGAAAAGGCCATGCGGGAATGCCTGCAAGTGAATAACGCCAAATCAGTGCAGTGCATCGTGATGGACGTGAATACCGGGGCCATCCTGGCCCTGTGCATGAAGCCTGATTACGACCCTAATGAACCACCTCGGGACGACGTATCCTTGCTCACCGACTTGATGCGCATTACCGCCGTCAGCGACGTGTATGAGCCGGGATCGACCTTCAAAATGCTCACCTGCGCCGCGGCCCTGGACAGCGGCAATGCTACGATTCATGACCGGTTTTACTGCTCCGGCTCTGTGATCGTGGACGGGGATCGGATTCGCTGCTGGAAAAACAGCCACGGCAGCCAGGATTTAAAAGAAGCCCTGGCCAACAGCTGCAATCCGGCCTTTGTGGCCCTGGCCCTGCGGATGGGCACCGATGCTTTTTATAAATACCTGCACGCCTTTGGCTTGGGAAGGACTACTGGCATCGATCTGCCTGGGGAGAGCAGCGGTATTCTGATCAATTCCCGGTATGTGAAAACCGTTGATCTGGCCCGGATCGGGTTTGGCCAGAGCGTGGCGGTCACGCCCTTGCAATTGATTACCGCCGCCAGCGCCGTGGTCAACGGCGGACGGCTGATGCGGCCCTACATCGTGAAAGAAATTCTGGATGACCGGGGTACGGTGATTGACAAAGCACAGCCAATGGTGGTATCCTTACCCATTAGTGCGGAAACCAGCGCCACCATGCGCGCTTTGCTGGAGAATGTGGTGGAAAATGGCGGCGGCAAGAACGGTGCCGTAGCGGGCTACCGCATCGGGGGAAAAACGGGCACAGCCCAGGTGTACAAAGACGGCCGGGTGGTCAGCAATGTGCACATTGGTTCCTTCGTTGGGTTCGCCCCCATTGACGCGCCTCAAATCGCCGTGCTGGTCACGGTGAATGAAGCCCAGGTGCCTGTGGATTACGGCAGCACCACGGCGGCGCCCTTCGCCCGGCAGATTTTGGAGGAAGCGCTGCCTTATCTGGGCGTTAGGCAAAGCCAGCCGGGCGCCACGGAAGCGCCGAAAGTGACGGTGCCCGATGTGACGGGCATGACGCTGGCGGAAGCCAGGAATGCGCTGGCGGACGCGGGATTGTTTTACGAAACGGACGGCATCTCCGGCGCGGTGACCGCCCAGGCCCCGGCGGCGGGCGGCCAGATGCGCGCGGGCGGCACAGTGATGCTCTACACCTATGAGGATGCTCCTGCCAGCGCGGTAGACCTGGTCAGCGTGCCCAGCGTGAAGGGTCTTTCGATGGTAGAAGCTGGGCGGCAGATTCGCGCCCGGGGATTGGAAATGGAAATAACGGGCACCGGTTTGGCGGTGCGCCAGGAACCCGGGGCAGGCAGCTACGCCCCCTTGGGCAGCACGGTAAAGGTTACCTTTGAATTACCACAGGGAACGGAGTGAAAGGCATGTTGTTTTCAGTATTGACCAAAGCGGCGGCGGATCAGGTGATTGAGACGCGTGGAGAGTGCGAAATTGCGTCCCTGAGCATGGACAGCCGCAAGCAGCTGGACAGGGGCCTGTTTTTCTGCATTCCCGGCGCCCGGTTTGACGCCCATGATTTTGCGCCCCAGGCCATTCAAAATGGCGCTGTGGCCCTGGTGGTGACCCATTTTTTGGACATCGACGTGCCCCAGGCGCAGGTGAAAAACGTCCGTGCGGCCATGAGCCTGATGGCGGCGGAATTCTTCGGCCATCCTGATCGGGAAATGAAACTGCTGGGCGTGACCGGCACTAAGGGCAAAACCACCACCAGCTACCTGATCAAAGCTATCATGGAAGAGGCAGGCCATAAGGTGGGCCTGATTGGCACCACCGGCAACATGATCGGCAGCGAGTACATCAAGAGCGAATTTACCACCCCGGAACCCATCGACTTTTTCCGCACCCTGCGGGATATGAAGGACGCAGGGGTGACGGTGGTGAGCATGGAGGTGTCCGCCCACGCCATCGAGATGCGGCGGCTGGTGGGCGTGCATTTTGAGGCCGGGTGCTATACCAACTTAAGCCAGGATCACCTGGATTTGTTCGGCACCATGGAGCGGTACTTTGCATGCAAGAAATCCTTCTTCACCCCAGAGTGGATCAACAATGCCGCCATCAATGTGGATGACGATACCAGCGCTTCCATCCTGGCGGATATTGAAGTGCCCCACAGCACCTATGGCATTTGCAACAACGCGGATATTTTTGCTCGGGATATCGAGATCACGGAAAACGGCGTCAGCTTCATGATGAAGCTCAGCGATGTGGACGATATGCCGGTGCATTTGCAATTGACGGGCATGTTCAACGTGTATAACGCGCTGGCCGCCGCTGCGGTAGGGCTGATTATGGGCGTGGCACCGCAGACCATCACATCGGCGCTTGAAAAGGTGAAAGGTGTGCCCGGCCGGGCGGAAATGCTGGATACCCACACCAATTACAAGGTGATTTTGGACTATTCCCACTCCCCGGACGCGCTGGAAAATATCTTGACCGCGGTGAAGGAATTTGCCAGGGGCCGGGTCATTTCGCTCTTTGGCTGCGGTGGCGACCGGGATCATTTGAAGCGCCCCATTATGGGCGAAATCAGCGGCAGGCTGGCGGATTATTCGATTCTGACCAGCGATAACCCCCGCACCGAGGATCCCCTCGAAATCCTGGCGGCCATTGAAGAAGGCATTAAGCCCACGGGCGGCCAGTACACCGTGATCGAAAACCGGCGAGAGGCTATCCGTTACGCGCTGCAGATAGCCCAGGATGGGGACATCATCATCCTGGCCGGCAAGGGCCATGAAACCTATCAGGAAATCATGGGCGTAAAGCGGCCTTTTGACGAATAGGTGGTTGTGAAGGAACTGCTGGAAGAACTGGGACGGTAATTACACAAGAGGGGAAGATACCATGTTTATACAATGTGTTTTTGCGGCTGTGGCGGCCATGGCCATCGTGCTGCTGGTGATGCCCAAATTTCTGCCGTATTTGAAGAAGCTCAAGTTTGGCCAGACCATCTATGATCTGGGACCCCAGGCCCATTTGGCCAAGCAGGGCACGCCCAATATGGGCGGCGCCGTGACGGCGTTTGCCACAGTGCTGGTGACGGTGGTGGTCAGCGTGGTGCTGGGGGTCAAGCAGGGCTGGCATTTCGGCATCACCAACGCCCTGTGGCCCATGCTGTTCATTAGCGTGGGCAGCATGGCGCTGTTTGGCTTCCCGGACGACTACATCAAGGACGTGAAAAAGGACCATGAGGGCCTGAAGCCCAAGCAGAAGCTGATGGGGCAGATGGCGGTGGGCCTGATTTTTTCCCTGTACTGCTATTTTTATGTGGGCAGCGATGTGATTCTTCCTTTTACCGGTCATACCTGGAACCTGGGCGTTTTCTACATTCCCATCATGACGGTGCTGGTGATGTTCATCACCAATTCGGCCAACCTGCAAGATGGGGTGGACGGCATCCTGTCCTCCGTGACTGCGGTGGGCATGACGGCCTATGGCCTGATCGTGCTGTTCATTTACAATGCCATGGTCCAATTGAACGCGGATGCCGCTCGGGTGTTTGACTGGTTCCCCATTATTGCCATCATGTGCTTCGCGCTGGTTGGCGCTTCCCTGGGGTTCCTGCGCTACAATCATCACCCCGCCAAAATCTTCATGGGGGATACGGGCAGCATGTTTATTGGCGGCACCATGGTGGGCGTGGCCATGCTGACCAAACTGCAATTTTTGCTGCTTCCCATTTGCTTTACCTGCATCATGAGCTCTGTTTCCGTGATGATGCAGACCACGTATTTCAAAATCACCAAGAAAAAGTACGGCCAGGGCCGGCGCATTTTCAAAATGGCGCCCATCCATCACCATTTTGAATTGAGCGGCATGAAGGAAAACCAAATCGTGCTGATGTACGTGATCGTGACGGCCATCCTGAGCGTGATCGCCATTGTATCCGTCAGCGCTTTCTATTGATGGATGGAGAAAACAAGCGGTTGATAGAAGGAGGGACATGAATGCGGGAGTCCATTTACTACGGTACTCATACCCGTCGGCATTTTGCGTCGGAGGGAGCGGAACCATCGCCTTGGGCAGGCAAGAAGGTGCTCATCGTGGGCATGGCCCGCAGCGGCGTGGCCCTGGCCCAGCTTTTATGCCGGGAAGGGGCCATGGTGACCGTCAATGATATGAAAGACGCGGACGCGTTTGGCGACAAGCTGGATGTATTGAAGGAACAGCCTGTTTGCTTTCGGCTGGGCGAGGACGGCATCGACGCCTTACAGGGCAAGGACATGCTGATTATCAGCCCTGGCGTGCCTATCGATGCGCCCATCGTGAAAGCGGCCAAGGCGACGGGCATCCCTGTCAGCGGGGAATTGGAAATTGCCTCCCGCATCGCCAAGGGCACCCTGGTGGCCGTAACGGGCACCAATGGAAAAACCACCACCGTATCCCTGCTGGGGGCCATTTTCCGGGAAGCGGGCAAGATTGCCTACGTGGCGGGCAACATCGGCTATCCTCTGTCCGCCGCGGCCATGGAGAGCAAGTATAACGACGTGCTGGTGGCGGAGGTATCCTCCTTCCAACTGGAAACCACCGACACCTTCCACCCCCTGACGGCGGCAGTGCTGAACGTGACGGAGGATCATTTGAACCGTCATGGCACCATGGAAGTGTACACCGCCCTCAAGCGCCACATTTTTGACGCCCAGGATGAAAAGGACTTCGCCGTGCTCAATTATGAGGATGAAGCCTGCCGGAAGATGGCGGAGGGACTGAAAAGCCGGGTGCTGTTTTTCTCCCGGCTGCACGAAGTTGACCAGGGCGCGTTCGTTCGGGATGGGCAGATCGTGATTCGCATCGGCGGGGAAGAAAAGACCATCTGTAACGCTGACGAAATCTATATCCCCGGGCCCCACAACCTGGAAAATGCCCTGGCCGCCGCAGCTATCGCTTTTTCCCGGGGCGTGCCGGGGCCAGTGATCCGCCATGCTCTGCGTACCTTCAAAGGCGTGGAGCACCGGATTGAATTCGTCCGGGAGCTGGACGGGGTGCGCTACATTAACGACAGCAAGGGCACCAACGTGGATTCCACCATCAAGGCGGTACAGAGCATGAAAGCGCCTACGGCCATCATTCTGGGCGGCTATGACAAGCACGTGTCCTTCGCGCCCCTGGCGGAAGAAATCGCGAAAACCCCGCTGATCGAAAACTGCGTGATCATCGGCGCCACCGGCGACCAGATCGAGCAGGCGCTCAAAACGGTGGGGTATGAACACATCCATCGGGCCGATACCCTGGAAGACGCGGTGAACCGGTGTCGGGCCCTGAGCCAGATTGGCGGCAACGTTTTGCTGTCCCCGGCCTGCGCGTCCTTTGATATGTTCTCCGATTACGAGCAGCGGGGCCGGATATTCAAGGATATTGTGAATCGGCTGAAATAAACAGAATACGATCTCATACAAAAGGCGCATGAAGCATGCGCTTTTTTTCATCAAGGCACGGAAGCGAAACATTCGGCATTGGAAAGGCGGAAGTGCCATGCAAGCATTGACGAAGGAGATCCGGACGGGAAACCGCAGGCCGGTGGATAAAAGGCTGCTGGCCATCATGGGGCTGCTGATGCTGCTGGGGCTGGTCACCCTGTTTAGCGCTACCTATTACAAGGCCCAGGATGGGGGCGACCCGTTGAGCGAAGTGAAAAAGCAGTTGTTCGGCGTGGTCATCGGGGCGGCCGCCATGGCCGTCACCATGCGTATCCCTTACCATTTTTGGGGAAAACCGAAAGTGGTGCTTACCGGCATCGGGGTGAGCTTTATTTTGCTGGTGCTGGTGGTGATCCCCGGCATCGGCACCTCCATCAACGGCAGCCGACGGTGGCTGTCTATGGGAGGGCTGTCCTTCCAGCCGGGGGAATTGGCCAAGTACGCCTGCGTTTTGTTCATGGCCAGCGTGCTCACGGCCC
>JAFUFC010000047.1 GCA_017470095.1 Clostridia bacterium | reverse complement strand
TTTTCCCGCTTTAAGTACGCCTGGCTGACCCCTGCGTCAATGAACTGCCAGGGCAGCAACTCTTCATAGGGCCGCTCCCGGTAGGCGTAGAAATCTGGGGTCAGGCCGCAGTCTTCAAAGGCGGCCAACCACTGATCGAATTTAAAATGCTCGTTCCACCCATCCAGGCGGCAGCCCCGCTTCCAGGCGGCGTAGATCACATCGCCGATGCGCCGGTCCCCCCGGGAAATGCAGGCTTCCAGCATGGAAAGGCCCGATTCGTGCCAATTGAAATTGACGCACTTTAATTTGAGGTACTGCCGCAGTTTGTCCTGCTTTTCGTGCACGGTTTCGATGGTGTCCTGCGCCGCCCATTGAAAGGGAGTGAAGGGCTTGGGCACGAATACGGAGGCGGAGGCCGTCACCTTCACGCCGTTTTTGCTGCGCTTTTCTTTGGGGATGCGGTAATAGGCGTCCACCACCTTCTTGGCAAGGTCGCCGATGCCTTGCAAATCCTCATCCGTTTCGGTGGGCAAGCCCATCATGAAGTACAGCTTCACGCTGCTCCAGCCGCACTCGAAAGCGTCGGTGACGGAGCGGATGAGGTCCTCCTCCGTCACGCCCTTGTTGATCACATCCCGAAGCCTTTGGGTGCCTGCTTCCGGGGCCAGGGTCAGGCCGGATTTTTTCACTTGCTGGGTTTCTTCCAGGGATTGCTTGACGATGTTGTCAATGCGCATGCTGGGCAGGCTTACGCCCACCCGCTTGTCCTTATAGCGGTCCATCAAGGCCTGGATCAATTGGGGCAGGCAGGAAAAATCCCCCGACGAGAGGGAAGACAGGCTCATTTCCTCATAGCCGGTGGATTGCTGTAATTTGTCCGCCAGCTCCAGGAGCCTTTCCATGCTCCGCTCCCGCACTGGGCGGTACAGCATGCCCGCCTGGCAGAAGCGGCAGCCCCGGGTGCAGCCCCGCATGATTTCCAGCACCATCCGGTCATGGACGATTTCGGTGTAGGGGACAGGAATGGTGTCGGGGTAAATGGCGGCGGACAGGTCCTTCACCACCCGCTTTTTCACCACTGCCGGGGCGGCGCTGTCAGTGGGAACAAAGGATTTCAGCGTGCCGTCCTCGTTGTATGTCACGGCGTAGAAGGCGGGCACATATACGCCTTCCAAACGGGCCAGATCCCGCAGGATATCGATCTTTGCTTTTTTCTGCTCACGGCCGTCCCGGATGACCTCGATCAATTCATGCATTACGTCTTCGCCGTCGCCGATCATGAAGGCGTCGAAAAAGGGGGCCAGGGGTTCGGGGTTGAAGGCGCAGGGGCCGCCCGCCACCACGAAAGGCATATCTTCCCCCCGGTCCTTGGCGTAGGCGGGAATGTGTGCCAGGTCCAGCATCTCCAGAATGTTGGTGTAGCTCATTTCGTATTGCAGGGTGAAGCCAATGATATCAAATTCCGTCAGCATATGCCGGGTTTCCCAGGAAAAGAGCGGCAGGCCGTTTTCCCGCATTTTGTCCGCCATGTCGGCGGCGGGCATGAACACGCGCTCGCACAGGGCATCCTCCCGGGAATTGATCAGGTGGTAGAGAATCTTCATGCCCAGATGGGACATGCCGATTTCGTAGGTATCCGGGAAGCAGAAGGCGAAGCGGGCGCGCATTTGGTTCCAGTTCTTGATGACGGAATTCATTTCCCCGCCGATGTACTGGGCGGGTTTTTGCACCTGCTCCAGTAGCGTTTCAAGCAGTGCGTTCTGTTGCTCGTTCAAAATCAAAATCCCCCTTGGTGACATCATAAAATTCCAACTTATATTATATCATTTTTTCTGCTTGTTGTAAATCACTCTGCCGAGCAAAAAGCGGATTTTGACGGACGGCCCGGAAACGAGCGCCATGAAATGTAGAAATTGAAAAGAATTTTATCAAATTTTTCCCTTTGGCATATTGACATTCCCGCCGGTTCATGCTATCCTTACACCCGGAAATCCGATAAAATCAGTCGGAATTCAAAAAGGGGGGATTTTTTGAAGCTGTCCACCAAGGGAAAGTATGGCCTGTACGCCATGGTGTACCTGGCGCAGCACGAGGGAGAAGGCCCCCAATCCCTGAAAGCCATTGCCGAGCTGGGCTTGCCGGATTGCTATTTGGAGCAGCTGCTGGGCGCGCTGCGGCGGGCGGAACTGGTGAAAACCGTCCGGGGGGCCCAGGGTGGCTATCAGCTCAGCCGCAGCCCGGACGATATCACCATGCGGAACATCATCGAGGCCATGGAGGGCCCTTTGAGTTTTTCCGACTGCGTGACCGAAAAGGAACACAGCTGCCCCCGGGATCAGCAATGTCCCGCCAAGGGTGTGTGGGAATATTTAACCGATCAGATCAACGGCCTGATGGAGGGCATTACCCTCCGGGACATGGTCAATCAAAACATCAAAGGAGACGCATAAATCATGGATCGCATTTATATGGACAACGCCGCTACCACCGCCATCGCGCCGGAAGCGCTGGCCGCCATGCTGCCCTGCTTTGGCCAGGTATACGGCAATGCTTCCAGCATCCATTCCACTGGCCGGGACGCCCGGAAACCGCTGGAGGAGGCCCGCCGCAAGGTGGCCGACGCCCTGGGCGCCAAGCCCGCCGAAATTTATTTCACCTCCGGCGGTTCGGAAAGCGATAACTGGGCCATCAAGGGCGCGGCATTCGGCAACCGCCGCAAGGGGAACCACATCATCACCAGCGCCATTGAGCACCATGCCGTACTGCACACCTGCCAGTGGCTGGAAAAGCAGGGCTTTGAAGTGACCTATCTGCCCGTGGACGAATATGGCCTGGTGGACCCGAAAGCAGTCGAAGCGGCCATCACAGACAAAACCATCCTGATCTCCATCATGGCTGCAAACAATGAAATCGGCACCATTGAGCCTATTGCCGAAATTGGCAAGATCGCGAAGGCCCATCATGTGATTTTCCACTGCGACGCGGTGCAGGCCGTGGGCGCGATCCCCGTAAACGTGGACGCCTGGAATGTGGACATGCTGTCCCTTTCCGGCCACAAGTTCCACGGCCCCAAGGGCGTGGGCGCCCTGTACATCCGCACTGGCACCAAGGTGGATCAATTCCTCCACGGCGGCGCCCAAGAGCGGGGCAAGCGGGCCAGCACTGAAAACCTGCCCGGCATTGTGGGCATGTCCGTGGCCCTGGAAAAGGCTGTGAACAATCTGGAAGAAAACGGCGTCCGGCTGACCTATTTGCGGGACAAGCTGATCAAGGGCATCCTGGACAACATTCCCTACACCCGGCTGAACGGCCACCCCATGCAGCGGCTGCCTGGCAATGTGAACGTATCGATCCTGTATATTGAGGGAGAAGCGCTTTTGCTGCGGCTGGATTTGGCCGGCGTGGCAGCATCCTCCGGCTCTGCCTGCACCAGCGGCAGCCTGGATCCTTCCCACGTGTTGCTTGCTATTGGCCTGCCTCACGAAGTGGCCCATGGCAGCCTGCGCCTGTCCCTGTCCGACGTGAACACGGAAGAGGAAGTGGACGAGGTCATCCGGGAACTGCCCAAGATTGTGTCCACTTTGCGCTCCATGTCGCCCATGTATGACGATTTTCTGCAGGGCAAGCAGCTGACTGCCAAATAATTCCGTGGAATGTAAAATCCGCGCAATCGTTTCAAACTATAGGAGGAAAAACCACCATGTATAGCGAAAAAGTAATGGACCATTTCACGAACCCCCGCAACGTGGGTGAAATTCCCGATGCTAACGGCGTGGGCACCGTGGGCAACGCCAAGTGCGGCGACATCATGCGGATGTACCTGAAGGTGGAAAACGGCATTATTGAGGACGTGAAGTTCAAAACCTTCGGCTGCGGCGCGGCCATCGCCACTTCGTCCATGGCCACTGAAATGGTGAAGGGCAAGAGCCTGAAGGAAGCGCTGCAATTGACCAATAAGGCCGTTGCCGAGGCGCTGGATGGGCTGCCTCCTGTGAAAATGCACTGCTCGTTGCTGGCGGAAGAAGCCATCCATGCGGCAGTGGAAGATTATCTGAAAAACCATCCGGAAGAAGCGATCTAAACACAGGTTTGCTTGGCTTCCGATGGGTAAGGAGCCAGAATGCCGGACATTCATGGAAATATTACGGGCATTCGGGATACCCAGCTCAGAGAGCTGGAGGCTATCTACGATTGTCCCTTTGAAACAGATGAATTTGCGCCGCGTGAGCTTCTTGAGGAGCTTGCGCGGCATTCGTGCGCTTTGAACCGGGAAATTGCGGTGTATGTGAGCCGGGATGGGGACGTGCTGGATGTGACCGTAGGGGTGGGAGACAGCGTGCCCTTGCAGGACGTGCGCTTGCGCCGCAACAGCAAACGGCTGTCCTTCGTCCGGTGTATTCACACCCACCCCAACGGCTCAGCCCGGCTGTCGGACGTTGATCTGGCTGCTCTGCGCTCCCTGATGCTGGACTGCATGTGCGCCGTGGGTGTGGATCAAAATGGCCGTGTCACCGGCGTCAGCGCCGCGTTTTTGACCGAGAAAACCGACGGCGTGCCAGGCATCGAAGTCAGCGAGATCTATCCCCTCAAAAAGCTGCCCCAGCAGGCATGGATGGCGGAGATCCGTCTGTCCGACCAGCGGGTGCTGCAAGGAGACGACAGTGCGCTGGGCGAGGCGCCCGAAAGGGCCGTGCTGGTGGGCATCGACACGGAAAAATCCCTGGATGAATTGGCCGCCTTGGCCGAAAGCGCCGGGGCTCAGGTGGTGGGCAGGTCCTTCCAGAAACGGCCCAAGCCGGATACCGCCACCTTCGTGGGCAGCGGCAAGGCCTATGAACTGCAATTGGACGCCCAGGCCCTGGAAGCCGATGTGGTGATCTTTGACGATGAGCTGACCGGTGCGCAAACCAAGAACCTGGAAGAAATCATTGGGGTGAAGGTGATTGACCGAACCACCCTGATTTTGGATATTTTCGCCCAGCGGGCCCAGAGCGGGGAGGGCAAATTGCAGGTGCAATTGGCCCAGCTCAAATACCGTTCCGGCCGCCTGATCGGCCAGGGCCTGATCCTGTCCCGCCTGGGCGGCGGCATTGGCACCCGGGGCCCCGGCGAGAGCAAATTGGAAATTGACCGCCGCCGCATCCGGGAACAGATGACCGGTTTAAAACGGGAAATTGAAACGCTGCATAAGCAGAGGCAGCTGCGCCGCAAGAGCCGGGAAAAGAACGCTGTTCCGGTGGTGGCTCTGGTAGGGTACACCAACACAGGAAAATCCACTATGCTCAACAAAATTACCGACGCCGGAGTGTACGCGGAAAATAAATTGTTTGCCACCCTGGACGCGGTGTCCCGCCGGGTGGAGATGCCGGGCGGCGGAGAGTTTTTGCTGGTGGATACGGTAGGCTTTATTAGCAAATTGCCCCATGACTTGGTAGAGGCGTTCAAATCCACGCTGGAGGAAGCGGCCCTGGCCGATCTTTTGGTCATTGTCAACGACGCTTCTTCTCCGGATATGTTATCCCAGCACAAGGTGGTGGAGGAGGTGCTGCGCCAGATCGGCGGCGATACCCAGCCTCGCATCGACGTGCTGAACAAGTGCGATCTGTGGGATCAGGCCGATGAACTGCAGACCACTCTTCTGCCCGGGGCCGTGTACATGTCGGCCAAAACAGGCGCGGGCATGGACGAATTGTTCGCTGCCATTGAAAAACATCTGCGCGCCGCTGAAAAACAACTGACGCTGTTGGTGCCCTTTGCCCAGTACGGCGTGATCAACGAGCTCAGGCAAAAGGGCAAGGTGATCGACGAGCGGTACGAAGACGCGGGCACCCGGGTCACTGTGCTGCTGCCCCAAAATGCCGCCGGACAGGTAGCCGCCCGGTATGGGCAGATGATCGTCGAAGATTAACAAACGAAAACGGCTCTGCCCCGTGACGGCGGCCGCCGGGAGGATTTGGGGATGCTTTCGAAACTGCTTGCGCTGATGCTGATGCTCCTGTCCCTGAGCCAGAGCGCCGTGGACAGTTACGTGAATGAAATGAACTTGGGCGGGTATTTGTTTCTGGTGAACCGCACCTACAGCGTATCGTCGGATTATGAACCGGCGGATCTGACGGTGCCCCGAGTCAAAGGCGGCGGGGAAAACACCATGCTGCGTTGGGAGGCGGCCCAGGCGCTGGAAAAAATGTTCCAGGCGGCGCAGGAGGAAAAGGGCTACCAGCTGGTGGCCATTTCCGGCTATCGCAGCTATGGCAAGCAGTTTTTGATCCACCAGCGCAAAGTACAGAACGTGGGGAAGAAGGCGGCGCTGCGGGTGTCCGCCCCGGCGGGATGCAGCGAACATCAACTGGGCTTGGCCATGGACCTGGGCTGCAAGGGCAGCATGGGGCTGACGGAACGATTCGCCAAAACGCCGGAAGGTAAGTGGGTTTCTGAAAACTGCCATCGGTTCGGCTTCATTATCCGCTACAAGGCCGAGTGGGAGGAGATTACCGGCTACGCATACGAGCCCTGGCACATCCGCTATGTGGGGGTGGAGCACGCCACCCGCATCCATCAATTGGATATTCCCTTTGAATATTATATTGCGCAGCTGCGCCAGGCACAGTACGCCCTGGTGAAGGAAAAATACGCTGGAAAGGAGTGATTCCCATAAAACGGTTGATGCTGACGACGCTGGTAGTGCTGCTGTTTTTGTCCCCTTGCGCTCTGGCCGAAACCCCGGTATGGGATTACCCGCTGGACCCTGAAATTATCCAGAACGCGGCTGGCTATATTACATTGGCCAACCGCAATGTGCTCCTGGAAAGCGGCTATGTGCCCAATGACCTGGTCACTGCCTCCGTGCAGCGGGCCAGGGGCACTGGCAAAATGCAGCTGCGCCAGGCGGCCAGCGAGGGCCTGACGGCCATGTTCGCCGCAGCTAAGGAGGCCGGGTACACGCTGTATTTAAAGAGCGCCTATCGGGCGTACAGTACTCAGAAAACCATGTACTACAACCGCCTGGAAAAAAACCACGGCCGGGATGACGGGCTGGTGTCCTACCCCGGGGCCAGCGACCATCAGACGGGCCTGGGCTGCGATATTTTGAATTACGACTGGACGCTCAAGGACGGCATGAACAAGAATTTTGCCGCCACTCATGAGGCCCAGTGGATGGAAGCCCACTGCCAGGAGTTTGGGTTTATTCTGCGGTATATGTCGGATAAAGAAGAAATTACCATGATTAAGTTTGAGCCTTGGCATTTCCGGTATGTGGGGGTGGAAGCGGCCACCTATATCATGGAAAACCACCTGTCCCTGGAGGAATTTACCGAGGAATGGCAAGCTTACCTGGCATCCTATGAAGCATCTGGCGGCGACTTTGCCGCGCTCATCAAAGAGCGGGCCCGGCTGAACGACCCTACCGTGGTGGACTATGCCGACGACGGGGAAGAGGAACTGTCCATTTTCTATTGATAAACAGCATGACAAAGAAGGAGAGCAACACATGAAGCGGGCGATGGGCGCGCTGGCACTGGGCGTGATGCTGGCGCTGACGTTTTTGTCTGGCGCGCTGGCCGGATCCTTCGACGCGGACGACAGCGTCCTGCGCCTGGTGAATAAGGAACATAAGATCGCCGCCAAGTATCAGCCGGATCTGGTGAAGCCCAACGTGCCCACCAACCGGAAGGATCAGGCGGAGTACGTTTACATGCGTCCCGTGGCGGCTCAGGCGCTGGAAAATCTGTTTGCCGCTGCCAAGGAGCAGGGCTATACCCTGCTGGCGGTGTCCGGCTACCGCTCTTACCAGACCCAGAAAGCCAATTACGACCGGAAGGTGAAAAAGTCCGGCGCACGGCAGACCACCGTGGCCCCGCCGGGAGCCAGCGAGCATCAGCTGGGCCTGGCCATGGATTTGGTGTGCGACAGCTACCGGTATTTGAACACCAAGCCGCTGATGGAAACGAAGGAATTCCAATGGCTGTACGAAAATTGCTATAAATACGGCTTTGCGGTGCGGTATCAGCCTGGCTGGATCAAGATCACCGGTTTTTCCACTGAGGCTTGGCATTTCCGCTATCTGGGCGTGGCCCACGCATCCGCTCTCACCTGGCTGAACGTGCCCTATGAAACCTATGTGGAAAAAGCCCAATTGCTGCCTGAATATGTGATTCAGCGGGGCAACGCCTATCTGCTCTATGGCTTGATCAATAACGCCTTGAACGGCGACGGCGCAGTGTTTCAGGAAATGCGCGATTTGCCTGCTGCCTCCACCGAAGAAATGAAGCGCAATATTCAGTCCATGACGGCCCGTTTCCTGCCCGAGGGCGTGACGCTGGAAATGGCGCTGTACAATAAGGTGCCGTAACCATGCTGTCCCTGCGGGATAAACTAAAGGCTACGGCGCCCACGGCAGGAAAGCCCAAGCAAGTGAAACCAGCGCCGGAAGATTGCCTGCTGCGGGAAACGGTGGTGCCGCTAAAGCAATTCACGCTGCCGGATTTCCTGTCCGGCCAAACGCTGACGCTGATGCAGGGCCGGGAGATTCCGGACTGCCATAGGGAGGAAATTTGCTTTCTGGATACGGAAACCACCGGCCTTTCCCACGGGGCCGGCACGGTGGCCTTCCTGGTGGGAGTGGGATATTTTACCGGGGACACCTTCGTGGTGCGGCAGTATTTGATGCGGGATTACGACGAGGAAATTTTCCTGCTGAACCATATTGCTGGTCACATCGAAAAAAGCCGGGTGCTGTGCACCTTCAATGGCGCCACTTTTGATATGCCACTGCTGGAAAGCCGCTATACCATGCAAAGGATGCGGAACCGGTACCGGGAAAAGCCCCACGTGGATCTGCTGCCCATTTCCCGCAGGGTGTGGAAGCTGCGGTTGAAGAAGTGCAACCTGACCAGCCTGGAGGAAGCAGTGCTGGGTATTCAGCGGCAAGACGACCTGCCCGGAGCCCTGGTGCCGGAACGGTATTTTTCTTTTTTAAAAACCCGGGATTTTTCTCTTTTGGAGGATATTTTGGAGCACAACGCCCAGGATATCATCTCCCTGGCCCACATCCTGGACCGGCTCATGCGGCTGCATGACGCGCCTTTGCTGGCCGAAGAACCGGAGGATGTGTATAGCCTTGGGAAAATCTACGAAAAGCGGGGGAAGCACGACCGGGCCCGCATGTGTTACCGAGCGGCGGACCAGGGCAGCATGTCCCTGCTGGCAAGGGGAAAAATGGCCGACAGCTACCGCCATAGCGGCGATTGGGAAGCGGCGGCAAAGGTCTATGGCAAAATGATTGCCCAGCGCCAGGGCGGCGTGGGCCCACTGATTGCCATGGCAAAAATTTGCGAGCATAAAACCAAGGATATTCCCGCTGCAATCGAGTATACTCGCCGAGCTATTGTGCTGGCCGCAGACCGGCCGGACAGCGATATGCCCGCGCTGCAAAAACGGTATCAGCGGTTGATGATGAAAGCAAGGAAGGAATGAATAATTATGGGATTCATGGATAGCTTCAAGGCTCGCAAAGCCCTGATGGCCCATCAAAAGGGCAATACCGAAGAAGCCATGGCGGCGTATGAAAAGTTGTATCAGGGCGGATATCTTTCCGCGTCCTATCTGCTGCCTTATTCAGTGCTGCTGTTGCGCCAGGGCGGCGAAAGCAATTATTTGAAAGTGAAGGACATGCTGAAAAAGGCGGAGAAGGCCCCCGACCTGGACGCCGATCGGCGCAAGCAATTGCTGGTGAATTACGCCGTGGCCCAGTATAAGCTGGGCGACATCGAAAAAGCGGTGCAGCTGCTGGAGCGGGTGCACCAAAAAGGCCCCAACGGCATGGTGTACGGGGCGCTGGGGTTTTTGTATATCGAAGCCGGGGATGCTGAAAAGGCCCTTGCCTTTAATCAGGAAGCCTTGGCCTACGATGATGAGGACCCGGTGGTGCTGGATAACTTGGCGCAGACCTATTACCGGTTGCTGAACGACAGGGAAACGGCCAAGGGCTATTTTGAAAAGGCTCTTGAGTTCAAGGATAACCAGATCGATACGCTGTATTTTCTTTCCAAATACGATCAGGAGGCGGGAAACGCCCAGGCTGCTATTGAAAAGCTGAAAAAAGCCGCGGAGGGAAATTTCTCTCCTCTGAATTACGTCACCAAGGAGCAGGTGGAAAAGGAAATCGCCCAGCTGCAAAAGTAACATCATAAAAACCATCAAACCGGGCCATACTCCATCCAGAGAAGGAGGGAACAGTATGGCCCGTGTTTTGAAGTGTTTTCTGTGCGTTGGTCTGTGTCTGCTGCTGATTATGCCCCAGGCCCTGGCCCAACCCTTGGAAGAGGGAACGCCTATGACCCTGACCGCTCCCAGCGCCGTCCTGATGGAGGCGGATACCGGCGCGGTGATTTTTGAAAAGAACGCGCAGGAGCAGCGGCCGGTGGCGTCAGTGACCAAGCTGATGACGCTGCTGATCCTGTTTGAAAAGATCGATGGGGGAGAAATGACCCTGGAAGACCAGGTAACGGTATCGCCCAACGCCGCGGGCCAGACCGGCTCCCGGGCGCTGATCGACGCCCACGCCACCTACCCCCTGGGGGATTTGCTCAAGGCCACCATCATCGCCAGCGGCAACGACAGCGCCGTGGCCCTGGCCGAATACGCCGCCGGGACGGAGGAAAACTTCGTTCAGCTGATGAATGAAAAGGCGGCGGAAATGGGGCTGAGCGGGACCCATTATGTCAACTGCACCGGCTTGCCCGCCGAGGGCCAGCATACCTGCGCTCAGGATGTGGCCGCCATTTCCCGGGAAATCGTGACCAAGCACCCGGGATATATGACCTATTCCTCCACCTGGCTGGACACCCTTAAGCATCCCTCTGGACGAGTGACCGACCTGACCAACACCAACCGGCTGGTGCGTTTTTACGCCGACTGCGACGGGCTGAAAACGGGTTCCACGAACGAGGCCAAATACTGCCTGTCCGCCACCGCCCAGCGGGGCGGCATGCGCCTGATCGCTGTGGTGCTGGGGGTGCCGAGCAGCCAGACCCGCTTTGATGAAGCACGCGCCATGATGGATTACGGCTTTGCCACCTATTCCCGCACCCAGGTGGCCAATCCCGGGGATCTGATAGGCATTTCCCTGCCGGTAAAGATGGGCGCCCGGGACACGGTGGATGTGGCCCTGGGCAGCGGCTTATCGATGCTGCTGCGCTCGGGGCAGAAAAACCAATTGACCTTTGAAACGGAGCTGCCGGACAGCCTGACCGCCCCCATCGAAGCGGGGCAGGAAATCGGCAAGGTGCGGCTGCTGCTGGACGGCCAGGTGATTGCCGTGCTGCCTGCCGTGGCCGCTCAGGAGGTGCATCTGCCCGGCATGCTGGAGGGCTTCACCCGGATGCTGGAAAACTGGCGGATGGAGTAAGCGGCTCATCCTGTTTGCTGCGACAAATCTCAAAGGACATAAAATTGCCGCCGCCCGGCCATGAACCGGACGGCGGCAATTTTGATATTTGATTCAGGAATTATTGGAAAACAAACTTGATGGCGTTATTGTTGGTGGCGCTGCTCATGGCATCGGCGTCCAGCAAGTTGATGAAGGCCGTTTCGATGCTCAGGGTGGTAAAAGCGCCTTCCAAACCGCTTTCGGTGACAAAGGACAAGGTCAGGCGATGCTCGCCGTCTTCGGAACCGGGCAGGGTCTTGCTGACGAACAGTCTGCCATCGGCAGCAAGGCCAGCGCCGGCCAGGTTAGCGGATTTTTCGCCGGTCACATTGTCGGTCAGGTAGATTTCGGTGACGGTTTCGCCGGTCTTGTTGTACAGGGTGTACTTGCCTACCTGGTTGTTGGCGGCTTTGGCGGCGGCAATGATGCCCTTCACATAGTTCAGGGTGTCGGCCAGGGTGGCACCAGACACGGCATCCACAAACGCGGCAGCGTCCACACCGTCCACAGCGGCTTCCAACTCGGCAATGGTCTTGCCGGCCACATAGGCCTCGATGGCTTCATAGTTGTTGATCAGAGCCACGGTGGAGTCGCCCTTGGTTGCCATGTTGGCGCTGTAATAGTCGTTGTTGACCTTCTTGGAGCCCAGCACTTTGCCGTCTTCATTGCCCACAATATTGGCGCCGAAGGCCGCGTCGCTGTTGGGAACGCCCACAACGGCGTCGCCCTGCATGACCTGGAATTCGTCGATGTAGGCAGCCAGGATGGTGTCGCCCTGCACGGCGGCGGTAATCACGGCGAAGTACTGAGCGCCGTGGGCGGCATAATCAACCTGGCCCAGCTTGATGGGGGCGGGGGTGTCCTCCGCAAAAGCGGCAGTGGCGCTCAGCAGCATCATGGCGGCCAGCACGAGAGCAAAAATTTTCTTCATAGGGGTTAACCTCCTTTAATCCGGCGCATCTTACTGTTCCTATGTGAAAACGCCGATCGTATGTACATTATACTGATTTATCACGGGTTTGTAAATGGGGAAGGAGGATGAAAAATGTGTCAAAAAAACAACATTGTTACCGTGCTTCCAGAGATGCATGACGAATGAAAAAACGCCTCTGCGATCATTCATTGCAAAGGCGTTTTTTAAGAAAAAATTAATTGAACGTCAGGTACTTTTCCCGGGGCCGGGTGGCGGGCTCAGTCTTTTGCTCAACCAGCATCAGGACCGATTCCTTGCCGTTGGTCTTCACTTCGCACTTGGCCGTCAGCTTGTAAAAATGCCGGGTGACGGGCTTTAGTGTACCCTGGGTGACCCAGCCGATGGGCGCCACGTCGTTGGCGCAGCAGGTCATCGCTAACCGGCCGAAGAGATAGAAGCCCTGGGGCATGCCGCCCTCCTGGAAGGGCTGGCCGATGAAGCGGACGGTTTTGCCGTCGTACCGCTCCGGATGATCCAGGGAATCCACGTAGAAGATGCCCAACTGATCATCGGAAATATCGATGATCTTCGCCTTCATATCGTAGGGCAGATCCTCATCGGCCACGCCATCATCGGAAGAGCCATCCTCCGCTTCAAAGAGGATGTTGGCGTTGGGGTTCATGGCACGAATGGTGCGCCGCCACTGGGATTTGGGCATATCGTCGGTGCAGCGGTTGAAGAGCACCAGGTCCGCTTCCTTCATGGGGTCGGTGAGCAGCATGCGCACGTTGGCCATGTAATTGTCGAAAGTGGTGGCGTCCACGGTGGTGATTACCTGCACCACGCGCCACAACCCGGGCATTTCCACATCGCCCAAATGATTGATGCCCCACATGTTGTTGTACTCGATGATGACCCGTTCGGGCTGCACTTTCGCGTCCAATTCCACCAGGTTCTTGTAGTTCCATTCATCCTTGGTGTCCATGGTGACCAGGGCGCAGTTGGATTCCTTGAGCAGGTCCTCATCGTACTCGATGATGCCCTCTTCACAGCTTATGATCAGGGTTTTCACGCCCTGGGTGAAGTTTTTGTCTTCCAGCATGTTGTGGATGAGGGAGGTTTTGCCGCTTTCGATGAAGCCGGTAACGATATATACGCCGGCGATTTTCTGCGTTGATTTCATAGCGTTTCCTTACACATTGAACAGCGCCTTGAGCGCCTTCTGGTCGATATTGGTACCGATGACGACCAGCCGTCCGGCGTAATCCGGGGTGCTGGGCCGCGTCTGCAATTCGCCGGGCACATAGTCGAACTGGAACCAGTCGCCTTCCGGCGTTTGCAGGATGCCCTTGGCCCGCAGGATCATGCCGTATTCTTCCTCATCGGAGAGTTGTGCGGTCATGCTGCGGATTTCATCCTGGGTAAAGCGACGGGCCGTTTCCACGCCGATGTTGTCAAACACCTCGTCCGCGTCGTGTTCGCCGGGGTGATGATGGTGGTGATGATGATGCTCGTGGCCATGATGCTCGTGCCCATGATGCTCGTGGTCGTGCTCATCATCGTGATGGTGATGGTCATGCTCATCCTCATCGTGATCGTGGTGATGATGGTCATGCTCGTCCTCATCGTGATCGTGGTGATGATGGTCATGCTCGTCCTCATCGTGATCATGGTGATGATGCTCATGTTCGTGCGCGAGATGAC
>JAFUFC010000046.1 GCA_017470095.1 Clostridia bacterium | reverse complement strand
CCCACCAAGCCCACAGGTGCAAGAGGTCTTGTTGTCCATAGCAACATAGCAGCCCAGCAAACATCCTTCCACCTTCGTCACTGCCGACGCCCTGGGACAGCTTGTTCAGTTGGCACGAAGGATGATGATCACAGGGATCACTATCTTCGTTTTTCACACCGACAGCCATAAAGCTTACCGTCAATTGGTGGTAGAAAGCAGGTGTACGCAGCCCAGGGAACAACGATCCAAGCTCGTAGTGTCCGACGAGGACGGACAGATTGTTCAGTGGGCACCGAGAATGACGGTCATAGGATCTTATTCGCGCAGCCTACCGCCAGTTGGTGGTATACAGTGGCCCAGCAAACGCTTTCCCACCTTCGTAGCTACAGACACCCCTGGGCAGTTTGTTCAGTAGGCAAGGGTGCAGGGCATCATAGTGACAAAGATACAAAGACATAAAGAAACATAGATACAAGGCGATTGAGACCAGATGGTCTTGGTCGCCTTTTTTTTTTACGCCTTACTTTACCGCCAGTTGGTGGTAAAGGGCATATAGGAACCAACTGGTTCCGTTGAGTGCTTCCCAGAGTATGTCTGAAGGCCTTCCAGAGGTCGTCCTAAAAGTTGGGATCTGGAAAAGTCAGAAACTCGATCTCAGGTTTCAGGGGCCCCTGGGGGCGGGTCTAAATCTCTGCGGGCTTTCGACTCAGAAGACCGTCGGCCCCTCTTACGCAGAAAAACGCGAAATTCAAGGCCCGGGGGTCCCGCGTATTACCGACGCAAAATGAAAACGTCATAAAGGAAAATATCTGCTTCCGAGAATGAGAAAACAATGTCCCACTCTCCGAAATTGAGAAAACTGAGTCCAGAAGGGAGAAATGTCAATGCGCGGCAGACCAAAGAAAAAAGAATCGAATCCCGAGCAGTCGATGGAACATTTGCTCCAAAAGGCAGCCCTGCTGTATGCAGTCCCCTATGATGATAGAGATGGGAGAGTTTCCGACCTTCCGAGCTTAAACTACGTGGCGGACGAAATGAATACCACAATCCTGAGAGTGCGGAAGTTGCTGATTACGGCAGACTATTTTAGCACTGTGCTTTCAAGAACAGTTCAAGGAATGATCAGGAAAGGTATGACAGTTGAAGAAGTCATGGCGGCGACTGGTCTGGGAAAAGCGAGTGTTTATAGCTATATCCCTTACAAAGTCAGGGCGTTTAATCTTGATCAGACAACTGTGAATGCAGATCTGCATAAGTTATTCCGTGCCCGACTGAAAGTCTGTGATGAACTGAAGGAACATGTTGGACTTCCCGATGAGATGGAATATTTGTGGAAGTGCGTCGTTGCCTTTGAAGAATATCCTTTCCGCACGAGTGGGAGAGGGAGCAGACCAGGAGTAAAGTTCACCTATACGACTTCTCGTACTCCAAGTACTGGCGGACGGCATTAATAACATTCCTGGCGGCGGCAAAGTAAGTGTCGTTGAGAACAAGCCGTTCTTCGGAGCGCGCGATCTCAAGAGGTTTTTCAAAAGGAGCGGTGGTGTTTTTCATGTGTATTACTTCTCTCCAAATAGTAATTGAAGACCTTTGCTGATATGCCGAAATAGCTACTTTTCTGTGAACAAAGTTTTTGGATAACGAGAGACTATTCTGCTGCTGATGGCAGCAGGTTGCGTTTTATTTTGGTGCTAATAGCGTCAAATAATTTGCGAATCAAGAATTATTTACACTTTTCTTGTGATTCGATACGGCATTAGACTTGAATTGCTCTTTGCTTTGTGTTATAATTTTACCGTTTTTCCTTCATGGTTCTGTTGCTATTAACAATAGTTTTCAAAAATCATCGCAGCAACCATTGCATATGAGGGGAACATTGTTTATCGGAGGTATATCATGAAGCATTTATCACAAAAGCTTCTTGCAGAGACTGTCGTCAGCAGGAGGAAAACGCTGAAGCTTTCTCAAGCTGCGTTATCAGAACAGACCGGCATCAACCGCTCTATCCTTTCCAGGCTGGAAGGCGGCGACTTCAGCCCCTCGGTCGATCAGCTGCTTGCATTATCCGCCGTCCTGGGTTTCAACACATCGGATATGATTGTGGATGATGAAGCCGAACAGGTTGTGGTAACGCGCCAGAAGATCGCTGTTGCCGGCACAGGATATGTTGGCCTCTCTCTTGCAGTACTGTTTGCGCAGCATAACGATGTGACCGCTGTGGATATCATTCCCGCTAAGGTGGAGAAGATAAACCGCTGGGAGTCTCCGATTCAGGATGAATATATCGAGAGATACCTGGCGGAACATGAGGAACGTCATCTCTCCCTCCGCGCTACCACAGACGCGGCATCGGCATATGCTTGCGCAGATATCATCATCATTGCCGCTCCGACCAACTATGATCCGAAGACCAATTTCTTTGACTGTAGTGCCGTTGAATCCGTGCTTGCGCTGATCAAGGAATCGACAGCGGAACGGGAAGTAAAGCCCGTCATTGTGATCAAGTCTACCGTACCAGTTGGATATACCAGGCACATTCGGGAGAAGATGGAGATGGACAATATTATCTTCAGCCCGGAGTTTCTGCGTGAGTCCAAGGCTCTGTATGACAACCTGTATCCCAGCAGAATCATTGTCGGCGCGGATGAGGCAAACCAGGATGCTGCTCGGACATTTGCCTCGTTATTATTGCAGGGAGCCATCAAAACAAACGTCCCTGTGCTGTACATGGAGAGCACGGAAGCAGAAGCCACAAAGCTTTTCGTGAACACATACCTGGCACTACGCGTCAGCTACTTCAATGAACTTGATACCTATGCCGAGG
The DNA here is from genome assembly GCA_017470095.1 of Clostridia bacterium. GTDB lineage: Bacteria > Bacillota > Clostridia > Christensenellales > Aristaeellaceae > RUG563. The sequence continues at coordinate 10,146 of JAFUFC010000046.1, read as the reverse complement.
TCAAGGGCCTTATGACCGGGCCCATCATAAAGGGCGTGTGCCTGGATCCGAGGGTAGGCGACTATTATAACAATCCGTCTTTCGGCTATGGCGGTTACTGCCTGCCCAAGGACACCAAGCAGCTCCTGGCGAATTACCGAGATGTGCCGGAGAACCTGATCCAGGCCATTGTGGAAAGCAATCGCACCAGGAAGGATTTCATCGCTGACCGCGTGCTGGAGGTCGCCGGAACGTATACCGCATCTGCGAATTTCAATTCAGCATTGGAGCAGCGGCAGCGCGAAACTGTGGTGGGCGTATTCCGTCTGGCGATGAAGTCCAACTCGGATAATTTCCGTCAGTCCTCCATTCAAGGCGTCATGAAGCGGATCAAGGCAAAAGGCGCAACTGTGGTCATTTATGAACCAACGCTCGAAGACGGCAGCACATTCTTTGGTTCTCTTGTTGTGAATGACATCAAGAAATTCAAGAAAATGTGCGGGTGCATTATCGCCAATCGCTATGACGCTGCTCTTGACGATGTGAAAGATAAGGTTTACACGAGAGACCTGTTCCGCAGGGATTAGAGCCTGTATCTACATTCGGAAAGATGCATTTTCGGTGTCTCAGGCTGCACTTTGGCGTTGCTTTTCCTCGATTTATCCTCAGTAAACCATCGTCAAAGCGCCTTGAATTGCAGCCCAATCCGCTCGAAACTGTCATCCGCGGCTGAGATCCTCGCATTCCTGGACGCATTGTGTAAAGGAAATCGCTCCATCTTGCTCCGCGGGAACTGATTGACATTGCATTTGACGCTGAAAAGAACTATGTCGGTATCAACGTTGGCACATTGGATGGCCAATCGGAAATGAGGAAGTACTGCACATGAAATGTACGATTTTAGCAGCGGGCTACGCAACGCGGCTCTATCCTTTAACGGAGGACTTCCCGAAGCCGCTGCTCAAGGTCGGCGAGAAAACGATTCTGGACTGGCTGCTTGATGATATTCACACCAGCGGCCTGGTGGACGAGTATATCGTGATCTCCAATCACAAGTATGCGCACCATTTTCGGGCGTGGGCGGATCATCGCACGCTGCCCATAATCGTGGTGGATGACGGCACCAGCACCAACGAAACCAGGCTTGGCGCAGTTTGCGACATTCAGTTTGCCATTGATCAATTGAAACTGGATGATGATCTGCTGATCATTGCGGGCGATAACGTGCTGGATTTCAGCCTGACGTATTTCATCCGTTACGCACAGGAAAAAGGGACTTCTTGCACTATGCGGTATTATGAGCAAGACGAGAATAAACTGCACAGGACCGGCATTTCGGAGATTGATAGCAAAGATCGCCTCATTTCGATGGAAGAAAAACCAGCAAAACCCAAGAGCCATTGGTGCACACCGCCGTTCTATTTCTACAAAGCGGAGGATGTGAAGCGGATTAATGAAGCGATTGCCGACGGCTGTGGAACTGATGCGCCGGGCAGTCTTGCCGCTTGGATGTGCAAACATTCCGTTCTCCACAGCATGGAAATGCCCGGCAGCCGATATGATATCGGCAATCTGGAAAGCTATGAAAATGTGCAGAAAACCTATAAAGGAATCACGAGGTGATAGGTATGGGAAAACAATCTATCGATTTGAACAATAAAGCTATTCTGGTGACTGGCTCGCCCGGCTTTATCGGCGCAAATCTTGTTATTCGGCTGCTGAAGGATATGAGCGGCGGAACCATTGTCAGTCTGGACAATATGAATGACTATTACGATCCGCAGCTAAAGGAATATAGGCTGAGCCTTGTGGAGAAAGCCGCCCAAAGCAGCACTGTCAAGCACGTTTTTGTCAAAGGCTCCATTGGTGATAAGGCGCTGGTGAATGACCTATTTGAAAAATATCACTTTGACATCGTGGTTAATCTGGCGGCACAGGCAGGCGTGCGGTATTCCATTGACCATCCCGATGTGTACATCGAGAGTAATGTCATCGGTTTCTACAACATCCTTGAGGCGTGCAGACATTTCCCTGTCGAGCACCTGGTATATGCGTCCAGTTCTTCCGTCTACGGCGGGAATAAAAAGGTTCCGTTCTCCACAGACGATAAGGTGGACAATCCGGTGAGTCTGTACGCAGCAACCAAGAAGAGCGATGAGTTGCTGGCACATGCATATTCAAAGCTCTACAATATTCCGTCCACAGGATTGCGCTTCTTTACGGTATACGGCCCGGCGGGACGCCCGGATATGTTCTACTTTTCAGCCACAAACAAGCTGGCCAAAGGGGAGAAGATACAGATTTTCAACTACGGTGACATGAAGCGGGACTTTACCTACATCGACGATATTGTGGAGGGAATCGTCCGCGTTATGCAGGGCGCGCCGGAGAAGGCCACGGGAGAAGATGGTCTACCCGTCCCGCCCTACGCCGTGTATAACATTGGCGGTGGCCAGCCTGAAAATCTGCTGGATTACATCTCCACGCTCCAGGAGGAGCTGGTGAGAGCAAACGTGCTCCCTGCGGACTATGATTTTGAGGGGCATCGGGAACTGGTCGGCATGCAGGCGGGAGATGTGCCTGTGACTTATGCTGATTCGGAAGCCCTGGAACGGGATTATGGGTTTAGACCCCAAATTGATATCCGGGAAGGACTAAGAGCTTTCGCTGAGTGGTACGCAGAGTATTATAGATAAACATTCGCTTTGCTGTTCATGACAACAATGCCGGACCTTTCGGACGATACCTCTGAACAGTACATCTCACGTCTCCTACCATCCCGCTATGATGAGGCGTACAATCATTTACTCATCAAGGACAAAAAGGTTATATGAATCCCCATTTATTGAGAAGTTCTTCCTTTGTCCACAGTCATAGCGAGCATCGGATTTTGCCCTCACAAAATCCAGACCGGAAAAACAAAACAGGAGTGACCGCTGAAGTCACTCCTGTTTTATATTCTTTTGAGCAGGTATTTCTTTCCTCAAAGCACCTTCCTTACGGAGGGTGACCCGAAGGCTCCTTTTTTTATTCTCCTGTCCGTTAGTACTATTCCGCCAGATATTTTTTGAGCGTATTCAGCACTGCTCCGGGGCCTTGAATTTCTTCCAGGAAATAGCCTTCGATGCGGTTTGCCAGGGGCGTGGCGGTCAAATCACTGCCGAAAATCAGAGCGTTAGACAGAATAGGCTTCAGCTTGTCGCCCACGGTTTCGGGCTTGCTCCATTCAATGCCTGCCAACTGCTTTTGCAACTCACTGAGCAGCGGATCGCTGGACAGGGGCATGGCCTTGCCCTGGTCATCGATGCCCAGCAGGTACCGCAGCCATCCGGCGATGGCCAAGGGAAGGGCGATTAGCTGATCCATGGGGCGGTTTTCAGCCACGTAGCTTTTGATGGTTTCGCCAAAGCGAATGCCCACTTTTTGGGAGGTATCGGTGGCGATGCGCTGAGGCGCATCGGGCATGAAAGGATTAGGCAGGCGCTGCTCCACCACCTCGTCAATGAAAGCCCGGGGGCTCAGGATGCCCGGATCGGTGACCACAGGCAGCCCTTCCTGATAGCCCAGGCGGCGCACCAGCTTCACCAAATCTTCATCCTTCATTTCCTCACAGATCAGAGTGTAGCCCAGCAAACAGCCGTACACTGCCAGAGCGGTATGCAGAGGGTTTAGGCAGGTGGTCACCTTCATGCGTTCGGTTTTGTTCACAGTCTCCCGGTCCGTGAAATACACCCCGGCTTTTTCCAATGCGGGCCGGCCATTGGGGAACACATCCTCAACGACCAGGTACTGGGGCCGTTCCGCATTGACAAAGGGGGCCACGAAGGTGCCGTGGGGCGTTTGAATGGGAGCCATGTCCTCAATGCCGGCATCGGCAAGCATCTTTTGCACCGCAGGAGCGGGGCGGGGGGTGATCTTGTCAATCATACTCCAGGGGAAGGAAACCTGCTTTTCATCGGAAAGCCATTCCACGAATCCGGCAGGCACGAAGCCTTTCCGTTGCCAGGCCCTGGCCACCTCCAAAATGCTGCTTTGCAGCTTCTCGCCGTTGTGGCTGCAATTATCCATGCTCACCACCGCCAAAGGCGCTTTGCCATTCTCAAAGCGGTGATACAAAAGCGCGGCCACGATGGTCATGGCGTGGCGGGGATGCTGGGGACCGTTTTGCAGGTCCTCCTCCACCACTGGCAGGTAATTGCCGTCCATCTGCCGCAGGGCGTAGCCCTTTTCGGTGATGGTGAAGGAGACCATCTGCAAAGAGGGAGCGGCGAAGATGGCTTTCAGCCGTGCGTAATCCGCCGGCTGTGATGGCTGGGCTACAAGGGCTTCTGCCACGGAAGCGACGATTTCTTTATCGATGGTGGCGTCGGCATTCAGGGTTACGCTCATGGTCAGGTTGTCATAGCCGCCGTAGATCATGCGGATATTGTCCACATCGAAGGTATCGGCAGCGATGATGCCGCGCTGGGCGTCGCCACTGTCCAGCAGCCGCTGCTGGAGCGATGCGATAAAGGCCCGGAAAATATTTCCTGCGCCGAAATGCACCCAGATGGGCGCGTTTTTCGTGCTTTCCCGCATGGCGGCAATATCAAACTGGGGCAGCCGCACCCCGGCATGCTGCCAACCGGCGGCATCTTGCAGGGCGTTCAGGTTCACTTTCATGTGCGTTCCTCCTCAGCCGCGCTGGGATTCTTTGTCGATGGCTTCCCACAGGCCGTTGATGTAGGCCGCGCCCAGGGCCCGGTCATACAGGCCGTAACCCGGACGGCCCTGCTCGTCCCAGATCATGCGGCCATGGTCGGGCCGGATGTAGGTATCGGGGCAGGTGTCGTAAATGGCCTTCACGATTTCATACAGGTCCAGGTCGCCGGTGCTGCTCAGATGAGCCGCCTCCCGGAAATGATGGTAACCCAGGTATTTCACGTTGCGCACGTGCATGGCGCCAATGCGGTTCATCTGGCCGAAATGGCGGATGATGGCGGGAATATCGTTGTCAGGGTTGGAGCCCAGGGAGCCGGTGCACAGGCACAGGGTGTTGGCCGGGCTATCGTGGAGCTGCACCATTTTATCGAAATCTTCCTGGCTGTGGGTGATGCGGGGCAGGCCGAAAATGGGCCAGGCCGGGTCGTCGGGGTGGCAGGCCATCTTTACGCCCACTTCCTCGCAGACGGGGATGACCGCGTCCAGGAAATACTTGAAGTTTTTGCGCAGATCATCCGGGCCGATGCTTTCATACTGTTTCAGCGTCTTTTCCAGCAGGGCCAGGCGTTCCGGTTCCCAGCCGGGCAGGGTGAAGCCGTGGCTGTCCTCGGCGGTCTTGCGCACGATCTCCAGCGGGCCCATCTGGCCCAAATCCTTTTCGTCAAAGTACAGGCTGTTGCTGCCATCCTCGGGAATGACCCGGGCCAGGTCGGTGCGCAGCCAGTCGAACACCGGCATAAAGTTGTACACAATCACCTTTACGCCGTGCTTGGCCAGCATGCGGATGGTGGAAATATAATTGGCGATGTATTCTTCCCGGCTGGGCAGACCCATCTTGATGTCTTCGTGAACATTGACGGACTCGATCACTTCGATTTCCAGCCCGGCGTCATTGACTTCTTTTTTGAGGGCCACGAATTCATCTTCGGGCCAGTCCACGCCCGCGGGCTTATCCAGCAGGCCCATCAGGCCCGTCATGCCGGGAATCTGCTTGACATATTTCAGGGGAATGGGGTCAATGTCGTGTCCGTACCAGCGGAAGGTCATTTTCATGGCGGTTTCCTCCTTTTCATCCATACGGCGGCGGGGCGCACCGTGCGTCATCGCTTCTGTTGTCTTGATTGAACCATATTTTTGCAGGAAAGTACATGGTCGGAACGGACAATGATATTGCAAAAAACATCATTTTTCGCTATAATGACATCAACGCTTGGGGAAAGGCGGTGAGCCGTTGAACGACGCCTATCGGAGCAGCTTTAACCTGTTGCAGGAAATGCGGCGGGATGATTTTGAAATTTATTATTATCACGACGCCGCGCCCAGCGACGTGACTTTGCATCAACATGATTTTTACGAATTATATTGCCTGCTCAGCGGCACGATGGATTATTTGATCGGTGGGCGGCGGTACACTATGAAGCCCGGTTCCCTGCTTTTGATCGCCCCGGGGGAGATGCACCGGCCAGACATTGAGGGTGTGCCTCAGCGATTTGAAAGGATTGTGCTGTGGATGAACCCCCGGTTCATTTTTTCCCTGGCCACGGTGCTTCCCCAGTCCCTGCGCGCGTTCAGCGATCGGTATCACGGCTGGCATTTGATCACCCCGGATGAAAAAACGTACCAGGTGCTGTATAATCTGCTTGGCTCTCTGCTGTATGAAAAGAACCTGGCCGATGCGGACAGCAGCTATTTGTGCCATCTGACCGTCACCCAATTGCTGATCCACCTGAACCGCCTGCTCAGCAGCCGCCCCGCCGTGTCGGGCCGGGCCGCCACCAGGTATGGCGAAATCATGAAAGTGTATGAGTATGCCAACGGCCACTTCCGGGAGGACATCAGCGTGTCGGCGCTGGCGGAAAAGTTTTTCATGGATAAAAACACCCTGACTCGCCAGTTCAAGCGGATTGTGGGGCTGACCCCGGGGGGGTATGTGCGCCGCAAACGCTTGGAGGCAGCCCACAGCTTGATCCGCCAGGGCGTAAGCATGCAGGAAACCGCTTTTTCCTGCGGTTTTACCGATTATAGCGCTTTTTACCGGGCCTTTCGCCAGGTGTACGGTATTTCCCCCAGTGAATTTGCCGCTCTGTCCCAAAAGAAGGAAGCGTCCTCCCTCAACGTGAAAACAGACGAAACATGATCTTTTCGCAACTGCTCATCCCCTCATTTAGGAGGCCATCGGAAGCGTTTGGAAAGCATTTTGCGTTGAATGAAACCCCTTTTCCATTGTGGAGGGCCTGATCTGCGCCTGAATGGGCGGTCAGGCGGGAAGCGAAAAAGCATAGGCAATTGATGAGGCTTTGAAGAGATCAGGGTGGCATTACCTGATCTCTTTTTGTGCTGTCGGCCAGGGCTCCTCCATCCTTTTTTGTTTCTATATGAAACGATTAAAGGAGAATGTTTGTTCCTGTGTCCCAAAATGCACCATAAAGAACAGGAAAGAATTTGCAAATGTTCCATATAGAAACGGAAAAGGGGCTTTTCCAGGATTGTCAGCGGGAAGAAGAGCTGTCTATAATGCTTATATCAGCCGCATGTCTGATTTGGCAGAAAAAATGCCGGATGTAAAAAGAAACGAGGCGATCCCGACAAGGACATGCGCAAAGAAGGAGGAAGAATTCATGAAGAAGTTGCTGGCTGTTTTCCTGGCCGTCGCGATGCTGCTGGGCTGCACCGCCATGGCGGAAGTGGAAGTGAAGGAATTCCCTGAAGTACCGGCAGACTATTCAAAAGTTGTAGATTCGGCTAATCCGTTGAGAACCCTCTATGAAGGCGCATACAGGGTGCCTGTCACCGTGGGCGAAGCGGAGCGGAGCATGCTGGTCTATTTCCCGGCTTCCTACGCTCAGACCCAGGGCTTTGTGCTGATCGTTCCTGCGTCCGGTACCTCTGCTGCCCAGTGCCTGGAAGAGGGGGGCTGGAAGGTGGTGGCGGATGAGCAGGGTATGCTGCTGATGCTGCCTGAACCCGGGGAAGAGGCCTATGACCTGAGCCCCGACGGCGCGGATTATGCTTTCCTGGCTGCCTGCGCCAAGAAGGCCGGCGAGCGGAATTACTGGTTCCAGACCAAAGGCCGGGATTACATCGTGGGCTATGGCGACGGTGCCAGCCTGGCCGTGGAATATGCGGAAGCCACTGTAAATTCCTGGAGCGGCCTGGTGGCCTTTGGCGACTTGAACCTGACCGCCGAAGATATTAAGAACAAGTCCGGCGCCGATCTGCCTGTATGGCTGTTCGTCAGCGATGCGGCGGAGGAAGAAGCGCTGATTGATCTGTTCCGCGGGTATAATGGCTGCACGGACGAGGTGTTCTCCAGTGCGGTTGCGGATCGCGTCTATTTCCCCAACCAGAAGACCAATGATCTGCTGCTCAATGATCAGCCCCTGAGCCAGGTGCGCGTCACCGTGGCGGCGGACGCTGCGGCTTATGTGGCCGACCGCGCTGCGCAGGCTTATGATTTCCTGCACATCGGCACCCGGGAAGTGGGCTATGGCGCCAAGGCCATGCGCTATGCCTTCAACGTGGATGAGTGGGGCGCCACCGTAGAAACTGTGGATGTGGATGGCATCACCCGTTCCTGGATCCAATATGTGCCCTCCAAGCTGCGGGAAACTGCTGAGGGCAAAGTGCCCCTGCTGGTGGCCCTGCACGGAAACGCGCTGAACGGCGAATATTACGCTGAGCGGTCTGGTTTCATCCGCATGGCGGAGGAATTTGGCTTCATCATCGCTTTCCCCACCGGCTCCATCTCCAATGGCATTACGCCTACCTGGAATATCACCAAGGATGAAACCAAGTGGAACGACGTGGCCTTCCTGGAAGCCATGATCGCCAAGATTGAAAGCGAGCAGCCCATTGACACCGCCCGCCGCTACCTGTTCGGCCACTCCATGGGCGGCATGTTCTCCCAGCACCTGATCAGCTACATGGATGGCGTGTTCGCTGCTGTGTGCGCCACCGGCTGCACCACCGAAGCCGTCACCGTAGGCCCCTATACCCATGAAACCCCCATCTGGATCATCACCGGCGACAATGACCTGATGGGCACCTCCTTCCAGGCTCCCGAAGTGGCGCACTACATCGCCATGTTCCGGGAAGGCAACGGCCTGGGCGAAGCGTACGGCCAGTACCGCAGCGGTCGCTACCAGCACTATGTGTGGCGCAATGCCCAGGGCGCGGATACCCTGCGCTTCTCCTTATGCGATGAAATGGCTCATACCACCACCCTGGATCAGGGCTTGTACTTCTTCAACTGGCTGAGCCAGTTCAGCCGCGGAGAAAACGGCGAATGCATCTATCAGGGCGGCATCTATAACGCCAAGTAAAAATGGATGCCTTCTTCCCGGCTGCATGGGAAGCCGTGCCGCCGAGATCACGGCAAAATGAAAAGTTCGTTGGACTTCTCATGATATTTAAGTAGGAGGAAAAGAACATGAAAAAACTGGTTTGTCTGGCCCTGGCTCTGGTCATGAGCCTGGTCAGCTTCGCCGCTCTGGCGGAAGCGAGCGATCTGCAAAAGGCCTATGATGAAGAAATGCATCAGGCCCGCTACATCACCAACCGCGGCCCCGCCTGGGAATACAACGGTCTTATGGACTACGAGCACTACTGGTTCCAGGTGGCCTGGGCCCAGGACAAAAAGAGCAACGACGTGACTCAGATGGAAAACGCCCAGGAAATCGTGGACACCTTGAAGGCCAAGCGGGAAGCGCTGGTGCAGGTGATCGATGATCCCGAATCCGTGTGCTGGTACATTTGGGGCGAAAACATGCCTGAAGCGGAAAACGCCGCTGAATATGTATACAGCCAGACCTTCGATGAAGCGGGCTTCAAGCCCTTCCTGGTGCCCTACATGCTGGAAGATCAGACCACTGTCAAGGGCAACGCCGTTATCGTGGCCGGTGGCGCCTTCAATCAGCGCTGCCATGACTATGAAAGCTATCCCGTGGCCCTGCAGCTGAACGAAATGGGCTACAACGCCTTCGTGCTCCAGCGCCGCGTGGCACCTTCCGAAACCATCGATTGCTCCCTGGACCTGCAGCGCTCCATCCGCTACCTGCGGGCCAACGCGGAAGCCTACGGCATCGGCGCCATCGATAAGATCTGGACCATCGGTTTCTCCGGCGGCGGCATGACCATCATGAACCAGCTGAACACCTGCTACGGAGACATCACGCCTGACGCCGTCTATCCCAACTACGTCTGCGATGAAATCGATCAGATCAATTCCGATTATGCCGTGGCCGCTATCTTCTATGGCGTGATCACGCCCTACGATTCCGAGAATCCCAACATGCCCAAGTTCTATGTCTGCGGCGGCTCCATTGACAATAAGGTGCCTCCCAAGAACTATCTTGAGTTCTATCAGACCGCGCTGGACAAAGGCTGGGGAGCCGAACTGTATATCGCGTACAACACCCAGCACGGCTTCGCCATGAACGGCGTGCGCGCGGTCGCCGCAGTCTGCGT
>JAFUFC010000045.1 GCA_017470095.1 Clostridia bacterium | reverse complement strand
CGGCCGTGCACAGCGTCCTTGGTCACCTCCAGCAGGTGATCGTAGAAGCCCTGGTCATAAGCATAAAACTCGCCGGTGGTGCCAAAGGGAAACACGCCGTGAATGCCGTTATCCGCCAAGTAGTCAATCAAATCGCGATAGGCGGCTTCATTCAGCTTTCCTTCGGCGTTGACGGGGGTCACAATGGGGACGACGATGCCCTTAGGGGTGAAAGACATGGCTTTTGGCTCCTTTCATCGGTTCTGTGATTGATTGGCTTTAATGTAGCATATTTTGCGCGGAACGTCAATTTTTCCCGCGTTTTCCCAGAGAAAGTAATTTCATTTTTTGAAATATATTGAAATAAAATATTTCATTGACAGAAAAGGGGGCGGTATACTATGATCGGCATATATCACAGCAGAGGTGATCCATCATGGCAAAGGCCGCAATTTTGATGCCCTATCCCGAACTGAAGGAGGTGGCCGACGCGCTGATCGGCCAGTATCCGCGCATCACGCCCATGAGCGTGGAATACGTGCAGACGGCTCAGATCGCCGCCCGCGCCAAGGCGCTGGAAGAAAAGGGGTGCGAGATGATCATTGCCCGCGGCCTGCAGGCCCGCGTGGCCCGGGAGGCGGTGGTGATCCCGGTGATCGAGATGCGCGCCTCCACCCAGGAGCTTGCCGGGCTGGTGATGGAGCTTCGACAGATGCTGGACGTGCCGGAAAACGCCTGCCCGCGGGTGGGGATCATCGGCTTTTTCAACATGTTCCACAGCACCGATCGCTTTCGGGAGCTGCTGGGGATGGATGTGAGGGTATACACCGTCACGGGCATCGATCAGTATCCTAATCTGGTGGACCGGGCCTATGCGGACGGCTGCCTGGGGCTGATCGGCGGCGAGGTGGTGAGACGCCGGGCGGCGGAGATGGGGCTGCCCTGCTGTTTCCTCTCCATGGGAGAGGAAAGCGTGCGGGAGGCGCTGGAATCGGCCTCCCTCCTGGGATACAGCATTGACCTGCTGAAGCAGAGCAACGCTGAAATGAGCGCCATGCTGGACAACACCTTTTCCGCCATCCTACAGGTGGACGGCACGGGCATCGCACGCCGCGCCAACCGCGCTTTCTATCACATGCTGAGCAAGGAGCCGGACGACGTGCTGGGGCGCGGGGCGGCAGAGGTGATCGAGAGCCTGCCCCAGGAGGAGTTGGCCTCTGCCCTGCGGGAGGGCAGGGAGATCGACGGCGCGTTAGTGAATCTGGGGCGCAGGCATGCGCTGATGAGCCTCACCCCCGTGCGGGTGGAAGAATTGACCGCTGGGGCCATCCTCACCTTCCAGGAGGGCAGGCGCATCAGCGAGATGGATTCCCGCCTGCGGCAGGAGATCGCGCGGCAGGGCTTTGTGGCGCACTATACCTTTGATCAGATAGTAGCCGTCAACAAGGATTTTCTGCATCTTTTGGCCCAGTTAAAGCGGCTTTCCCGTTACCCCTCCGCCGTGCTGCTGGCGGGAGAATCCGGCGTGGGCAAGGGCATCCTGGCCCAGTGCATGCACAATGAATCCCTGCAGCGGGATGGTGCTTTTATCATGGTGGACTGCAGCATCTGGCATCCCGACGATCTGGATGAAAAGCTGTTTGGCCGTTTCAGCGCCCGCAAGGACGGCGAGCCTTCCGCGGTAGAGCAGGCCCGGGGCGGCACGCTGTACCTGCGGCAGGTGGAGCTGCTTTCCATTGAGACCCAATATAAGCTGCTGCAGCTGACCAAGGGGCAGTTTATGCACAACGGGCCCAATACCGGCGTGCCCATTGACATCAAGCTAATCATATCCACCGAGGCCAGCCTGCGGGAAAAGGTGGACTGCGGGCAGTTCCGCCGGGACCTGTATTACGCTCTCAACGCGCTCAAGGTGGAAATCCCGCCCCTGCGCAGCCGACGGGAGGATATCCCAGGCTGGTTTGAACGTATACTGGCTGATTGGAGCGGAAAAATGGCCCGCCAGATCCGCCTGACCCCGGATGCCCGGGAATACCTGTCCGCCTATGACTGGCCGGGCAATCTGGATCAGATGGAGAGCCTGTGCCAGCGGCTGGTGCTTTTGTCCGAAAAGCGCACGGTAGACGAGGCCGCCCTGCGCGCCCATCTGCGGGATATCGACAGCGAGCGCGCTGACGCCCCGGCGGGGGCCGAAGTCCTTAATCCCAAGGCCGTGGAACTGGCGGAACTGCTGAACCGCTGTCACGGCAGCCGGGAGCGGGCCGCGGCGGAGCTGGGCATCAGCAAGACTACCCTTTGGCGCAGAATGAAAAAATACGGCATCGCCCGCGATCTGACGCTGGAATGATGCCGTGGTTTTCGGTTGGTTTCCATATATACAAACGGAATACCAGAACCAATTGTATGACAGAAAATGGAGGATGGGATCGCCATCCTCCATCATTTTATCGTACCAGACAGGGCTTCTTGCGATCGTACTTCCAGCCGGGGATCAGGTATTGCATAGCCAGGGAGTCGTTGCGGTCATGGCTGGGCAGGCTGTTGTACAGCCGGTTGGCTTCCTCCACCCGCTTCATGTCCAGCGTCACGCCCAAGCCAGGCTTTTGGGGCACTTGCAGCTTGCCGCCGATGATCTGTGGCGTATCCTCCAGCAGGTTCTGGCCGTCCTGCCAGATCCAGTGGGTGTCCAGCGGAGCCACCCGGCCCACGGCGGCCGCGCCCACCTGGGCGAAGGCGGCCAGGGTGATATCAAAGTGGTTATTGCTGTGGATGCCAAAGGTCAGCCCCCAAGGCTCCAGCAGCTGACTCATGCGCACCGCCCCGTCAAAGCCCCAGAAATGGGGATCGGCCAGGATGATGTCGCAGGCGTTCAGGCTGGCGGTGTGATAGAACTGCCGCCAGTCGGTGGCGATCATGTTGGTGGCCACCTGGAACTGGGTGGCGTTTTTGAATTCCCGCATGATTTCCCGGCCGCTGAAGCCGGCTTCGGGACCACAGGGATTCTCCATATAGGTGATGACGCCGTGCATATCGCGGCACAGCTCGATGGCTTCCTTCAGGCTCCACGCGCCGTTGGGGTCAATGTTCACCCGAGCGTCGGGGAAGCGCTTTTTCACGGCGCGCACGGCTTCCATTTCTTCCTCGCCCCGCAGCACGCCGCCTTTGAGCTTGAAGTTCTTCATACCGTATTTTTCGGCCACGGCTTCGGCTTCCTCCACGATGCGCCCAGGGGTCAGGATCTCCTGACGGCGCAGGCGAAACCAGGGATCGGGGCTGTCCGACTCGTCGATGTACTGCATGTCCCCGGCGGGCACTTTGCGCTTGTCGGAAACGTAGAACAGGTAGCAGGTGATGACGGTGCTGCCGAAGGTCAGCACGTCGCCTTCTTTGATCTCATAGTCGGGAACAAACAGGGAATCGCAATCGTTGTACGTGTTCTGGATCGCCGAAATCCAGGGCTGCTCCCGGAACATGCGGGCGTCGGGCTCGGCCAGAAGCAGCTGGGTGCCAAACATACGCTTGAAGAACATGGCGCCGCCGATGTGATCCAGATGGCCATGGCTGTGAATGATCCACTTCACGTCCGCAGGGTTGAACCCGGCTTCCCAGATGGCGTTGACCAGCATGGCCGTGGCGCCCGCATTGCCGCTGTCAATGAGCAGCAGACCATCGCCGGTATCGATCAGGTGCACGCACACCCAGTCGTCCCCCACATACCACACGTTGCCGAAGATGCGGAAGAGATGCACGTAGCGCTTTTCCTGGTTGAGCCACAGAGGGCCGAACCGCTCCTTCGCCATCGCCTCCCGGCGCTGCGCATAGGCGTTGTAATCTTGCTCCATACCCATAACGATCACCTCAAATAAAAGAAATACTGGATAATTGAAACAGCTTTATGCGTGCGCAACGAAAAGAAAAAAATGAAATTAAATGAAACAGAAAATTGCGAATAATGCGGAATCTGCGCGTAATACAGAATTGCAAAAGAAAAAACCGATTTTTTATACCGTTGACAAGTCCTACAAAAAAAGGAGGAAACGCAATGCACAGAAAACTGATGGCGTTTTTTGCCTGTGCTGGCGGCCTGCCATCGGCAGCGGATCGAGGACGCGGCTGCCCGGCATGGCTTTTAGGCGATGATGTTTAATAAGGAGAAGATGCGGTGCGCGCTGTCCCGCAGGCGTAGATCATCCTGTCCGCTTCGCCAGGGCCGGCAAAAAACGCGCTGGCGCTGATGCCCGTGCAGACCCAGCCCAAGTCGCCGCTGGACGCTTTCCCTACGATTCCATGGGTAGTAGAAAGCGGAACAGTTTCTGGGGTCGGCGAAGAAGCCGGAAGTGACAATTCCGCAGGAAACCTGACCCTGCCGGAATACATCTGCGCCATTTATTACGAACTGATGAGAAACGCCTGACAGATAAAGGACATCAACGAGATGGACATGCCGGACTTCCTGCGGCTGCGGGCATGGGATGCCTGCCGGGAACAGGAAAAGAAAAAGCCCCGGCAGCGCTTGCATTCATCGTCATAAGGAACTAATCATCAAACCTCAACACAACAAAGCCGGCAACCGTAGTGCTTAACCTGTTTCACGGCACCAAAGGACCATACTTGAAGGAGGAAATGATGATGAAGTCCCTGTATGAAGAACTTGGTGGCACCTATACCCTTGGTGATGATGGCATGCTGTATCCCGATTTGGTAATCGGTGATAAAGACCCACGGCCCATCGGGAAGTGGGGCCAAATGCACAGTAAATACCTGGAGGCAGAACATCCGGGGCTGTATGAGCGGCTCATCCTAAACGGAACACTTTACAAGCATCTGGCCGATGCAAACGAAAGAGCAGTAAGCATGCTGGAAAGGCTGATTGCCCAGATGGCAACCCAGGAAGGCATCACGGAGAGCTTGAAAGAAGCACAGCCCCTTGAATGGGTCAGCAGAATGAACAGCATTCGAAGCAGAGCAGAAGAGGTCATTCTGCATGATGTCATTCTGACCTTATAAACACAACGTGCCGGCACAACCATCGGGGGTTATGCCGGCATAATTGCGTCGCTGTTTTTTCTGGCAAGATCCCGAGAATTTTAAGCACCTCAAAATTATACAATATATAGTATCGAATGAAAATTGTGCAGTCAATATATGGTGTCATTTGGAGCAATTTTCGATTCTAAGTGGCTGAAATTCAGGCGAACGAGGATTCTGTCATCTGCAAGGACAAAAATCGATCTCAGGGCAAAATTGGTGTAAGTGGCATCAGTTCGTATAACGCAATCTGTTGCTGACAGTTGTCTGCTCTATCTCCGATCCGGCGCTGATCCCGGCTATCGCGACCGATAAAAGGACAGCGGCACAGTGACCCTTGCCAACCGGACAGGCGGGTACTACGAAGCGCGGATTGCCAACCAGATCCATTTTGAGAAGGTGTTCCGGGGCAACCCACACTGTACCTTTGCGGTGAACTTCCGCTGCTATCCGTTCTTCTACGCCGATGCCGCTGACGACATCACGGTCACCACGTCCGGAACGATGATCACGAATCCTGGCAGCGTGTACTCCCGAGCCGATCCTTATGGTCACAGGCTCAGGGGACATCACGCTCATGGTCGGAACAACCATTGTGGAACTGGAGGGCGTTTCCGGTAGCATTGTCCTTGACTCCGTGCTGCAGGAAGCCTACCAAGGAACCACCCTGATGAATGACCGTATGAACGGTGAGTTCCCGGAGCTGAAGCCCGGCGCGAATGCCATAAGCTGGACAGGGGCGGTAACGAAGGTGGTAGTCAGGCCAAATTGGCGATTTTTTTAAAATCTTAACGCACAGCGCTGTTATTCCAACATATCAAGCAACAGCGATTCCTTTGGCCCATAGAGCAGCGCAAGATTCTTCATTTGCTCAGGGCTTTCCTTCATTTTGTGCTCAAACCACAGGCACAGATTATTATAGATGCCCCCAATGTGGTAGGAAGCGCGGAACTGTTCTGTTTCCGGGATTTGCGAAAATCGAAATTGCTTCATCAGAACGTCCAGCAGGATGAACGAAAGTCCGGCTTCGTGGATCAATAGCAAATCTTCTTTCTTTTCATAAAAGGTTTCAAACATGACTTTGAGATATTCATCATGCGCCGTGATGCCTTGCACGGCGTATTTGTTTTGATACTCCCGCATGATCGCATCCAGATAAAAATGGATTACCGATTCCTTCGTCGTAAAATGCCGATAATAGGTAGCACGGTTCACGCCCGCTTTGGCGGTGATCTCTCCAATGGAGATCCCGGCATAAGGCTTTGAACGCATCAGCAGCACCAACGCCTGCGCGATGTAATCCATCATCATTTCGGATGTAGTGTTCTTTCTCCGCATAAAGCGACATTCACCACCTGTTTGTTGCAGTTATGCCTGCGCATATTGCATAAAGCAACAAATGTTGCTATAATTGTATCATGCTTGATGCGGAGCGTCAAGCATGAAGGAGAGATTGAAAATGGAAATCAAAGCAATTGACCATAACGTGAACATTATCGCCCTGCAAAAGAACGGAAAGAACTATGGCATGTGCTGCGCCTGGTGCACCCAGGCTGCGGCGGACAAGCTGATCTGCTGCGTTGGCCCCCAGAGTGCTACGGGCCGGGCAATCGAAAAGGGAGACATCATCGGCTTTTCCAATTTGAATAAAGCGCAGATGCCCATTGCCTTCCGGCTCGGCGATATCAATTCGCATTCTTCTGAAACGGATAAGCTGGCCGGGATCGATTATACAGTGGATGAAGGCGCTGTTCTGATCAATGACGCAAGGGTTGTGGTGAAATGCCAGGTGATCGATATTCTCCATCTGCCCGGTATCGAAATGGAAAACATACTTTATCTCCAGATGGCAGATGGAAAGGAGAACGGCGGAGAAGCGCTGCATATCGCGGATTTGCCGATGTAAAATGTTGATCGATTTCAATGCCATTCACCCCATCACCGCACCGGGAATGAACAGCGGAACGGGAGAAATGACAACCCGGATGTACAATGACGATGCGTACAGGATCATCCCGACCATCCTACATCCCGGCAGCAGCATTGGGCTGCACCCGCAAACCACAGGGGACGATCTGAATTATATCCTGGCGGGACAGGGAAAAGCCCTCTGTGACGGCGCAGAGGAAGTGCTTTCCCCCGGCACGATGCACATCTGCCCCAAGGGGTCAGTCCACAGCATCATCAACACCTGCGATGAGGATCTGGTGATGCTGACCATCGTGGTCAAGAAATAAGCCGTTTTAGCAGAGGAGAAACAGGATGTATCGATTTGATCAGCCGCTGATCCGGGGTATCATGCGAAAAAGAAAAAGCCAGTTTACAGCGATTGTGGATGTGGACGGAGAAGAGCTCATCGCGCATATCCCCACCACCAACCGCATCGGCGATGTGGAGAACAAGGACTTGCCCTGCCTGCTTTCCTTTCACGATGACCCCAAGCGGAAGCTGAAATATGATATCGAAGCGGTGCTTCTGTCCGATGATGACAACTGGGTGGGGATCAATCAGATCCTGTCCAACCGATTGGTGGAGCATTTCTTCCGGGAGGGAGAACTGAAGCAGATCGTACCGGCTTTCGATATCATTCAGAGAGAAGTAAAGCTGGGTGTTTCCAAGCTGGATTTCAAGGTGGGCGATACCTATCTGGAGGTCAAAACGCCTTTGACCACCATCAACGTGACCTATGGCAAAAACATCAAAACCCTCCCGCCCAAGCCCTTCTCTTCCACGGACAGGATGGTGAAGCACGTGAACGAGCTTGCCGCATCCTTGCGGGAGCACGAGAGGGCCGTCTTTCTGCAGGTTTATCAGTACCGCATCACGGAAAGAAAGGAGCGTCTCCGCTCCACCCATTATGAGGAAGTGTCGGAAACGATCCGCAAAGCAGCCATGCAGGGCGTCGAATTCTGGGAAATACAGATGGATTTCCGCCCCGAAGGCGTAACGCTTTTCAGCGTGAGCAGAAGCGAAGATCTGTAATCAAATGATTTGAACACTCATTCTTATGGTTCTGTTTCACACCTAAATTATACCAGACAAACGGAAATCTCCCAAGCCCTTTCGCTCAGGAGATTTCTGTTTTTGTATTGGGGACTTTTTTCACAGCCCCATTGATAGATATGATTGAGAAATGAACGATGGATTATTTAGCACTTTCAGCGGCATTTTCACCGGCGACCTTGCCGAAATACAGCATGGTGGTGATGCAGTCGCCGCTCTGGTGGGCAGCGCCTTCCAGGCCGCTAAGCACGTCACCCGCAGCGTACAGACCGGGGATCACTTCGTCCTGGTTGTTCAGCACCTGGGCGTCGGTGTTCACGGTCAGGCCGCCGAAGGTCAGGTGATAATGCGCTTCGCCTTTTGCGATGCAGAAGGGGCCTTCTTCCACCTTGCCGTTGAACTTGGTGCGGCCAAAGTCTTTATCTTCGCCGGCATCCACATAGCCATTGAAGGTTTCCACGGTGGCTATTACGGTTTCAACATCCAGCCCCATGGCCTCTGCTGCTTCTTCCAGCGTATCCCGCACAACGAACCAATCGCCGCGGGCCTGCATGGTGTCAGTGAAGCCCTCCTGGGCAGCGTTCAGACCATTAACCATCTTGGCGTCACCGATGAAGTACACCAGGCCGTCCGGCTGATTGATATAGGCAGTGCCGTTGGTGCCCATGCCAGCATTCTTGGTATCGTCCCCGAAGCGCACGCCATTGGCATTTACAGTCAGCTGAGAATTGGCGTTGATTTTGCCAAATTCACTCAGGGAGCTGCCCTCGTGATAGCCTTCCATTACCGTGACCGCGAAGCCCATATCCCGCAGCTTGGCGTCCAGCTTCTGCGCCATCACGATGCCGTCGCCCACGTTGGTGGCGGGGCTGGTGCTGGCATTGTTCTCGCCCAGGCCCGTGCCGATCTTCTGGTACTGCGCCATCATCGCGGCATTGGACTGGAAACCGCCGGTGGCCAGCACGACGCCGCCCTTGGCATGATAGGTATGGGGATTGCCCTGAGCATCCTGGGCGATCACACCGGTCACCTTGCCATCTTCCACGATCAGTTCGGTGGCACGCATATTCAGCACGATGCGAGCGCCATTGCTTTCAGCCATGTTCTGCAAGGTAGAGATAATGGCAGCTGCGCCGCCCACCGGGGTGCCACCATGAGCGTTATACATTTTTTGCTGGATTTCCATGCCGCCGCTGACCAGCCAGGCGTTGACATCATTGGTTGCGTAGAAGGAAGCGGAGAGCAGCGCAAAATCATTGGTAGCGTCGTTGCCGTCCAGATCCTTGCCGGTGCCCTTGAGTTCATGGTCGATCAGCGCCATTTCCACGCTGTCAAAACGGCCAGCCTGGTCGCTTTCCAGATATGCTTTGATCTGCTCCTGCAGGGTGGTCAGGGTATCAGCCCATTCCCCGAAATCAGCGGGATTATAAGCCAGATACTTTTGCAGCGCTTCATCATTGCGATCCATAGAGGCATTGATGGCGTCGTCAAATACCAGCAGATGGCCACCGGAGCGGATTGTCGCGCCGCCCACCATGCCATTGGCTTCCAGCACGATGACAGAAGCACCCTTTTGCGAAGCTCCAGCAGCAGCGGAAAGACCAGCGCCGCCAGCGCCAACAACAATCACATCCGCAGTATCTTCGACGGGCTCAGCGTTATCTTCCGTCGCCACTTGATTGTTCTTCAGGGCTTCCACGTCCAAGCCAGCCTGGAGAGCAGCCATTTCAATGGCAGCCACCAGCGCGTCACGGGTCACGGTTGCGCCGGTGAAAGCGTCCACAGCCAGAGATTGATTCTCCACCACGAAAGCAGGGATCTGGGCCAAAGGCGCATCGGCGATACCAACAGTTTCAGCCTGTTCCGTCACCTGAACATCAGTGATCTTGCCATCTTCCACCGTAATTTCCACGGCAACTCTACCGTTCTTTCCTTCCGCTTCGCCGGTATAGGTATCGGCCAGTGCAGAGGAGAAGCAGCACAGCGCCAGCATCAGGGCCAGCAGGATGCTCGTCAGTTTTTTCATGGGT
>JAFUFC010000044.1 GCA_017470095.1 Clostridia bacterium | reverse complement strand
GCGTCGCTCAATTCCCGGGTCAACAGTTGATGATCAATGTCCAGGCCCAGATGATATCGTTTCAAAGTATCAATTAGGTTGCTGGGCACGCTGTTTTCAATCAGGTATTGGGCCGTTTGCCCGGGCAGCAACTGCCGTACGCAGATCATATTGGGTAAATCGAAGGAAATGAACAAGGTGTGGGGGAGATAGTCCTCTCCCCGAATGATGGCGATAATGTTTTCGATATCCGCCTGCTCGAAATGGTTTTTCAGCTCCAGCACGGCGGTTTTTTCGTATTTTTTGCAAATTTGAATGTACTCTTGCAGTGTGGGCAGGATCAAATCCTTCCGTCCCCGCTGGCCATCCCGGTCCTTGAGGCGCAGGGAACGCAGGGTCTCGAAGGTGGTTTCTTCCACGATCATTTTGTCCCCGGTTACACGAAGGGTGTCATCGTCATGGATGATGATGTATTGACCGTCCTGGGTGCGGTGCACGTCGGTTTCAATGCCGAAATGAGAGCGGTTGCCCGCCGCCACAAAGGCGGAGCAGGTGTTTTCCATTTCAATGCCGCTCAGGCCCCGGTGGGCGATCATGCGGGGCTTAGGGGAAGGCAGACGCAGGGTATCCATAGCAACAACATCCTCCTTATAATGAAAAAGGGCCGCGCTGAAAGACGGCAGCCCCGGTATTTCGGGAAATGGCTGGCATCGGCTGACCTGGTCTTTGACCCCACACTCGCCGGCTGGAACTTTGCTCTGCGCCTGTGCGCCCTCACGCCATCCTCTCGCGCTTTTCGCGCGGCCGGGCTTACCTCTAGACCGCACCATGCTCACCGGGGCTTTGCCCGGCTTACGTGGACCGCTTTGCCTGCGACTGGCATCGGCTTGCAACCACAGACCCGATGAACCAACCGCCGCCATTATAGCGCGTTTTGGGCGCGAACGCAAGGGGCAATTATCGCCCGGCGACCATCAGTGCGTCATGGGCTGCCTGGCAGCCCATTCGGGCGCATTCCCGGGGGCTTTTGCCTGCTGCCAGGGCCAAGGTCAGTCCGGCGCACAGGGCGTCTCCTGCGCCTGTGAGAGGCACTGTGGGCAGCTTCTGGGCGGGCATGGCCCCCTTCTCTCCTGGACCGGAGAAATACACGCCCTCGGCACCCATCGAAATAAACACGTTCTTCACGCCCATGGCCCGCAGGGTTTGCGCTGCCGCATCGGGATGGTTTTCGCCGGTCAGGGCGGCGGCTTCCAGCTGATTGGGCTTAATCGCCGTAAGCAAAGGCAGAATGCCCCGGAGCCGCTGGGCTTTCACGGTGCTTACCGGATCGGCGATCAGGGGAATGCCCACGTGCTGGCCGATGTATTGAAGCGTGGCGGCAGACAGATTGGCGTCGATCACACAAGCGTCGAAAGCATTGATCTGATCGATACGTGCTTCCATGACTGTCGGCGTCAGGCAGTCAAGAGCGATCATATCGCTGACGGCGGCGGCCATATCGCCCTTTTCATCGTGGATGCACAAATAAGTGGGGCAGGGACAGTTCGTTTTCACACTCAGGGACAAATCGATGCCTTCGCCCAGGCAAAAGCCTGTCAGCATGTCCGTCCGGTCGTCATTGCCCAGAGCGGTGAGCAGGGATACCTGTGCGCCCAGGGTTTTCAGGCGGGAAGCGATGTTCCGCCCCACGCCGCCGGGCCGCAGCATGATTTTGCCTGGATTGGAATCACGGAACAAGAGCGTGCCCTCCGGCACGCCCATTAAGTCCAGGTTCATGCCCCCGATCACGATGATGCGCATATGCATTCCCTTTTTTGTGTCCTTTCGCTTCATTACCAATTGATCGTCCAGGAGCCGTACGTGGCCGCGTCATCCGCAGAGCCGGGCCATTCTTTCCAGGAAACGGGGCAGGTTTTATTCCGAAGGAGGTCAAGCACCCCATTCTGCACGACGGCCACAAAATGAATGCGGTTCCATTCACATTGTTGCTTTTCTTCTTCTGTGATTGAATCCAGGATGTGCTGATCCTCCATCACAATCACTTTCCGCAGCTCGCAATAGCGCTGATACATATAGCGATTGGGAAACACAATGGCGGCATCCGGATACTGCGCCCGGTTGGCTGCTAATACGGAGTTTTTCTTTATGTCGTTCACCCATGCTGCGGCGGCCTGAATAATTTCGTGGATGTCTCTGTTTTCTCGTATGCTTAGCCAGAAGACCACGCCGGATTCATCCCGCATCCCGTCCGGGCCCACATCTTCAAGCGCGTAGGAAAAGGGATTCTCTGCGAAAGACAAACAATCCGGCAACGATAGGGACAGCGCGTAGGAAGGAATGGAGGATGCGTGCTTGGTTGCAGGCAGCGTTTGGATGCCAGTCAGCGTTTTTTTGACGTCTGCAAGCTGCGTTTCCTTGGGGTGGTCATCGGCATGGCGGTAGTAATGAACCCCCAACAGCAGTATGCCCAAGGATATCACGTGCCACAAAATGCCGATGGGAAAAAAGCCCTGGAGGAAGGACATCAAAATGCCGCCCAACAGCCAAATGGCGCCCAGCACCATCAGAATTTTCGCTCCAGTGCGTTTCACACTGGGGGAAGAAGAATTACGCATGTTAGCCAAATTTATTTCTCTCCGTTTTCCAGTAAATCCGCAGCTTGGGATAGGAGCCGGATGGCTTCGTCCATGCGCTTCACATCGTTTTCCACCGCTTCGTCGCCCGTTTCGTCCAGGCAATCCTGAGCTTCATCCCGGGTATCTTCCAGATCGGCCAGCAATTCGTTGAGCCCTTCCAGCAGATCAATCATGGACCGATGGTAGAGAAAATCCATCTTAAGCCTCCTCACAGTATCAGCATGCAATCCCCAAAGGAAAAGAACCGGTATTCCTTTTCCACCGCTTCTTTATATGCCGCCAGCGCTTCTTCGCGGCCCATCAGGGCGGATACCAGCATCAAAAGCGTGCTTTCCGGCAGGTGGAAATTGGTGAGCAGCACATCGGTGGCCTTGAATTGAACGCCCGGCGTGATGAAAATACTGGTCATGCCCGTGCCGGAGTGGACGATGCCGTCCTCTGTGGCCGCGGTTTCGAGGGTGCGCACGGAGGTAGTGCCAATGCAGACGATGCGGCCGCCTTTTGCCCGGGCGGCGTTGATCTTTTCCGCCGCTTCTTCTGTCACTTCCCAGTATTCAGAATGCATCTGATGTTCGCTCACATCTTCCGCTTTCACCGGCCGGAAAGTGCCAAGCCCCACGTGCAGCAGCACCGGCACAATCTCAATGCCCTTTTGCCGGATGCGTTCCATCACCGTATCGGTGAAATGCAGCCCGGCGGTGGGGGCGGCGGCGCTGCCTTCCTGCTTGGCGTAGATGGTTTGGTAGCGAGTGGGGTCTTGTAATTTTTCGTGGATGTAGGGAGGCAGGGGCATTTCGCCCAGCCGGTCCAGCAGTTCTTCAAACACGCCATCATACAAGAATTTCACCGTGCGG
>JAFUFC010000043.1 GCA_017470095.1 Clostridia bacterium | reverse complement strand
GCCCTTCTTTCTGCATTGTCTCTATGACCGTTTGCTTGAATTCTGGTGTGTACCTCTTGTTTGGCTGCCCCTTTGGCATGATAAATCACCCCACTTGTTAGTAGTATACCATACTTGTCTAACAAATGGGGTGCAGTTCATGCAAAGGAGCCGGGGCGTATTTTTTTCAATTTTACGGCTGGGAATAGAACAGAATATCGGAAATGGCGACGGTGTTTTTGTTAGTGCCTCCCACCTTATACTTGTTCAGGAAAATTTCAATCCGGTCCACATTGTCGTACACGCCATCCAGCGCGAACACCTGGTAGTTGGTGCTGTACGAATCCTTCAGCAGGATGCCGGTATCGTGATAGCCGCCGCCCACGAGATACACCCGCACCAGATACCGATAGCCCCGGGCGTAGGCCTTATAATTTTTGGCGCTGGACGCGTCGCCATTGCGGAAGGCCACGGCGCCCACGGTGTTTCCCCCAAAATAGGCGGTAAACTCGGGCACGTCATCCTTCCATTCGCTGGTCCACACCGTCCATTTGACGCAGGTGTTGGGGTTGTTGTCGTACAGATTGGCCAGGCTGTTGATCAGCTTGGGGTTATGGGAGGAGGTTTCCGGCTTATACTGGGTATCCCAGCGCACAGGCGTGACCACATTGCCGGTAATGGGCACGGGGGTGGCGGGCACGGCGGTGGGCCGGGGCGTGGGGGTGATGATGGGCTCCGACGTGATCTGGACCGCCAAAGGCTGATACTGATACAGGAACACCAAGGCTGAGGGATTGGCCGCGCCGTACGCGCTTACGTTCACCGAATAGGCGCTGTTGCCCACCAGGCTGTAATTGGAAAAAATTTTGTTGGGCCGAACGGTATGGGTGCCGGGCGTTAAATAGATAACTTCGGAAGCCATATAATTGCCGTTCACGTCCTGATAGATCAAGGTCAAAGGCGCAATGACGGTAGGAAGGGGCGTAGCGGTAGGCCGAGGGGTGGCCGTGGGCAGTTTTTTGGGGTTCACGGAGGAAACGGAGCAGTTGCGCACACCGCTGGCGTACCAGGCGGGCACGGTGATCCACCGGTTGTTCCGCCAGACGCCGGACTGGCTGCCCTGCATGTTCTTCACGTTGGTGGGCAGCACCCGCACGGTGTACACGTCCGCCCGGGGAAAATTCAGCGTGCAGGTTTTCTCGTTCCAGTAAGCGCCCTGCTGCCAGTAGGCGTCCTGATTGCCCTTGTAGAGCACGGTGTACTGGGCGTAGGCGTACTCGTTGGTGGTATTGGCGGTGTTATAAATGTACTGCTTTTCCACCAGGCCCATGCCGCTCTGGCTCAAGGTGAGGGTGGCGCTGCCGGCCGAGGTCACATAAAAAGTGGTATCGGTGTTGGCGTTGCCGTAAGTAGCGTAGGTGTCCGCCCGGGCGACGGACGGATGGGTAACGGCCATCAAGGCAATCAGCAGCAGGCATGCCGCCCAAACGCCGCTTGTTCCAATCAAACGCTGTTTCCGCATGATACATTCCTCCCGTTGTGCAGGAATCATTTCCTCTTCTGCAAATCAAACGATCATACCGGCTTCATTATTGCATAGAATTCAAAATTTTTACAGAGATTTTGGAATTTTTTTGATTCAAAGCGTGTTTTTGCAGGAAAAAAGAGTGCTTGGCCTCATTACTTCCTGGCTTCCAGGATAGTGCGGATAAACTCTTGAGACCGCTCCTGGGTGGGATGCTCAAAGAATGCCTTAGAGGAGCCGGATTCGATCACATTCCCGCCCTCCATGAACAGTACCTTATTGGACACATTGCGAGCAAAATCCATTTCGTGGGTCACCACCAGCATGGTCATGCCCTCCTGGGCCAATTGCCGCATGACGGAAAGCACCTCGCCAATCAATTCCGGGTCCAGGGCGGAGGTGGGCTCGTCAAAATAAATGATCTCCGGATTAGACACCAGGCCCCGGGCGATGGCCACCCGCTGCTGCTGGCCACCGGACAGCTGGCTGGGGTAGCTGCTTAGCTTGCCGGCCATGCCCACCTTTTCCAGGGCGCGGACGGCAATTTCGTTGGCCTGCTGCTTTTTCATGCCATTTCCCACGGTCAACCCCAAGGTGACGTTCTGCAACACGGTTTTGTTCAGGAACAAATTATAATTCTGGAACACGAAGGCCGTTTTTTTCCGGATCCTGGCAATCTCCTGCCGAGTGGCGGCGTGCAAATCAAACCGCTCCCCATCGAAAATTAATTCGCCCCGATCGGCCCTTTCCAGGAAATTCAGGCACCGCAAAAAGGTGGTTTTGCCCGAGCCGCTGGGGCCCAAAATGGCCACCACATCGCCCTTGTTCACGGTCAGGTCGATGCCCTTGAGCACGTCCTGCCCGTCAAATTGCTTGTGCACATTCGTTGCTTGCAGCATCATTTTACAGCACCTCCATAGCTGGCCAGCCGCCTTTCGCCCAAGCGCTGGAACCAGGACAGCAGCGTGCAGAACAGCAGATAAATCAGCGCCACTTCGCCATACAGCCCCAGGGATTCATACACCCGGCCGTTGATCACCTGGGCCTGGCGGAACATTTCCATCACCGTGATGGTGGAGGCCATTGAGGTGCCCTTGAGCATGGAAATCAGCGAATTCGACAGGGCCGGGAAGGCCGTGCGGAAGGCCTGGGGGAGCACCACGTGCCCCATAATCTGCAAATAACTCATGCCCACGCAGTAGCCCGCTTCCATCTGCCCCCGGCTCACGCTTTCCAGCGCTCCGCGCATGGTTTCGGCCATGTAGGCCCCTTCGTTGAAGCCAAAAACCAGCACCGCCGCCGGAAACGCGTCGATCACCACGCCCACGCTGGGCAGCCCGTAAAACACCAGATACAATTGCACCAGCAGCGGCGTGCCCCGAACGATCCACACATAAAACCGGCACAGCTGCTTAAGGCCCTTCACCTGGGCGTACTGGATCAGCGCCACGATGACGGCGATCAAAAGCGCCAGCAGAAAGGAAATGGCGGTGAGGGGCAGCGTCACTTCCACCCCGTAGCGCAGCAGCTTGGGCAGGGCGTCCAGCAAGATATTCCAAAGGCGTTCGTTCATGTTTTCCACTCCGTTGGCCTGTGATAATGAAAATTTCCCCGATGGAAGGAAGGGGGTTTTATCATAACATACGAGCGCCCCGGAAGCAAGAAGCCGCCGGGACGCTGTTCATGAATTTTTTTGCCGCTCAAAGCGGATTGGTCAGATCCTGGCCAAAATATTTTTCGGACAGTTGGGCCAATGTGCCGTCCTCCCGGGCGGCGGCGAGGATTTCATTGATGGCGGATACCAGGGTGGCGGTATCGTCGTTCTTCCGCAGGGGAATGCACACCGGATCCCCGGGCATGGTCTGCACGATCTTGATCTTGGCGTCAGGATGCTCGCCCAGGTAATCCTCCACAGAGCCCTTGGCGTTGATGGAAGCGTCCGCCCGGCCCTGCTCCACCAGAGCCATGGTTTCGCCCAGGGTGTCCACATAGATGACGGAGGCGCCCACCGCTTCCGCCCGCAGGGCGTAGGTGGAGTTGGGGGAGTTGGCCGAGGTGCGGCCATTCAGGTCGTCAATGGTGTGAATATCTTCGTTATCGTCCCGCACCACCAGCACGATTTCGGTGTACACATAGGGATCGGTGAAGGCGTACTTTTCCGCCCGGTCATCGGTGTAATCCACGCCGTTGCAGGCCATATCGAACCGGCCGGAATCCACCCCCGCCAGGATGGCGCCCCAGTCCGTTTCTTTGTAATCGGGCTCCACGCCCAGTTTTTCGGCGATCAGGGCGCCAATTTCAATGTCAAAGCCAGTGAGCGCGCCGGTTTCATCGTGATAGGTCCAGGGGCTCCAGGCGCCCTCGGTGGCAATGGTCAGCGTACCCTTTTCCCGCACCCGGGCAAGCAGATCGGGCTGGTCGGCCTGGGCCAGGGCGGTCACGGCCATGGCAGCCAACATCAAAGCCAGCAAAACAGCAAACAGTTTTTTCATGGAATTTCCTCCTCCTGCCATGATTCAAAAAAAGCGGTCGGCGGCCGAAAAAAACGCCGTTCCTTTCAGGCGCGGCCGCCCCATTCCCGAAGGATGGTGGTATCATACCATACAAAACCCACGCGGTCAATAGGAAACAAAACCGGTAAATCCTGCCCGCCCATGAGCGCTTTCGCACCCTCTTTCCGCTCCGGCATAGGATGAAATGATCCCAATCTTGGATGGAGGGAAACGCATGAATATCGAAGTAATCCGGGGTGTGCTGCTCCCCTTTGCCGGCACGGCGCTGGGCGCCGCCGGGGTATTTTTTATGCGAAAAGAGATCAGCAGTCGCCTGCACCGGGCCCTGAGCGGCGCGGCAGCGGGCATTATGGCGGCAGCGTCCTTTTTCAGCTTGCTCCTGCCGTCGTTGGAGCAAGGCGGGCTGTTTCCCGCGTCGGTAGGGTTTTTGCTGGGCCTATTGTTCCTGCCGGCGCTGGACGGGCTGCCCGTGCAGACGGCAAGAACCCTGACCCGACAGGAAAAAATGATGCTGGCTGTGACCATACATAACCTGCCCGAAGGCATGGCCGTAGGCGTGGCCTATGCCGGTTGGCTGTACGGCAGCGGCATTTCCTTTACCGGCGCTTTCGCCCTGGCCCTGGGCATTGCGCTGCAAAATTTCCCCGAAGGGGCCATTGTGGCGATGCCCCTGCGGGCGGAGGGCAAAAGCCGGAGCCAGGCCTTTTTATGGGGCGTGCTCTCTGGGGCCGTGGAGCCCGTGGGCGCGGCCCTGATCCTGCTGGCCGCCGGCATTTTCCTGCCGGTGCTGCCCTATCTTCTCTCCTTCGCCGCCGGGGCCATGTTCTGCGTCATTTTGGAAGAACTGACCCCCGATATCATCGGCGGCTCTCCCCGCTGCCTGGGCATGTTCAGCTTCGGTCTGGGTTTTCTGCTGATGATGGCGATGGACGTGGCGCTTTAAGAAGAACCGATGAGGAATGCACCGCGGCGATGGCCTTCTTGAACTGGGTTTCGTACAATTCGGTATACACCCCGCCGCGCCTGACCAGGTCGGCGTGCTGGCCACGCTCTACAATATGGCCGTCCTTCACCACCAGGATCTCATCAGCGGTCAGAATGGTGCTCAGCCGATGGGCGATCAAGATGCTGGTGCGCTGGGCGATGATGGGCTCGATGGCCTCCTGGATTTTGGCTTCGGAAATGGAATCCAGGGCAGAGGTGGCCTCATCGAAGATCAGCAAGGCCGGGTTTTTAAGCAGCACTCGGGCAATCGACAGGCGCTGCTTTTCTCCTCCGCTGAGCTTCAGCCCCCGGTTGCCCACCATAGTATTCAGGCCCGTTTCCTGCTTTTGAATAAAATCATAAATATTGGCCTTCTTGCAGGCGGCGATCAATTCTTCCTCCGTAGCGTCGGGCTTGGCGTAGAGCAGGTTTTCCCGGATGGTGCCGTTAAATAAGTACGTTTCCTGGCTGACGATGCCCACGTTCTTGCGCAGGAAATTCAAATCCAATTTCTTTACATTGATATTGCCAAAGGTGATCAGGCCCGACTGGCAGTCGTACAAGCGGGGAATCAAATTGATGATGGTGCTCTTGCCGCTGCCAGAGGGCCCCACGATGGCCACGCTCCTGCCCGCCTTCAATTCAAAGCTGACATCGTGCAAAATTTGGCGATCCGGCTCGTAGGAAAAATTCACGTGAGAAAAGACCACGCTGCCGTCGGTGCGCACAGGGGTGATGGCATGGGGATCGTTTTCAATTTCCACAGGCAGATCAAAATACTCAAAAATCCTGGTAAACAGGGCCATGGAGCGAATCCATTCCACCTGAATATTCAGCAGGGAATTCACCGGTCCGTACAGCCGGGACAGAAGCGCCACCATCACCGTGATATCCCCCACGGTGATGTTTTGATCGTACCGCAGCATCAGGATGCCGCCCACCAGGTAAATCAGCATGGGCCCGATGGAAGCAAAGGTGCTGATGATCATAAAAAACCAGCGGCCCGCCATGCTCTCTTTGATGTTCAATTTGATCATCTTCTTGTTGGCGGCCTTGTAGCGGTCATACTCATGCTGCTCTTTGCCAAACAGCTTGACCAGCGTCTGGCCGCTGACGGACAGGGTTTCATTGAGAATACCGTTGATCGCATCGTTGCACGCCTGGGATTCCCGGGTCAAATCCCACCGGGTTTTGCCGGCCCGGCGGGTAGGAATAATGAACAGGGGAATGATCAGCACGCCCAGGGTGGCCAGCACCCAATTGCGGGAATACATGGTCGCCAGCGCCGCCGCCAGGGTGATCACATTGGAGAGGATGGAGGTGAACGTGCTGGTGATCACCCGCTGCACCCCATCGATATCGCTGGTCATGCGAGTAATGATATCGCCCTGATTATTGCTGATGAAAAACCGCTGGCTCATACGCTGGAGATGGGCGTACATTTTGTTGCGCATGTCAAAGGTGATATGCTGGGCGATCCAGGTGTTCAAATAATTCTGCCCCACGCTGATCAAATTGGCCCCCAGCGTGACCGCCAGGGACAAAAGAATCAGCCGCACCAGCATGGCCATGCTCCGGCCAATCAGGCCTTCGTCAATGATGCGGCCCGTTAAAATGGATGGGTACAGGTTCAAAAGCGACGACAGAGCAATGGCGATCAAAATTAGCCCCATCTGCTTCCAGTAGGGCTTTAAATAGGAAAATACCCGCTTCAGCAGCTGTCCGGTCACCTTGGGCCGGTGGGCCTTTTCTTCCTCCGTCAAGTAGCCGCGCCCCATGGGCCCGCCCCGCATCATACCGCACCGCCTGCCTTTCCTTTTCCAGGCCATGGTAGCACCGGCAGCGGTTTTCTGTCAATCCTCCGCCACATTTTGGTTGTATTTGGCGCTTTTTTATTCTATAATGTATAGGAAACAGGAGGGAAAAAACATGCAAGCCATCATCAACGGCATTATTTTGCTGCCGGAGGGGGAAATCCGGGACAAAGCGCTGCTATTCGACGAAAAAATTATCGACATTGTCAGCCCCGCGGCCATTGACCAAGCGGAGATCATCGATGCCCAAGGCGCTTATGTGTGCCCTGGGCTCATCGACGTGCACACCCACGGCTACCAAGGCGCCGACGTATCGGACGCCGATCCGGACGGCGTGCGGAAGATAGCCAAAGGCTTTTTGCAAAACGGCGTCACCTCCTTCCTGCCCACCACCATGACGGTGGACTGGGCCATTTTGGAAAAGGTGTTCACCCAGCTGCGGCAATTGAAGAAAGAAAGCCGGAAAGCGGATTTTGACGGCGCGGAGATCCTGGGCTGCCACGCGGAAGGGCCCTTCATCAACCCCAGTAAAAAAGGCGCCCAGGCGGAAAGCGCCATCCTGGCCCCAACCGCGGAAAAGGTGCTGCCCTTTGCCGACGTTATCCAAGTTATCACCTTCGCCCCCGAAATGCCCGGCGGGGATGATTTCATCCGCACCATGAAGGAAAAAACCCGCATCGCCCTGTCCATCGGCCACACCGGCGCCACCTTTGACCAGGCCATGCACGCCATTGAGCTGGGCGCGTCCCGCACCACCCACACCTTCAACGCCATGACTCCTTTGCATCACCGGGATCCCGGCGTGGTGGGCGCGGCCCTGAGCACCGACGTGTACACCGAATTGATCGCCGACACCTTCCATGTGAACAAGGGCATTTTCCCCCTGATGCGGAAGGCCAAGGGGGACAGGCTGGTGCTGATCACCGACTCGGTGCGGGCCACCGGCATGCCCGACGGGGAATACACCCTGGGCGGGCAAGCATTCCGGCTCCGGGGCATTGAATGCCGGATGGAGGACGGCACCATCGCCGGCAGCGTATTAAAATTGAACGAGGCTGTGCGCAATTACAGGGACTTTGGCCATGTGCCGATGTATGCCGCCGTCCGGGCCGCGTCCCTGACTGCCGCCGAATCGGTTCATCTGGCGGAGCGCAAGGGATCCCTGATGCCCGGCAAGGACGCGGATATCGTGCTGCTGAATGAGCGCTGCGATGTGCTGCGCACCATCGTCCGGGGTAAAACGAAGCATCAGCGGTGACCCTTGACCGGGGATTCTTCTCGGCTTATAATGAAACCATAAACAATATGAAAAAAGGGCGGATCGCATCCGCTCCTTTCTATCCAAGGAGGAATGTAACCCATGAACATGCATGTGAAACTGTCGCCCAAGGTGGCCGCGGCTCTGGCTGAAGGCCGGCCCGTGATCGCCCTGGAGAGCACCATCATTTCCCACGGCATGCCCTATCCGCAGAACGTGGAAACGGCATTAAAGTGCGAGGCGGAAGCCCGGGCCAACGGCGCGGAACCTGCCACCTGCGCCATCATCGGCGGCCAGCTGTGTGCCGGGTTGACCGAAGAGGAAATTGACTACCTGGGCCGGGAAGGCACCAAAGTGACAAAGGCCAGCCGTCGGGATATTCCCACCCTGGTAGCCCGGAAGCAGGACGGCGCCACCACCGTGGCCGCCACCATGATCATCGCCGCCCTGGCGGGCATTAAGATTTTTGCCACAGGCGGCATCGGCGGCGTGCACCGGGGCGCGGAAACCACCATGGATATTTCCGCCGACCTGGAAGAACTGGCCCAGACCCCCGTGGCCGTCATTTGCGCCGGGGCCAAATCCATCCTGGACCTGGGCTTGACGCTGGAATACCTGGAAACCAAGGGCGTGCCCGTGCTGGGCTATCAAACGAAGGAACTGCCCGCCTTCTACACGCCCCACAGCGGTTTTTCCGTGGATTATCAGGTTGATTCCCCCGCTGAAATTGCCGCCATCATCCGCGCTCAGCGGGAGCTTGCCTATCCCGGCGGAATGCTGATCACCAACCCCATCCCCGAGCAGTACGCCATGCCCGCCGACCAAATCAACGCTGCCATCGGCCAGGCCCTGAAGGAAGCGGATGAGCAGGGCGTGAAGGGCAAGGCCATCACGCCGTTCCTGCTGGCCAGGGTGTGCGAGCTCACCGGCGGCGAATCCCTTGCCTCCAACATTCAATTGGTGCTCAACAACGTGCGCCTGGCTTCGAAGGTTGCCGTGGAACTGAACAAATAAGCTGTTGCAAAAAAGGAGCGATTTAGATTGAATCGCTCCAGCTTGTCGAAAAAAACCCCAGGGATGCATCGAAGGGGCCAAAGCCCCTTCGATTAAGTTCCTCAGGCGGCGACATGCGCGGCGCCGAGGAGCAACCGAAGGTTGCTTCCCTGATCCATTTCCGGCTGCGAAAATAGGGCTTTTGACTTCTTTTAGAGGTCGAAAGCCCATTTTTGCAGGAAATGGATGTACCGAATTAAAGTGGAATTTCGATTCCGATTTGATTCGCAGGGTGTCAAAAATACTTTTTCGACACCCTGGAGCGATGTAGACTGAATCGCTCTTTTGTTTACTGCGCCGCTTCCTCATGGGAATCAGCAAAGGGAATGTACTCCCCCTGCTGGAACATTTCGTGCAGCACGTCGTAAGGCGCGTGCTTCCGCCAGCCGTTCTGCGTGGGCTCTCCTTCGGCGATGATCTGGGTATCGGGCAGGGCGTCCTTGAGGGATTGCAGCTTGGCCCCGGGCAGGTTCTTGATGCAGTGGCCCACCCACAGCCGTTTCAGCTGGGGCATCCGGCACAGCGCTTCAATGCCGGATACTTTGTTATACGTCAGGTTCAAATCCATCAAATACGGCATGTTGAGCAGCGGGCTCAGATCGCTGATGCTGTTGGAAAACAGCTCCAGGTATTCCATTTCCGTCATGCCGGCCAGGGGAGAAAGATCCTTGATCTCGTTGCAGGCCAGGATCAGCACCCGCAGCTTCGTTAAGCCCTGCAGGAAGGATAAATCTTTCACCCGATTGTGCCCCAAGTCCAGCGCCCGCAGCTCGGTGCAGTATTTCAGCACCTCCAATTGCTCGCTGCTGTGGGAATAGCAATCGCCATGGAGGGTGGAAAAGGCCGTCTGATCGGTGCGCACGTCATGGCCGCCCTTTTTCCCGAAGATATGGATGGTCCAGCCGAACGTCACATCGGGGTACCGCTTGACCAGCGCTTCAATATCTTCCTTATTCACCTTGGTGCCGAACATATCCACATGCCGCACCCGCGGGAACTGGTCCAGGAACGCGGTCAATTCCTTCATGGTCACCTTCAAATCGCCCAAATCGATTTCCTGGGCGTCCGCGGGGAAGGAAAGGCCCTGCAGCGTCACGCTGCCCACCTCCGCCAGCCCCAGGGACGGCAAAAGCCACATGAGGAGCGCCAGCCAAAGAATCCACCGTTTCACCCCAAAACCCGCATTGCCTGTTTTCATGTATGTTCCTCCCTGTGATCCGGCGGAAGCCAGCCGCCGGCGCGGATGCAATATCCATCGCATTTTTATTTTTTTATTATAAAAGAATGGAGAAAAAATGTCAATTTTTTGTCTAGTTGATCTCTAAAGGATAGAAAAACTGTTGCAACACTTGAAAGAACCATGATATAATGACACGACTTTTTCTCACAGAAGGAAGTGCCTGTTCATGAAAGCAAATGTTCTTCGCTGGTGCGCCGCGGCGCTGATGCTGGCGCTGCTGGCCACCTTTTTTTCCACCCCCGGCCTGTCCGAAGTGGACCCTTTGCCTCTGGAGATGTTGGTACGGGGCAGGCCGCTGAAGCAAAGCGGCTGGAAATCCGACGTGGAGTATGAGGATGAATCCATCCACATGGTGATGGATTCCGCCATCCGCAAGCCCAAATCCAGCAAGGGCAAAGTGACCTGCCGGTGGGTTCGGGTGTCGATTGCGGACCCATCCCAGCTGCGCACGGTTATGAGCAACGACAGCTACGAGGATCCCACCCAAGCCCGTCCCGCCGCCATGGCCAAGGATTTGAACGCCGTGGTGGCTTGCAACGACGATTTTATGAAGTACAAGTACGACCTGGGCTACGTGGTTCGCCAAGGCGTGTTTTACCGCAACGCCGTGGACGGCAGCCGGGATATTCTGCTCATTGACGACCGGGGCGATTTTTCCTTCGTGAAAAACGCCACGGCCGATGGCATGGCCGCCAAAACGGAAGAAATCGCCAACGAAGGCCGGAACGTAGTGAACAGCTTTTCCTTCGGCCCGGTGCTGGTGGCGGATGGGGAAGTGCAGGATTTTTCCCAAGTGCCCAAATCCATGGAAAAGCAATTGGCCACCCAGCGCATCGCCATCTGTCAATTGGGTGAACTGGAATACGGCATCGTGGAAATTGACGGGGGCAACGGCAACGGCATGAACCTGACCGAGCTGGCCACTTACATCACCCTCGTTTTCCCGGAATGCAAAGTGGCCTACAATTTGGATGGCGGCGGCTCCACCAACCTGATGATCAACGGAAAACGGGTGCACAAAACTCCCAACAGCCGCTCCATTTCCGGCTTGATTTACTTTGCTTCCGCCGCTATGGGGGATTGAGAAAATGATCGTATTGCAATGGGGAAGCGTGGCGGTGTACCGTTATGGGCTGGCGATGGCCTGCGCCGCGCTGATCGCCCTTTTGTTCATGGAATACCTGGGCAAGCGCCAAGGCCTTCGGTACGGCACGGTGAGCCATTTCGCCTTGTGGGCCATTCCGCTGGGTGTGCTGGGCGGCAGGCTGGGCTACTGCCTGGTGTCCTTTAACTGGCTGATGGAGCAGGGGCTCTCGTTCTTTTTCCAGTTTGCCCGGGGCGGGTACATGCTCTACGGGGCCATGGCCGGGGTGATCCTGGCGGGCTTCCTCACGGGCAAATGCACCAGGCAAAACGCCGGTCGCATCCTGGATGTTGCCGCGGCCCCCGCTGCTCTTCTCATCGCCCTGGGCCGCATCGCGGAACCGCTGGTGGGATTGGGCTACGGCCACAACATCGAAGAATGGTTTGATCCCTTTGCGGAAAAAAGCATGGTGGCATGGGAGGATCCTTCC
Organism: Clostridia bacterium; assembly: GCA_017470095.1. Classification (GTDB taxonomy): domain Bacteria; phylum Bacillota; class Clostridia; order Christensenellales; family Aristaeellaceae; genus RUG563. The sequence goes on along the minus strand of JAFUFC010000043.1, from coordinate 1,246 downwards.
CTCCTTTACCGCTTCCCCCTGGGGGCCCAGGATTATTACGGCGATTGGAACTTTGCCATTTTCCTGCCCGAAGCGCTGACGGCCCTTGCGATCCTCATGATCCTGCTGGCCATGAAGCCCCGCCGGGAAGGCGGCAAGGCCCTGTTGACGGTGCTGCTCTACGCCGCCTGCCAGACCATCTGGGAATCCATGCGGCAGGACGCCGTGCTGCGCTGGGGGTTCGTGCGATGCAGCCAATTGATCAGCGCCCTGGCCATTGCGGCAGTGCTGGTGATCTGCTGGCGAAACCTGCCGCCGAATGAAAAAACCCTTGGCCGTCTGGCGGCGGGGTTTGGCTGGATTCTTCTGTGCTGCGGCGTGATCATGGCCATGGAATTTGCCCTGGAACAGAAGATCGATTTTCTCACCTGGATGCGCATGGATGTGTGCTACCTGGTCATGGCTTTGGGCAGCCTGGGCCTGATTTTCTCCGTGCTGCCGGTTTGGAAAAAGGCCTACGAGCGAAAATAAATGAGGCGGCGCGGCATCAAAGCCCGCGCCGTTTTAGCAAGGAGCTTTTCCGATGTACATCACCCATCAGCGCCTCACCCTGCGCAATGCTGTTACCGGCGACGCCCCCCAATTGGCCGCCTGGTGGAACGACGGGGCCGTGATGGCCCACGCCGGGTTTCCCATGGGGCTGGGCACCACGCCGGAAAAAATTGCCCGCGATCTGCAAACGGACAGCGACGATACCCGCCGCCGGCTGATGCTGCTCTACGATGGCACGCCCATCGGCGAAATGTGCTTTACTCGTTTGAATAACGCCGCTGCTGAGATCGACATCAAAATCTGCAACCCGGCCTATCAGGAAAAGGGCATTGGCCGGGTGGCCCTGAGCCTGCTCATCCGGGCGCTGTTTGCCATGGGCTGTGAAAAAATCGTGCTGGACACTTCTCCCCACAACGCCCGGGCCCGGCATGTTTATGAAAAGCTGGGCTTCCGTCAAACAGGCATCCGGGAAAACTGCTGGCAGGATCAGATGGGCCAGTGGCGCTCAGCTGTAGATTATGAACTGATGGAAGCAAACTTTGTAGAATTTCTGTAAATGGAAAGCCCCCGGCGCGAATGAAGTGACCCCAAAAAGTTAGACAAAATATGAATTAAGCGACCAGAAGGGCTTGTTTTCTGTGAAGAGCAGGAGGCAAGCCCTTCAGCTTTGCCTTGATGCGGCGGTTGTTGTAGTAATCAAGGTACGCAATCAGTT
>JAFUFC010000042.1 GCA_017470095.1 Clostridia bacterium | reverse complement strand
CTGTGCAACCCCATCGAGATTTTGGGCTACCATAACCCAGATGACCCCCGAGACCCGAAAAACGGCTTTGTTACCGGCATTCGTTGCGTGAAAATGGAACTGGGCGAGCCGGATGCCTCCGGCCGCCGCCGGCCTGTGGCAGTGCCCGGCAGCGAATTTGATCTGGATGTTGACACGGTGGTCATGTCCATCGGCACCAGCCCCAATCCGCTGATCAAGAGCACCACCAAAGGCCTGGAAGTGAACAAATGGGGCGGTATCATCGTGAATGAAGATGGTCTCACCTCCCGCGAACACGTCTATGCGGGCGGCGATGCCGTTACCGGCGCCGCCACCGTCATCTCCGCCATGGGCGCGGGCAAAGTGGCTGCCAAGGCCATCGATGAAGCCTTGAGCGGGAAATGAACTGGGAATAACAGAAAGGAACGCTTTTGATGTGAGTTATTCTCTAAAGATCGAATGTTCATAAAACGCTTTTGTATCTATCTGGCGGGCGGCATGATTTCCAGTCGTGCCGCCTGTGCTGTTTCCGGCAGTTCATTGATTGTTTCATAACTTCCGCAAACGCATTTTGCTCATTGTGAATCCTGCGCACCCCAACATTTGACAAGGCCCCTTTTTTCTCGCTGCGAATCCTGCTAATACTTGATAAAGAGTCGAACATTTTACAAAGAGCCCAAATTGGCGCAAAACAGAAGAAAGCCCCCGAGAAATCGGGGACTTTCTTCTATGGTGGGATTAGTAGGGCTCGAACCTATGACCTCCACGATGTCAACGTGGCGCTCTAACCAACTGAGCTATAATCCCACGCGGTCAACAAATGAATTATAGCATGGAAATGAAAAAAGCGCAAGGGCCAAAACAGCAGAAATGAAAATTTTATTGAAAAAAGATGAAAGGCGCGGGCCGGAAAGCAAGGGCGTGCCCTCAATTCACAATAAGATTCTGGCATTGCTGTGGCCAGCCATAACCCTTTGCTGATTGGAGCTGCGCTTTGCTTTCGCCAGCGGCAAACGCCCCATCGGGGCACCGATCAGCTTCGTTCCCTCCACGATGTCGACATGGAGGTCAGATTGTTGCGCCGCTTATATGCGCTTGACGATTTCCAAGGCGGTGTAGAAATTGTGGAGAGTGTGGTTGGCAGCATGGAGGCCTTCATGTTGATACGCTGGCGCGTCCAATACATCCCCCGTCATGAGAAAATTGTACAGAGATAGGCCATGGAAATCGCACACAGCCTGAACACCGGCCAGTTCCATTTCCACTGCCAGGCAGCCTTCCTGCTGGCGAAGCTGGGTTTGGCGGCGGGTTTCCCGGTAGAAAGCGTCGGTGGTCCATGCCCGGCCCTGAACGTAGGGGATGCCCAGCGTGTCAAAAATTTCCGCCACCTTCTGGGCACCGGGCACGGAAATGTAATCCGCCGGCGGTGCGTAGTGGTAGGACATGCCTTCGTCCCGGTAGGCCGCCGTGGGTACCACGTATTTGCCTGCCGTGGCGGTCTGATTCAGACACCCGGCGGAGCCGAACATGACAAATTTTTCTGCGCCGGTCATGCAGTGGCATTCAATCACGTCTGTTCCGGCTCCGGCCGCGCCCACGTGGGACAGGTAAATGCCGGTAGGTTTGCCATCCAAGGGAAACACGTAGATGGGCGATGTGCCGTTGCAGGCCCGTATTTCACCTACCTGATCGCAGGGAAAAGTATGGAGCACATGATCAAAAATGACGCTGGAAAAGGTGATGACGCAGGCATCGCAAAAGTGGCCTTGGGGATAAAACTGCTCCGGAGAAATGATCGGCGGGCTGCTTGGATCAAAGGAATGAATGATCATGGCGGCTGCTCCTTCCAATAAAAAATTGAAAAGAGTGTAGCAGGAAACTAAAAAAAAGTCAAGATTCCACGCACATATTTGCTTTGGATGGCTCATAACCATGCATAGGAGCGATAGGAGGGAAGCAGCATGGAATTGCAATTGATTCGTGAAAATATGGAAACGGAACAAATGATTTCTGCCAAGCCGACCCAGATGGCGGTAGAAACGGAGGTGGCGCTGCCCGGCGGGCTTCGGGAGGAAGCGCGGGTCTATTATGCCGACGCGGCAGCCACCGTTAACGGTGGCGAGATGACCGGCAGCCGGGTATCGGCGGATGGCCGGGTCACGTTTCACGTTCTGTACGCCCAAGGAGATCTTGCTCAAGTGAAAGCGCTGGAGACCACGGCGGATTTCAGCCAATCCCTGCCGCTGAAGGAGGAAAACACCGCTGCTGCCGCCGTGCGCCTGACGCCCCGGGCGGAGGTGCAGCATGTGAGCGCCAAGGCATTTAACGGGCGACTGCTTTTACGGGCCATTTTGCTGCTCAACGCTGAAGCGGCTTTGCCCCGAACAGTATCCTTTGTCAAGGATGCGCAAGGGGATGGGGACATCCAGCGGACGAACCAGGTGTTGGCCATCCAACGCACCGTGGGCGAAGGGGAAGGGCAAATGCTTCTTCGGGAAGAATTTGAATTATCGGACGTGTTGCAGATCAAAAACACCCTGTACGCCACGGCCCAGGCCCAGGTGGAGGATATTCTGGGCGGTGCGGACGGCAAAGCCACTGTGACCGGCACCATCGCCATTGAAGCTTATCACACCTCGGCCATGCCTGGCCGGCCGCTGGTGTACACCCGGCATCTGATGCCCTATGAGCAAACCGTTGCTCTCTCCGGTGCGCTGGGGGACGCCCTGACTGCCCGGAGCACTGTGCGGGATGTGGCAGTGCTGAGCCAGGAAGACGAAGGCGGCGGCCGGATCATGCGGGCGGAAGTGCAGTTGCAATCAGCCATCACCGCTGTGGAAAACCAGGAAATGACCGTGCTGAAGGATTTGTTCACTACCGATGGAGAGGAAATAGACACTGTGAGCCAGCAGGTAGTGTACCGCAATGGTACGGTGAACGAGCAGGCAGCGGAATCGGGCCGCACGGTAATGATCCTGCCAGAAGGCTCGCCGCGGGTAAAAACGGCGCTGCTGGGTTTTGCGCGGCCTGTGCCGGTGAAAACAGAGCAGCAAAACGGCAAACTAACGGTGGATGGTATCCTGGCTGCGGCGCTGATTTATCTGACCGACGACAGCGACGTGCCGGTGGCCGTTGAACAGGAAATTCCCTTCCGGGCTGTGTTTGCTACCGACGCAGCTCCGGATGACGCCCTGACCTTCACCGCCGTGCAGGTGGAGCCCAGCCCTATCACTGGCGACCGGGTTGAACTGAAATATATCCTGCGGCTCAGCGCCGAAGGGGTGCGCAAAGGAGATGCCCGGCTGATCACCGACGCCGAGGCGGTGGCCGCTGCGCCGGTATGGCAAGGCATTGTGCTCTCCTTCGTTCAACCGGGAGAAACGCTGTGGGACATTGCCAAGCGCTATCGAGTGAAGCTGTCCGATATTCAGAACATGAACCCGCAAATAACGGAGGATGTGACTCCCGGCATGCCGGTGATCACGTACAGACGATAAGCAAAAAAAACATCAGGGCGCTGAGCAGGCCGCCAATGATCCAGCTCTGTTTGGATGACCAAGGCCATGCCAGCGCCCTTTCGCATGTTAGGAGGGACAGACAGCAGTGTCCCCATTGCGCGAGCGCGCGTGAAAGCGCGTCAGTTGGCGTAAAAAAAACCTGCCATCCGGCATGCAGCGCGGCAAAGCAGCAGCTGCCTGCTGCCCACGCCAAAAACAGCCGATGAAGCATCGGCCGTTTTTTCCTGGCATAGGGGCTCAGCGAACGGGGCAGAATGACCGTGCCCAGCCCCATCCACAGGAGCAGCATGCCTGGGACGGATGCCGGGGCTGCCAGTGCTGTCAGGAGCAGGACCGGCACGCCGCCCAGCATCCACCGGCGAAGCCGGGGCAGGATGATCATTCGGTGTAAACCGTGATATCCTTGGCCAGCTCTTCCAGCTGGGTGTTCACTGCCGTCAAGTTGGTAGCGCTTTCCAGGGTTTTTGAAAGGGCTTCAATACCCTTTACCAGAGTTTCATCGGCGGTGACCGCCACGCCGGTAACGCCCTTTTCCACCGTCTGGATCCGGCTGAGCACCATTTTCTTCATCCGCTCGTCCACTTCGCCCTGGTACTGGCCGGTGAACTTCACGCCCACCAGCGCGGTATGGCCAGCGGCTACCACCCAAGCGTCATCCACTTCCGTCAGCTTTTCCACGGCTTCTTCCATCGCTTGCGAACGGGCTTTGGCGTCCTCAACCGTTTCAATGCCCGCGCCCGGCATGGTGGGGTCATCTGTGGCCATGGGCTCCATGGATTCCATGGAGCCAGCGCCCGGCGTGGGGCTGGTGCCCACGTTGTCCGTCATGTCAGGCAGGATGGAATCAATCAGGCCTGTGGCGTCCGGTTTGGGGGATGTGAGCGTGTCCGCATTGCTGGCGCACCCGGCCAGCAGCGCTGCCGAAACCATCAGCAGCAAGAGCAACCAGATTTTTTTCAAGGGAATCGCCTCCTCGCGGCTATTGTGCGCAAGGAGGCGATCAATTATTGTTAACATTTCTTTGGAATGATAGAAGAAAATTCAAAATCAAAGGAGCGTTATGCTTTTTCATGTTCCTTTTTCCACTGCTTGATTTGTTCCAGTCTCTCCCTGAACCGGCTTTCGACGCCCTGATCTGTGGGCAGATAGTATTCCTTGCCCAGCAGGGAATCGGGCAGGCAGCGCATATCCGTCAGCTTTTCGTGTGCATCGTGGGCATACTGATAGCCTTCGCCGTAGCCGATTTGGCGCATGAGCGAAGTGACGCCGTTGCGGATATGCAGGGGCACCGGTTCGCTGAGCTGGTTGAGCGCGTCCTTTTTCGCCGTCTCGTAGGCCATATACAGGGCGTTGGATTTGGGCGCCAGGGATAGATACACCACCGCCTGGGTCAAATGCACGGTGCACTCGGGCATGCCCATGGCGTGGCAGGCTTGGTGGGCCGCCATGGCAATTTCAAGGGCCCGGGGATCGGCCAGGCCCACATCTTCGCTGGCGAAGCGGGCTACCCGCCGGGCCACATACAGTGGATCCTCGCCTGCTTCCAGCATCCGGGCCAGCCAATACACTGCCGCGTCTGGATCGGAATTGCGCATGGATTTGTGCAGGGCTGAAATCAGGTTGTAGTGTTCTTCGCCGTTTTTATCGTACAGCAGGGATTTGCGGCTGGTGCACTGTTCCACAATTTCCTGCGTGACATGAATTGTTCCCTGCTCCATCTGGCCGTTGAGCACCGCCATTTCCAGGGTCGATAACGCCGTTCGGGCATCGCCATTGGCAAAGACGGCGATCAAACGCAGCACGTCGCCTTCCACGATGATTTTTTGGCTACCGAAGCCTTGGGAACTGGTTAGCGCTCGGTGCAGGAGGGAAAGAATTTCCTCCTCTGTTAAGGCTTTGAGCACAAACACCTTGCACCGGGACAGCAAGGCTCCGTTGACCTCAAAGGAAGGGTTTTCCGTGGTGGCGCCGATCAGGATGATACTTCCTTTTTCCACAAAGGGCAGGAACGCGTCCTGCTGGGCCTTGTTGAAGCGATGGATTTCGTCCACGAACACGATGGTTTTTTCGCCAAAGGCCCGGTTGTGGTCAGCTTCCTGCATCACCGTGCGGATTTCCTTGATGCCGCTGGTGACGGCGGAAAAATCGATGAAATTAGCTTTGGTTTGATGGGCGATCACGGTGGCCAGGGTGGTTTTGCCAACGCCCGGCGGGCCCCAGAAAATCATGCTGCTGACGGCGTCCTGCTCGATAATCCGGCGCAGGATTTTCCCTTGGCCAAGCAAATGCTTCTGGCCCACGATTTCATCAATGGTTTGGGGCCTTAGCCTTGCGGCCAGCGGCTGGGGCAAGGATTGATCCCATAAGGAGGTTTGATTGTTCACGTTTTTTCTTCCTTACTGATTCAAATACAGCGTGCAGCCGCCAATAAATTCCCGCAGCAGGGACAGGGGCGGAATATCCAGCATGGCTTCGTCGGTGGCAGGCAGGATATAATGCAGAATCTTGACCAGCCGCCGGGAGCCCAGGTACACCGGATCGCTCTCCGGAATGCTCAGCAGCAGGTCATAAGCATAGCGCTTGAGCACTGGCAATTCATAATGCAAAGCCGAATTGAACACGAAATCCGCCTGCTCTTGATAGGGGAAAATCCACTTTTCCTCCCCTCGGCGCACACTGTTCCACATGGCCAGGGTTTCTTCCGGCGGGGTGTTGCGGAACTGATGATCCCGCACGATGCGGCGCAGGAGCCGGGCATCGGTGGTGCGAATGCGGTTGTGGTGGTCCAGGTTCAGGCAGGTTAATTCGCTGATGTAGATTTTGCTGATCAGCTGAGGATCAAAGCCCTCATGCAGGGCCGGATTCAAGCCGTGAATGCCCTCCATGACCAGAATTTGGTTACTGTCCAGCCGCAGGGGATAGCCTTCCCGAAAACGCTTGCTAACCGTGAAATCAAACCGGGGCATCAGCGTTTCTTGGCCGCTGAGCAGATCGGCCAGGCACTGGCGCAGAAGCGGCACATCCAGGGCGGACAGGGCTTCCAGATCGGGTTTGCCGTCCGCTTCCAGGGGCAGCACATCCCGATCCAGGTAAAAATCATCCAGAGAAATGAGCACCGGGCGCAGCCCCAGCACCCGCAAATGGATGCACAGCCGGTTGGCAAAGGTGGTTTTGCCGCTGGAGGAGGGACCGGCCACAAAAACGGCTTTGGCGCCTCGGTCCGCCACGCCTTGGGCGATGCGGGCGATGGACTGGTCGTGCAGCGCTTCGTTGACCCGGATGAAGTCGGGCAGCTTGCCACTGACGGTCATATCGTTCAAGTCGGCGGCGTTCATGCAGCCCAGAATATCGCACCAGCGGTTGGATTCAGCAAAGGCCGCCAAGTGTTTTGGCAAAGAAGTGTAAGGGGCTGGATGGGCAGGGTCTGCGGGTGAGGGCATTTGCACCACCATGCCGGGGGCGTGGCGCCGCAATTTGAACACCTTCACGTACCCTGTGGAGGGCAGCATGGTCCCATAAAAATATTCCGCCATTTCCCCGCAATGATACACGTTGAAATGATCGTAAGGCCGGTAGGCCAGCAGGCGGGTTTTGTCCTCATCGCCAGTTTGGGAAAATAGGCGATGGCCTGGTTCCGTGTCCAGCGCTCTTTGATGAAGGGCAGGTCTTCCTTAACGATGCGCTCCATTTCCGCTTGCAGCCTTTCGATGGTTTCCTCGTCCAGCGTTCCTTCCAGCAGCCGCACGTACATGCCGTAGCCGATGGAATGCTCAATGCGCATGTGTTTCTCAGGCAGCACCCGCTTCACTGCCAGCAGCATCACGAACCGCAAGGAACGCTCATAGATCCGTCGGCCTTCTTCGTTTTGGAAGGTGATGGGGTGCAAGCGGCATGATTCCTGAATTTTTTCATTCAGCTCCAGCACCTTGCCGCCGCAAAAGCAGCCCAGCGCTGTGCTCGCCGCTTCCGGGGCCAGGGTGTCGATCGCTTTCTGCACTGTGACGTAGGGCTCGAAGGAACCAATTTTTCCCAGCAGTTTAATGGTAATCACAAGGAAGACCTCCTTTGAGAAAAAGAGCCGCTTTAGCCCCAAAAGGCAAAGCGGTTCCGTTAAAATTATTCGTTGTCCGCGTTTTGCTGAAGGGCGATTTTTTGTGCCCATTGCAGGTGCTTGGTGTGGACGTAGGCCTTATTCTGCTCCTCAGACAGGGAGGTGCTGCGGGTCATGATCCGCTTTCCCTCATCATTTTTGCCAAAGGCCAGCTTGACGAACACCAGCCCGTGCTGGGAGCAGTCCGCCAAGGCCATGTATTGATCATTGCGCTGGTGCACGTACCCTTCCGGCACCTCCATCCGTTTGCCGCAAATGGGGCAGGGGGGATTCATGGCAGCGCTGCTCTTCATGCCGTCCTTCATGGAACGCACCCGCAAAATGGCGGTGTTTTCCCGCTTGCTCTTATCCAGATGCTGCAATTTCCGAGGAGCCAAGGGATAGTTCAGCACCTTTTGCGGGTCGGGCATCTTGGCGAACACCAGGGCAGTGTAATAAGCGTCGTTGACGGCGTTGTGGAAGGGCATATTTTCCTCATCCGGGTTGATTTCCAGATGCTCCATGGCGGCCTTCAGGCCCTTGCGTTCTTTAGGCTGGCCAATCACATCGCCAAACAGTTTTTGCAGGTCGTAGATCTTTG
>JAFUFC010000041.1 GCA_017470095.1 Clostridia bacterium | reverse complement strand
GATTTCGTCCTCGATCAGTTTCTCCACAGAGGCGTGCTGATAGTACCGGCTGTGATTCCACCTGCGCAGGAATTCGCCCCGCTTGAGGTTGTACCCAGTATAATCCTCTGGCTGGCGATGGTTCCAAACTTCATCAATGATAGGCTGTAGCTTTCGCTGTGCCACAATGCGATCTGTCAGATTGAAAACAAGATTGGAAAAATGCCGCCAATCCAGCCAGGGCAGGCTTGCGTTTTGCGGCATGGTAAACAGCCGCTGGAAGCTCCACTCCATTTCAGTTTCATAGCTCATGCGGAAGTAGCGTAGGATGTCATAGCTGAGCCGCCAGATAGGAAAATCGCCGGAGTAATTTTGCCAGCTGCCCGGCACTTCCTTGTAGCCGCCCTTGCCGTCCGGCACCTGGATTGCTTGCCAGATGGCCCAGGCATAACAGTCCCATACCAGCTCCAGAAAAGCGTCCTCCTCGATGAGCTTCATGTGCTTTTCGCTGGCCAATAATTGCGTAATGTTCCGGGGCAATTCCAGAAACGCAGGCCGCTTTTCCACCAGTTCCCGGGGCAGGGCATAGAACATGGTCATCCACGCAAGGTTGCTGTCCTGCGGGATGCGGATGATTTCGCCAGGCAGCAGCACGATGAAATCCGTTTTCAGATCATACACACTGCCGCTTTCATTGTGCTCCACCACTTCGGGATAGCCGTCGTCCGCATTTTCTTTGTCAGTTTCTTCAGTATCCACCCCATGATATTCGTATGAGCTATCTTCTGCTTTCCGCATCCGGCGATATTCGTTGTTATCCATATTGCTGCTATTTCTGTATGATGTATGATTGATCATTTTCTTCTCTCCATTTTTCTGCATAGTGGAATCCCTGATTGCTGTCATGAACATTATACACGAGAACAAATGTTCTGTAAATAGCCAACTTTTTCTCGTCTACTCCGTTGACAATAAATACGTTTGACAGCTATGAGTGAGATTGTCAAGGGTAATTTTAGATTATTCCAGGATATTTGCCAAAGGGCTATAATTTATTTTTTGATCAACCAATTTATTCGTGAATAAAATGCGGGATGAGAAATTATTTCAGGCAAGGAACGAAACTGCAGGAATACTGGAAATATTTCAAGGTTAGGGGGCACAGCACGGAACAGCTTATCGCCCGCACATTGTTCGCAAATAAGTCGCTGAAGTGGGAAAGCCGCGCGCCTTTGCGCAATTTATTGTACCTTATCTTTATTGTACCTTATCGGGATATTTGACGCTTACCCTTATCTTATCCCTGAATGTCGAAGCAGGAAAGTATCGGGTCATTAACGATAAACCCGTCGTTCATCCAGGTGGTTTGTGCCGCAGACTCTGTGCCTCCGGGATTGATGGATGTACCTACACCCTTGGTGATGACGACATGTTGTTGCTGCATCCTGATTTGCTAATCGGTAAATAAAACTCGCGTCCCATTAGGAAACGGAGCAGGATGTAATACCCGGAGGCAGAACGTCCTGGGCTTTAGGAGAGGCTTGTCCTACTGAAGAAAGGGACTGCCTCAAATCAGGAAGCAGTTACCAGTCAAATAATAAAACTGATAAAAATATGGCACGAAATTGCAACCAGATTGGTACAATCTCGTGCCATATTCATTTGAAAAATGAGCTTTGCGACAGCCCCTGCTTTTTGTTTATTGCGGTTTCCGGCTTTGTTCAACCTGTCTTTTTAATTCTTCTTCGCTTTCGCCATCACGGATACGGCGGGCGGCGACTACCCGGCGATCAGCGTCCTTTTCCACGCAGGTCACCAGAACCAGCAGCTGGTCATCCGTTTGCACATCGATTGGACAGGTATGCACGGAGGCGGTGATCAGGGCGTTGATGGCTGTTTGCCGGTCTTGAATATTTGCGGAGCACAGGGCGTAGAAATCCAAATAATGGCTGTCCCTCTCCTCCGTGCTGACGGTGCCCGCGGCAAAGATCACATAGCGACCGGTCTCATACATCGTGTCAAAGGTGATAAAGGGATCGTTGTGATAAAAGGTGCTGTTTTCATAGTTCCTGAGGCTGCCGAACATGGCCCCGCTTTTCATGTTGTGGCCGTAAATGAGATAGGCGTAGGGGCGGGTTTTCAGGCTGATCACCGAATCCAAGAACAGCGCGCCGTTCACGTTGCTGCTGCCCATGGCGTCGTGATCGAGATAAAATACGTTATCCCGCTGCACCACGGCTTCATCCAGCATTCGATAAATGGACAGCCAGCCCACGATATACTTGCTTTCTTTCCGCAGAGCTTTGAACCGGCTGCTGACGGTCAGGTTGGGATTGCCCGGATAGCTGACGGTGGGCAGGCGCGAAATGGGCGATGGAGTGGGCTCGGCCGTTATGGCGGGCGTCGGCGCGGGCGTTTCTTCCGGGGTCGGCGCAGGCGTATGAGTCGGCGCTTCCGTTACGGGGATCGGCTCCTCTGTGAAATCGGCATGATAAATGGTTTGAAGATTGTCAGCGGTATGGCGGGAAGAAAGCAGATCGACGCCATAGCCGATCAGCTTCACCAGCCCGAACAGCAAAAGCGCCAATCCCGCCAGCACCACAACCACCCGTCCCCAGCGCAAGCGCCTGTATCGGCTACGATAGCGCCGTGAACGGTCTCGGCGCGGCTGCCATTGCTGCATCTTATTCCTCCTGACAGAACAAGGCATACCAGTATGTCCTGATATGCCCTGCAAAATAAAGCTTACTTTTGCTGCGCCTTTTTGCGTCTGCCGGTATAAACCACGGCGGAGACTGTGGCCAGGCCCAGCAGGATGCAGCACAGCCACAGGGGAAGATTGGTCTGATCGCCTGTCTTGGGTACTTTATAATTGATGATCTTGCCGCCATTATAACAGCGGTCCGTTTCCCCAGCATGCTCGCCCACGTTTTCGTAACGTACCGTGTAGCCATCCGGTACGCTTTCGATCAGATAGTAGTCCACGTCATCCGGGAACCATGCTTCATAATACCATTCATTGGCGCTTACGATCTTCTTGTTGAATTTCTTATGTGCCACCGTGCCGTCCGGCTTATACAGCACCCAATCAATGCTGTCCTCATATTCGCCCGGCCAAAGCTTCGTAAAGGTGAACCGATAGGTATAGGGTACAGGTGTGGGAGTGGGCACGGCCACGGTATTTTCAAACAGAATCGCTTCCTTTTTTCCTTCTGTTGCCTGGCCCAGCACACCTAATTCGTCAACAGTGATCGAATAGATGATCTTGTCATCGCTTCCATAAAACAAATCAACGTGAATATGATACTGCGTATGATCGTATTTGACCGTATCGGTATCCTGATCCAACAGCCGGACTGTATAAGTAAACCGCTGCAATCCCACACAATGCACAGCAAAGGCGCTGGTTTCTCCCACTCTCAGCGGGAGCACTTGCAGCAGGTTTTCCTCGCTGTCATACAGCACCGCGGTACAGTCAGCGCCGAAGGCAAGCACAGGGATGCGGACCTGGGCCGCTTCCTCCGCCCGTGCAGGTGGACACAGCATGATTACAAATAAGAGAAGAACAAACAGCTTCCCATTCCGAACAATGCTGCCTCTCATGCTGTTTCCACCTCCCTACCTTTCATCGATCATACCAAGAACGATCAATCTGGATGTACTGGTTTCGCCCGCGCAGGTCGACAGCGCCACAATGCGCCGGCCCGGCTGATGCGCTGTATAGATCAGCGCTTTTTCCTTTATATATGTCAAGACCTCATCCGCCGTCCGTCCCTGGGGGCTGAACATCACCTTATCCTTGGAATCGCCCCAGACGACTGCAAACAGCTTCAGGCCCAGAATCCGATCTTTAACCGCCAGCCAGCCATCCTCATGCGCGTGGAAATAGGCTTCTGACGTAAACAAATCCAATGAGCCAAACATGTTATAGTGATCCATGTGGTGGCCATAGATCATTGAAAAATCATCTGAAAAATCGCCATGGTTTCGGTAATCCAGAAAAATGGAACCGCTGATCCTGTATTCCCCGTAAGGATCTTTGTTCAGATAATCAAAATTCGTTTCTCCCTGCATGACGGGGAAATCTATGTAGGTATCCTCGATGCAAAGCCATGCGACCTGCCCATCCAGGAACTGGTTTTTGTTCCCGCTTTGCTCGGGAGTATCCGGCGAAGGTTTGTAGGTGAGCAAAGAAGAATCGGAAGCGTTTTGATACAGCCACATATGATCCAGCAGGGAGTAAGCGCTAATGAACAATATGAGCATCCCAAGAACGACAATCCCGATATTCAAAACGCGATCCAGCACCCGGACGCATCCATCTATCGCTTTTTTCAACGCATCCTGCTCCTTGGCCGTCACGGCCCGGAGGAAGGGCTTTCGCCCTTCCTCCAAGCCGATCAGAGATTACTTGACCGCGCCCTTGCGCTTGAAAACGGAAGTCAGAGCCAGCAGGCCAATAGCCATCAGGATACCCATGAGCGCCGCGCCGGCGGAGAGGCTGATGCCGGTGGGCACAACCGCATCCTTGTTATTGGTGTATTGCACCGTGGTATCGGCAGTCAGGGAAGCGTCCGTGACGGTCACGCCAGTTCCTTTTGCGATATCATTCGCGGCGCTGTTGGTATTATCGCCGGTCACAACCGTGGTAGGCGTATCATACCCATCGTTCGCGCTTTCAGTGATAGTATAGCTGGTGCCATAAGGCAGATCCTCAATTTTGAAGGTCTGGCCATGGCGCAGCCACACGGTGATCTTCGACTGGGAATTGCCGGCCAGCGACACAGGGTTTGTGGGCTGCATAGCGCCGGTGTTGTAGGGGCTTGCATTCACGGTCGTTGCGGGATCAAAGCCGCTGATCTGATAATTGCGGGTCGCGCTGCCCGCGGGCGTGATCTGAATATCGTATTTGAAATACTGCTCTTTGGAGCCCTGCGTGCCGGTGACGGTTTTTCCGACAGAAAGGTCAACCGCGGTTGCCGGATACTGATCCTGCATATCCACCTTCGCGGTCAATTCATTCGTGGTGCTCAGTCCGGTAGCGGCAGCGGTCAGTACGCCGTTCACATCGGTCACCAAGGCGAACAGATAAGTTTTTTCGTTATTATTGGACAGCGTCAGAGGAGCGCCGCCATCATCCGCTGTTTTCGTGATTTCCCAATAATAGACGCCCGGCTCTTTGAAGGACACGCCGCTCCAATCCACGGCCGCCGTTTTGGTGATCTTGTGGCCGGTAGCAGTAGCAAAGTTATCGTCAGGCCCATAGGATACGGACGCGATGGAAGGCGAGCCCGTGACCACATCGGCTGCGCTCAGGCCCTCCGGCGATTTAACGGTGGGATCTCCCGCCGCAAAGGAATAGGTGATGGTGTAGTCCAGATTATAGGGGGATTCCGTCAGCTCCATGGTATGATTGAAGGAGCTGTTGTTCGGTGTAACGGCCGAGTAATTGACAACGTCTGCCAGAGCCGGCAGTGCGATGATGGACAGCGTCAGCATCAACGCCAGAGAGAAAATCGCCAACTTTTTCATGGTTTTTTATTCCTTTCTTTTGAATTTTGTATCCTGCAGCGCTGGGCGCTGTTTGTATTGAAGGAAGTTATATGCCGCGCCTGCGGAACACATACACCACCTTGCCCAGCAAATCGCTTTCCTGAAGCTGGCCAAACAGGCGGCTGTCGCTGCCCTCCGTGCGGAAATCATCCAGAACGAAATATCCGCCGCGGCGCATGGCGTAGGGGTATTCCAGCGGTGATCCCTCCAGGGGCTTTGTTGGGTAAAACACCTTTTCGCCGGGGCTCACGCCGTTCACCAGCAGCTCCCCGTAATCGGTGATCTGGATGCTGTTTTCCCCGATGGCCACGACGCGGGACAGCGCCACCTCCCCGTTATCGGGATTGCGATAGGCCACTACATCGCCCACGCGGCAGGGCTCCAGCTTGTAGGTGACCACCAGATCCCCATCCATGATGAAGGGATACATCCGATTGCCGTGCTGGATGTGCAGCCCCATAACGAACAGGAACATCACGGCGAGGATCGCGGCCAGCAGCGCCAGCTTGATCAGGAACCACCCGAGCGGGCTGCCTCGCGCCTCCTTTTTCTGGGGCGTGCGGGGCTTCTTTTCGCTTAGCTCAGGGTTTTTCTCTGCCAGGGCTTCCGTGGGATCAGGCCCTGCGTTCATGGATTTGGAAGGAGCGTTATCTACGGGTGGTATATTTAACTCAGGCATGCCGTTTCCACCCCCTTCCAAGGCAGGCAGCGGCCATCAGGCCGGCCGCAGCCATCAGGCCGATCAGCGCGAACGCAATGGAATCATAGATACCGGTGGGCGGGGTAGTGTCCAGGGTATTGGTAAAGGCAACATTCGCCTGCGCGCCGCTGATCGTTCCAGCGGCGGTTCTTCCTTCGACGGGCTGTGCGTCGTCGATCTGATAGGTTGCCGTGTATCCGTCATCCGTTGTTTCTTCCACCGTGTATGTGCTGCCGACGCCATAGAAGGTGACGCTTTGGCCGTGGCGCAGGGTGAAGGACTTTTGGCCGTTCCCATCAAAGGAAACGGGCTGGTGCGCGCCGCCATCGACGCTGCATTTCGCCGTCTTGCCCGCCATATCTGGAATGGTCAAGGTGAAGGAAAACTCCTTATCCTTGCTGCCCAGATTTCCATCCACGGTTTTGGAAACAGTCAATGTGTGGCTGGTATTCGTAAATACCGCATCTTTCGGCTGAATCGGCAGGGTGCACGCAGCGTCCGAATAATAATGCGTGGTCAAAGCAAGGCTACCATCGCCGTCGTCATACAGGGTGACCTGAACATAATACTTTTGATCGGAATACGTGATCCCGGGATCACTTCCGGGGTTTTCCTCTATGCGGTACGTATAGGTTTTGGACGTCGCGCCACCCGCCAGATCATTGGCCAGGGAATATACCATCTGGGAAAAGGTCACCTTGCCCGAGCCGTCGTTGCCCGCCGCGCTGTCGATCACCGCCGGATGGGCCGGATCCGTTATGTTGGTCAGCTTGAAGGTAAACTGATTGGGATCCACGGACAGGCTTTCCCCCAGCGCGGAAAGATATGCCTTCTGCGCCGTCAATACCGCCCTGCCCGTGGAATTATACAGGTTGGTGAAGTTGACAAAGTTCACGTTGTCCTTTGTGGTATAGGTATCGTCCGTATAATAGGTTTTGTTGATCCAGCCCTCCGGGCTGATGGTGCCTTCGAAATAGTATTTATGGGTGTCGTAGGTAATGCCTTGGTAAGTATACGTGCCGCCCCCGTTGTTCACCGCGCCGTTTGGGAGGATCTCCTCGTAGACGTAGCGGAACGTTTTGCCCACGTAGGCCGCCAGCTCCTCGGCGTTCAGCTCCGCGTTGCCGAAGTTGACATTGCCGTCCGCGGAGTTGCCCACCACCAGCGTTTGGGGCTCGCTGTTATAATCCGGCGTCCAGGTAACGTCTTTATCCGGCTGGGATTTGGGCATGACCGCTTTCAATCCATCGTCGTTTGCATAGCCGGTCAGCTTGTACTGGAATTGGTTTTCCTGCAGCGTCTGCTCGTTGGGATTGCCGCCCTTGTACAGCGTTTTATGGGCGGTAAAATCGTAGGTGCTCACCAGGTTATATTTGATCTTCATGTTGGATTTGCCGGCGCCGCGCTCCAGATAGAAGAAATCCATGGTATGATAGGTGCCGCTGGCGTAGGTTTTGATGCTGCCGTCCTCCTCCACCTTCCAGCGAAACCGCTCCTGGGCAGCCTCCTCGCCGATAGCTGCGACGACCATATCGTAAATCGTGGTTCTGTGCACATGGCTGCCATTCGCGTGGTTCTTCACGACAACTTCGCCCGTGGCAAAGTTGATGCTCAAATCCTGGGCGTCGTGAATCCCTCCCACGTCGCCGATCAGGATCCCGTCGATGTACACCCACACGTCGTCGTCGCCGCTGAACTCGTAGACCATGTCCTTATTTTCACCGGAGGGGTTGAGCACCTGGCCGTTCGTAGGCACGGAAAACTCCGTCTGCATATGAACGCCAAAGAAAAATTTATTAGGATCACTATCAGACAGCGGATAGAATTCGCCGTTGGCTTGCTCCGTTACGGTAAACTCCCCTGTTTGTGTATTCAGCTTCGCCTTGTATTTGTCGGAATCGAAAAGATAATAACCGTCCTCATCCACGGTAAGCAGTTCACTGGTTCCCTCGTACGTTCTTTTTGCGGGATAATCCCGGTTGCTGATCCGAACATCGATATCTGTATGATCAAACAGGTATTGCAGACTTTCCCCCGGATTTCCAACAGCCAGCGCAGGATATCCATTCACCAATTCTCTTTGCACGATGCCTTGATAAGCACCGCCGCCAGCCTTGGTCCAGCTATTCCAGTCGTTTGCGTTTTTATCGTTTGATCTGAATTGCAACTCATGTCCCGCGTTAATGCCGGTATTATTATAGGTTTTCGTGCTGTTGGTGCCGCTATACACCCAATAATCAAACACATCGATGGTCGTGTTGGCGGGGTTGGAAATGGTATCCACCGGATCGCCATTGGCGGCGAACGCAACGGCTGGCACAATGGAATGCGCCAGCAAAAGGCAGAGCAAAACAGCAGCAACGCGAATTGCCCCTCTTTCCAGGTCTTTCACTGCCCGCATTTGTCCGTTCTCCTTTTTCTTCATCGTCCGGATTATTCTTTATCTCCGCCACGCAGTCCAGATTTTTCCGCAGGAAACCGTTATCCTGCCCCCTGCCGATCTGCCTGAAAAAACACTTCGCCGCGGCTCGGTCAGCCCATGCCGATTCCTCCACGATGGAAGCAAGCATATTACTCTAAAGTCGGTGAGCTTTGTTAAAAGGTTTAACTTCTAAACGGTTTATTCTTTACAAAGGTATAGATTAAACCATATTTAATAATAGCAAAAAATCCGACATTTTTCAACAGTTTTGGGGCAATTACTGGAATTTCATAAGAATGTAACGAATCTGTGCGCTATGTGCTTTTTGCCAGTCACATTTGTCAAAAGGTAAACCTTGTGAAGTGATGTGTGATAAACAAATATCATACACCTTTTTGCCATTCTACCGTAAAAAACATAGGTAAACATAAAAAACGTTGGAGATTATAGTAGACTTTTTTCCCCACGTATTATATATTTGTAAGGGCTTCTATTTAATGCAAAGCAGGAGCCTTTTTGGGCTAAAAATCTTGGTTCTGGCATTCCGGCACCACGACAAAAAAAGTGGGCAGTGAAGTCTACCTTATGCGCCATTTTCGTTTTATCGGCATGATCGGGGAAACGGATTCATGCCGGTTGCAAAGGCCCGCGGTCAAGAGCGCAGCGCGGCATGCGCCTGCGCGCCCTGATGGAATCAGGCACCGAAACAGCCGCGCAGGCCGGTCGACCGCATCGATGCCGCGGCTTCGGCGGAAGCATGATGTTTTCCCCGGGGATGACAGCGCCGGTCAGGACTGCCGGGAGCGGAGCAGCCCCTCGTAAAAACGCAGAACAAACTCAGAATTTGAGGTAGGAGAATATGAAGAACCTTTGCAAGCTGGTCGTATCCCTGCTGCTGGCGGCCGTCCTGACGGCTGCCCTGCCCCTCGCCGCATGGGCGACGTAGCCGGGCCAAACCGCGGCGTATGACGATCACAATGCGGGGAAGGTGTACGTCGTTGGCTCCGAACCGGCCGCAGAGCTGGACGAGAGCAAAACGGACGACGAGGACTACTATGATAACGGCACCTACACCAACCGCAATTTTGACGAAGAGGGCAGCTTCTATATCTCAAAGCAGTTTGACTGGGAAGACGCCCCTACAAAATCCAAAGGCGTCATCACCCTCAAAACCAGGCTGAATGTCAGCATAGAACCGCGTACAGCTGTGTACGCTTTTACGCCGTGCGGAGCGCATGGTTTCAGCAAGCAGATCGCTCAGGAAAATATCGAGTTCCTCCTGAATAATTATGATCAGGTGGATTTGATTTATTCTACCGGCACTATTGGTGCCGGATCGCAGTGGACACATAAAGTCAATGACATTCATTACGCCATAGATGTAGGTACGGATGACGCGTACCTGGATGTCCTCAACACCAAGATTCCAGCCAGTAACTGGAATACCGCCGGCGCGCATTGGGGCCTGAGTATTTATACCGGCCTGTATGATTATTTTAGCTTTATCAGCAGCAATGATGAAAAGGAGCCGGCGGTAATTTATGTTTCCTTTGACGGTTTGCTGGATTCCCGTTACACATGCCCCTCCGGCGCGCCCTATGAATGGAAACCCGGAAACAAGAGTGACAATACGCTTTATTATCCCCAAATGGATTATAACATTTGGGATGTGATTTACCGTTACCGCCAGGAAGGCAGATATTTCTCCTTGAGTAAGGATGGCTTGGGTCAGCAGAACCGCTTCAGCTTTATCGCAACCGATCGCAATGCCAGCGGTATGAACAATGCCAATTCCACGCATTATCAGATGTGGAATGAACTGATCGCCCTGGCCAATCCTGACGTGTTAAGCGCAATCGCGGATGAAGACGGCACGATCACCATTACGAACAAGTATGAGCCTGAAGAAACCGCGGTCACCGTCACCAAGATCTGGGACGACGACAACGACGCAGGTAAGGTACGCCCCGAAAGCATCAAGGTGACGCTGATGGCCAACGGCGAATCTGCGGCGGAGCAGGAGATCACCGCGGAAGACGGCTGGACCTTCACCTTTGACAAGCTGCCCGTCTATGCGGACGGCAAGAAGATTACCTACACGGTGAAGGAAAAAGCGGTTGCGAACTATGACGCGCCTGTGATCACAGGCAATGCCGAAACGGGCTTCAAGATCAAAAACCCGCGTACCACGCCGCCCGATCCCTATGACTACGTATTTACCTTCACCAAGCGTTGGGCAGGGACGCCGGGAGACAGCATTAACTGGAAGTCGTATACCCTTGACGGCAAGGAGGCACGCCTGAAAGGGTTCAAGAAGACGGTGGTTAGCAAAAACGAGTGGCGTTACGAAAAGTGGTTCAAGGCCATGCCCGATTACTATATCATTGAAGATGTGCCGGCCGGCTACACGGTGCGCTATCAGAATGTGGGCAAATATGCGGATGTGACGGATCGCTGCTATAATGGCGGAACGATTATCAACTACCCGGTGCCCAAGACGGGCGATGACGCGAACCCGATCCTGTGGATTGGTTGCATTCTGGCCAGCCTGACCCTGCTGGGTGGTATCGGTTTCATCGCGAAACGCAGAAAGCACAGCTGAAACTCATAAACAACAACGAAGCAGGCCATATCAAGCCAATTGGTATGGCCTGTTTCAGTGGAGGAGCTAAGCAAAGGAAGCGGATGCGGCGCAGAAGCGCAGAGTATATCGAATAATACTATTTCAATTCCAAATCTTCTATCTTCTGGGGGCTTTTCCATTCTGACGTTGCTTTGTTCCGGTCAACGCGGCGCTGCTACGCCTCCCTCCATTCAGCTTAGTCAGGGTGAAAAACCCTCCAGAATCCGATAAGATTTTCGAATTACAATAAGATTCATATTGTCAATGGTGGATTATGACTTTGTGTTTTCTTGACACAGCGATGTGATATTGGGTGTATTGTAAGCGTGGGTACATTGAGCTCTTATCGCTAACTGAGTGTATCCCCGCGTCGGACAGCACCTGGGTAATGGCGTTCATAGCGCCTTTTTTGTTTTCCGCATAAATGGATAATTGACGAATCATCAGACACGTTCCCTTCCCGCGCCGGGATGCGGCGCCTGTTTTTGGCTGCGAACCGGGGGATATTTCGGCGCGGGCGCAGCAAATCCTCTTTTTACGCTTTCAAAAAAACATCGATCAGTGCCGCGGCTTGGGCCTCCGGATCTCCCGCCATATCCAGCCAGTGCAAGTTTTCTTCCCGGCGGAACCAGGTCATCTGCCGCTTGGCGAACTTTTTGATAGCGTTGCCCAGTTCTTCGATCATCTGATCATAGCCCAGTTCCCCTTTCAGGTAACGGGTCAAATAGCGGTATTCCAGGCCCAGCTTCATCAAAAATTCCACGCTGACCCCATCATCCAGCAGGCTTTGCACTTCTTGCACCATGCCTTGCTGAAGCCGCCGTTCCAGCCGCTCATCGATACGCTTTTTCAGCTCCTCCCGGGGCCAACTGACCCCGATCTTCAGCACCTCATACCGGGGCGTATGCTTACCAGGATGATAATCATCCGCTTCGATGCGCTCAATGGCCCGCATAACCCGGTTGCGGTTCTTCGGATCAATATCCGTATCCGGCAAACGGGCCTTGAGCATTTCATAAAGCGCCGGGGTATCGAAGGTTTCCAGATGCTCCCGCAGCTTCAAGTCCGGCGCCCGATCGGATAATTCGTAGCCGTCGATCACCGCGTCCACATACAGACCGGTGCCGCCCGCCAGGAAGGGCACCCGGCCCCGCTCCAAAACGCTGTCAATGGCATCGTAGGCCAGGCGCTGAAAATCCGCCATGGAGAAAAAATCTCCCGGTTCGCAAACGTCGATCAGGTGATGCGGCACACCCCGCATTTCCGACCGCGTGATTTTGCCGCTGCCCAGGTCCAGGCGGCGGAACACCTGCCGGGAATCGGCGGAGACGACCTCTCCCCCGTACCGGACCGCCAACTGCACCCCCAGGCCGCTTTTGCCCGAAGCATTGGTGCCCATGATCGCGATCAGCTTGCCCCGCATGTTTCTCTCCGCCTTTCCAACGTGGTTATATGATTGTACCATAAGGCGGCGTCAAATGTAAAGCCGGGAAATAAACTGCCCGGATCGTCCATTCGAGATGTATATATACAAGTTTTCTTGAATATCTTGCATAATTAAAACGCAATTTTCAACTATTTTAAAATTTAAATGCATAAAAATTCATTTTTTCTATTGACAATTTCTTTCCCCAGTGCTATACTGGCATCGTTCCCAAGAAAGACAATGATGAGAAGATTTTTTTAGGAGGAAAACCATAATGAAAAAAATGATCGCTTTGTTCGCCGCCCTGATGTTGCTGGCCTCCTGCGCCATCGCCAGCGCCGAAACCACCGGCACCCTGGTATGGGCCACCAACCCCGAATATCCGCCCTTTGAATTCATTGAAAATGAAAAAGTGGTCGGCTACGACGCAGACCTGATCGACGCCATCGCCGCCAAGATCGGCATGGAAGCCGTTCCCGAAAGCATGGCCTTTGACGCCATCGTTTCCTCCGTGCAAACCAATCCCAACATGATCGCTATCTCCGGCATCAGCATCACGGATGAGCGCAAGCTGACCGTGAATTTCACCGACGGCTACATCGATGCCGGCCTGGTGGTCATCACCAAAGCGGACGCAGCCTACTCCACCGTAGATGATCTGAAGGGCAAGGCCATTGGCGTGCAGCTGGGAACCACCAGCGATTTCAAAGCTGAGGAAATCACCGGCGCCGAAAACGTGGCCACCTATTCTTCCTTCATCAACGCAACCTTGGATCTGCAAGGCAATAAGCTCGATGCCGTAATCGTGGACGGCCCTGTGGGTCAGGCCATTCTGGCCAGCCTGAACGACCCCACCCTGGTGGTCGCCAATATCGACCTGGGCGCGGCCGACTGGTATGGCATCGCCGTGAATAAGAGCAACCCCGAACTGCTGGACAAAATCAACGGCGCGCTCAAGGAACTGAAGGAAGAAGGCTTCCTGGAAGAACTGGCCGCCAAGTACTTCAGCTCCAGCGAAGAAGCCGCCCAGTAAGCCAAACGCATCCTTTATTCGCCGTAAGGGAGAATGCCCTCTCTCCCTTACGGCATTTGCGTGATCATACGGAAACGAGGAACAGGATAACATATGTTAACAGGCATGATCGAAACCGCCGCGAAGGCCAGTATTTTTGAACAGTGGTGGGAAAATATCCAGCCGGCAATGCAAACAAACACCTTGAATTTCTGGCAAACCATTTATAAAGAACTGTACCTGAATGTGATCAAAGACGACCGCTGGCTGGGCTACCTGCGCGGCCTGGAAAAAACGCTGGAAGTATCCCTGTTTGCCATCATCGTGGGCCTGCTGCTGGGCACCATTCTGGCCATTCTGCGCCTGCCCCAGGTGCAGTCCATCAACGGCCAGGGCAAGGGCTTCTGGAAAGGGCTGGGCGCGGCGGTGGTGCGGTGCTTGAGCA
Organism: Clostridia bacterium; assembly: GCA_017470095.1. Classification (GTDB taxonomy): domain Bacteria; phylum Bacillota; class Clostridia; order Christensenellales; family Aristaeellaceae; genus RUG563. The sequence goes on along the minus strand of JAFUFC010000041.1, from coordinate 13,179 downwards.
AGATTGCCGGGGGCTATATCAATCTGATCCGCGGCACGCCTCTGCTTTTGCAGGTGCTGCTGATCAACTTCGGCGTGTTCGGCACGGTGCGCATTGACAAGATCATCGTGGGCGTCATCGCCTGCGGCTTGAACAGCGCCGCTTACGTGGCCGAGATCGTCCGGGGCGGCATCATGAGCGTGGAAAGAGGACAAACTGAGGCTGGCCGCTCCTTGGGCTTCTCCGGGTTCAGCACCATGATGTACATCATCCTGCCCCAGGCGGCCAAATCGGCCCTGCCTGCCATGTGCAATGAATTTATTTCTTTGATCAAGGAAACGTCTGTGCTGTCCTACATCGCGCTGACCGAACTGACCAAAGCCGGCGACTATATCCGCTCCCGCACGTTCTCGGCCTTCACGCCGTACATCGTCTCCGGCATGCTCTACCTGGCGGTCACCTTGACGCTGACCACCCTGATCGGCAAACTGGAAAGGAGGCTGCGCAACAGTGACCACTGAGACCATTATTTCCGTCAAAGGGCTGGAAAAGCATTTTAACGACGGCGAATTGAAAGCCTTGCGGGGTGTAAGCGCCGATATCCACCGGGGCGAGGTAGTGGTGGTAATCGGGCCTTCCGGCAGCGGAAAGTCCACCTTCCTGCGGTGCCTGAACCTGCTGGAAACACCAACCAAGGGCACCATCACCTTTGAAGGTACCGATATCACCGATCCCAAGGTGAACATTAACATCCACCGGCAGAAAATGGGCATGGTGTTCCAGCACTTCAATCTGTTTCCCCACATGACCGTGCTGAAAAACATGACCCTGGCCCCCATGAAGCTGCTGAAAAAAAGCAAGCGGGAAGCCGAAGAAAAGGCCATGAGCCTGCTGAAAAGGGTCAACCTGGCTGACCGGGCCACCGCCTACCCCAGCCAACTGTCCGGCGGCCAGAAGCAACGCATTGCCATCGTGCGGGCCCTGTGCATGGAACCTCAGGTGATGCTCTTTGACGAGCCCACCTCCGCCCTGGACCCGGAAATGGTGGGAGAGGTGCTGGACGTGATGAAGCGCCTGGCCGAGGACGGCATGACCATGGTGGTGGTCACCCATGAAATGGGCTTTGCCCGGGAGGTGGCCGATCGGGTGCTGTTCATGGACGAAGGCCAGATCGTGGAAGAAGGCACCCCCGAAGAAATTTTTACCCATCCTACGCAGCAGCGGACAAAGGATTTCCTGAATAAGGTATTATAAAACGATGTTACGAGGAAAACCCTTTCCGAGAAAGCCGCTCCTTTCTATGGGCCCCATCTTTTAGGACTGACATCGGACAGTAACAAAAAATCTGTTTGATAAAAGCAGACCGGAAGAATTTTCCGGTCTGCTTCTTGATTTTCATGAGACGCATTGCCAGCAGCGAGTTAAGCGCCGCCAAACAATGTAGGGGCGGCTATCATCCGCCCCTACGCTTAGCCATCTTTTTTTGTGCAGCTTTTCTTTCGTGTTACAGTCCCGTTTTTCCCTTTTATACTATTTGACGTCTAAAAGATTGAAAGATTCGGGATGAATTTTTCGCTCTGGCTCAGCTGAATAAAGGAAGGCGTAGCTGCGCTGCGTTGACCGGAATGAAGCAAAGCCAGAGCGGAAAAGGCAACCCAAGATTCCATGTTTGAGACGGAGAATCGTATTACCCTTACTTCAGATAGTAGGTATCGTCCGGCACTTTGCCGCCCACGGACTGGGGATTGGCGGAGAAGAGAATATCGTACAGCGGAGCGGCCTGGGCCTGCATATCTTCCCCGGCAATAAACACCAGCGTGCAGGAGGGCAGCGCCTTTTCAGCCACAGCGGCGGAGGGAATGATGCCCTGCGCGGCAATTTTCTGAGCGGTGTCGGCCACGTTCTCATTGGCGTAGGCGATGGAAGCTTCCAGGTCTTTCATAAACTGGGCCACCTGCTCGGGATGGTTTTCCACCAATTCCTTGCGGGCGATGACCACGCTCATGCTCAGCTGAGCGTTATCCTGACCGTTCTGCTTGGCGGCAGCGGCGAATTCTTCCGTCACATCCAAGGCCACCCGGAAGGAGGGGTTCTTCATCAGCAGGTTGGTCACTTGGGGTTCGGGCAGCAGCACCAGGTCCACCAGGCCCTGGGCAGCCAAGGTGGTCACTTCCGCGTGCTCAGACTTGAAATCCAGTTCAGCGTTTATTTGGTTGGTGTCCAGGATATAACGGGTCACGTATTCAGGCGTCGCGCCCTGGCCGGCGGTGGTGATGGTCTTGCCTTCCAGATCCTTCACATGCTGCACGGTGTGGCCATTCTCCAGCACATACAGCATGCCTCGGGTGATCAGGCTCAGGGCCCGCACGCCGCCCTGGGTCTTATTATAGATCACGGAACCGGCATTGATGGGCACAGCGGCAATATCAACCTGACCGGAAATAATCAGGGCGTTCACTTCGGTAGGGTCACCGGCCAAAGTAAATTCATAAGTACCGTCGTTCTGGGCCATCATATGGGAAATGGCCATGCCGGTGGGGCCCTTCAAGGCAGCCACCCGCACGGGAGCGGCGGTGTTCTCCGCAGCGTTTTCTGCGCCGCACACAAAAGGCAGCGCCACGGCCAACATCAGCACGGCCAATACTTTGATCAGTTTTTTCATGTTTTTCATGGTAATTTTTCCTTCCTTTCGCTTTTCGTCATGGCGCTTTTCACCTGTACGCCAGGAATATTGCCCAGCTTGGCGGTAAAAGCGCCCACGTTGCCATCCTCTCCCTGCACCAGCAGGCCAATCACGGCCCGGTTCCTGTCATGATCCGGCACGCCGATGCGGCCGGTGACCATCCTCTGGTACTGGGAAATCACCTGATTCACCCGGGATGCCTGGGTCAAATCGTCGATCACGATACCGATGAAACCAATGCGTTCTTCCTCCATGATCTCCATCCTCCCAAAAAGAAACACATGACAATTTCCGTCATGCGTCCGCAAAAATCCCCTGTTTGCCTCCTTTCGCTCTCGGGCCCGGACGCATCCCTGCCTTCAAGGGAAACTGATTGTCAGCGCTCTGCGCTCGCCGTCATGAATGTTCACTCCGGTCCGCTCCCGGCGCCCGATGAATATTATACACACTTTTTAAAAAATAGCAAGCAAAAAGCGGCACCGCACAAAGCCGCACCGCTTCAGGGAAAATTATTCCATTTCATTGAGAATCTTATACAAAATGCCATACAGCGTGGCAGCTTCTTCCGCGGTCAAAGGAATACAGGAGCCCACCAGCCCTGGAATTTCCCGCACTTTCTGCCGAAGGTTCCAGCCCGCTTCCGTCAACTGTAGGGTGACCACCCGCTCGTCCTGCTTGGATCGGCTGCGGGTGATGAACCCGGACCCTTCCATTTTCTTGAGCAGCGGCGTGATGGTGCCGTTGTCCAAATACAGCCTGCGGCACAAATCACCCACCGTGGCACTGCCCGCTTCCCACAGGACCAGGAACACGATGTATTGAGTGTAGGTGATGCCCAGCTGCTTAAAATAGGGCGTGTACCGGTTCACCACCTTGCGAGAGGCGGCATAGAGGGGAAAGCAAAGCTGGCTATTCAACAGCAGCTGAGGCAGCTGCTCCGGAGAAGTGGGAATTTTCCCGTTCGCTTCGCTCATTTCTTTTCCCCCGCGATGCGTCGGGCGAAATCTGCCGCCGCTTTCAGGTCATCGGCGTCCGGCTTGCCTTTGTGCATAAAATGGAACTGCCCCCGGCAGTGAAATTCATCAGCCAGCACATTGATGCCCTTGTCCCGCAACAGTTTGGCCACCTGGTTATAGGTGGAGGGCAGCAGCGCTGCCGTGCTAAAGCAGGCCACCGCGCCTACTTTACCTTTGTTCAAACCGGCAATAAATTGCTTGATCTTGTCAGACGCTCCGGCGGCGTACACCGAGCTGCCCAGGAACAGCACATCGGTTTTCTCCTCAATGGGCCGATCGGCGGTCAGGGCCTGGGCGTCCACCGCGGCGGCAATGGCGTCGGCCAATTTCTTTGTATTGCCCGTTTTGCTGTCATAACGGATGGCAATGGTCATGGCTCATTCTCCTTGCGGCATAAATCACAGGTTTTCCTTCACCCACTGGCTGATCATGGGCTGGGGCTTAAAGCCGATGGACTGATCAACGAATTCACCATTCTTCATCATCACCAGGCAGGGAACGCTCTGCACCTTGTATTCTCCGGCCAGCACGGGCGCGTCATCCACGTCCACGTTGTAGAAATCCACCTGGCCAGCATATTCTTCGCTGACGGCTTCCACCACGGGAGCCAGCATCCGGCAGGGGCCGCACCAGGTGGCGGAAAATTCCACCACAGCCACGGCGCTCTTCTTAGCTTCGTTCACAAACTGTTCTTCATTAATCTTCTTGACCATTTTTCTTATCTCCTTTTCAACTGATCGATGTAGGAAACGGCGCTCAGGGCCGCCACATTGCCTTCCCCCGCCGCCTTGATGTACTGGTACGGGGCGCCGGCAATATCGCCACAGGCAAAGCAGCCGGGAATGCTGGTTTCCATTTTACGGTTAACCGCCACATGGCTGCCGTCCACTCCCAGGCCGGGCACCAATTGGCCCGGTGACACGGCGTCCCTGAGCACGAACACGCCATCCACAGCATAATCCTGTTTTTCGGTTTTGACAAGTCTTTTTCCGTTTTCCTGTCCAATTCCGGTCACTTTGTCCCGAATGACCTGTACAGAAACAGGCAGAGTGGGCTCATCCTTATAGGTAGGAAAATACAGCACTTTACTGCACACCTCGGACAGGAAGGCGGCTTCCGCCTCCTCCCGAGGGCTGTAACCGACCACGGCGGCAGTTTTCCCCCGGTATAGGGGCGCGTCGCAGGTGGCGCAGTAGCTAACGCCCCGGCCCAGCAAATCTTCCTCCCCAGGCAAGGGCTTGCCCTGCACCACGCCGGTAGCCAGGATGACGGCAGTGGCCTCAATCATGTCCTCTCCGGCCTGAATGGAGAAGAAATCACCCATAGCATATACCGCGCTGACCCGCTTTTCGGTGATCTCTATGCCCATCTGTTCGATGTGCTTGCGGAACGCGGCGGCCAGGTCGCCCCCTTTCACTGCCGGGAAACCCAGGTAATTCTGGATCTCGTGGGCCTTTGACAGCTTGGCGCTCAGTTGCTTGCTGCCCAGCAGCAGCACTTTCTTGTTCCGAATGGTAGCAGTGATGGCGGCGGACAGGCCCGCCGGGCCCGTACCGATGATCGCGATATCATAGCGTTCCATGACAATTTCCTCCGCATGAACGGTCATTCATTATCAGAGCAGCTTTTCCACGCAGGCAGCCACATCCTTCATGCTGGCCGTAGGTTCAAAACGGGCCACCACATTGCCCTGCCGATCCACCACAAACTTGGTGAAGTTCCACTTGATGTCGGGGTTGTTCTTGTAATCCTTATCGATTTTCTTAAGCATCACACCCATGGCCAGGGCGGCAGGGCCGTGGCCAAAGCCCTCGAAGCCCTTCTGGCTCTTGAGGTAAGCAAACAGGGGCAGCTGGTTTTCGCCGTTCACATCGCTTTTCTTCATCTGGGGGAACTGGGTGTTATACTTCAGGGTACAGAATTCGTGGATTTCCTCATCGGTGCCGGGGGTCTGTCCGGCGAACTGATTGCAGGGAACGTCAATGATATCGAAGCCCTTGTCATGATTGGCTTCGTACAGCGCTTCCAGGTCCTTATACTGGGGCGTAAAGCCGCAGCCGGTGGCGGTGTTGACGATCAAAAGCACCTTGCCCTCATAATTCTTCAGGGAAATTTCTTCCCCTTTGGAAGTCTTCACGGAATAATCGTACACGCTCATGAGATTTCCTCCTTCAGCTCTGGCTTCTGCCAGAAATACATTTTTTCAAATATTATTTTATCACATAAAACAAAATTGTCAACCTTTTTTTGAATCTTTCTCCGGAAAATATTGTATCCAAAAGCAGGACGGATGATACAAAAAACGTCCCTCCAATGAGAAGGACGCTTTTTCAGGAAACATGTGCTTCTGTCCTTAGCCAGTGAATGCTTCCATTACAGATCGATCCCCGGCAGGCAAGTCACCGTGCGCACGAAAGCGCCGTTGAGATGCTTCATCAGGCCTACTTGCGGGCCGTTGCGGCGGAAGATATGGGTGTACATCATGGTCACGCCCCGCTCCCGCAGCAGGGCCGATGCTGCGCCAATCAGCTGCTTGGCCATACCCTGACGGCGCATATCGGAACGGGTATAAATCATCAACAAAGTGGCGTTGGCCCCCGCGCCGGTGATCACGCACTCGCACACCGGCTGGCCGCCCCGGTAAAAGCCCAGGGCCATAAAATGCTGTTGCTGCTGCCACAGCTGCAAATAATCCCGGGTGATGGGTTGGATGCGCTGGGCGTTGACCCGGCTGAGAAAGGCATTTTGGCTCATTTCGTCCGCCAGGGGCACGGAGGCAAATTCCATCCCCATGGGCGCCCGGGCCAACCCCTCCGGCGGCAGGAAACGGAACATATCTTCCCCATCGTCGTTCTTTAAGCCCACAGATTCATAGAAGCGAAGCATATCCAAATTGTCCGGCGTCACTTGAGCATACAGCCGGGCCGGCAAGTTGGGGGTCAAGGCCCGCAATTGTTCTCCCCGGGCCAGCAGCGCGCCGAACATCAGCGCCCGGGCCGAAGGCTGGGCGTCAATCTGAAGAAAGACGTGGTTAGGCCGTTCCGGGTACATCTCCCCCTGAAAAAACTGCATCACATAGCCTGTGCCCAACTGAATCTGCTGGTCGTTGGCCACAAAAAACACATTCTCCGGGGCAATGCCCTGGAATTCCGTCTGCGGATGGGTAATGCGCATATCATGTCCCCTTGCTTGCGTAAAATTCCAAATTCATATGAAGATTTCATTCAAATTCGCAGGATGCAATGAAGGGCGGCCAGCCCTTAATTTTAATTCCGCTGGGCCGGGTTTGCCGGCCCGAGGAGCGGCTGGAATGCCGCTTCCTCTGTCGTTTCCCGACCGTGCGGCGCAGCCGCACAGGGAAAGCGACGCACCCGCTGTAAGTCAGCAAAGCTGACTTACAGCGGAAAGGCGCAGCGCGCCTTTTTTATTGCCATTCGATCCCGGCATAATTGCTGCTGGGCGTCAAATCGTACACCACCCGGCACACCTCCGGCCGCTCCCGCAGCAAACGGTCCACCACGTTTTCCATAGCGTCGTAGGGCAGCCGGGCAGCATAGGCCTTGCTGCGCTCACTGGCATGAACGGCCCGCAGGCAGATCACTGCCTGCTCCTCATTGCCCGGCATGGGCGTAAGCACAGCAAAGTACTGCCACAGCCGCTTGCTGGCGCCTGAGCGCTGCACCTCGGCGCGGAAAACGGCGTCCGCCGCCCGGAGGGTCTGCAGCCGTTTGGGCGTCACCTCGCCCACGATGCGCAGCGCCAGGCCGCTGCCCGGGAAGGGCTGGCGGGAAATGATTTCCGGTGGTACTCCCAAGTAATCGCCTACTCGGCGTATCTCATCCTTGAATAATTCCTGCACCGGCCGGATTTCCGGCACCGATTCATCCAGCATCAGCCGGGCAGCCCCCCGCCCAAACATCAAATCGGTGCAGCTGGTGCCTCGGATGACGGCATCGAAACGCCCCATACCGCTCACCGTTTCCTGTAGGATTTGGTGCATCAAATCGCTGATCACCCGACGCTTTTCCTCCGGTGCGGCAATGCCGCGTAGCGCCTGCAAGAACTTCTCTTCTGCCGGAACACGGGTAATATCCATGCCAATCTTGTCGCGATAGAAAGAAAGAAAATCGTCTCCCTCGTTATCCCGCAACAGGCCGGTATCCACAAAGATGCATTTCAGGTTCTGCCCCAATGCTTTGAAGGCCAGCAGAGCGCTGACGCCGCTGTCAATGCCGCCTGTCATGGCGCACACAGCCCGGCCATCCCCCACAACCCGGCCAATTTCCTCCACCGCCCGTGCAGCAAAAGCATCTTCATCCCACCAAGTGGTGCAATGGCACAGGTTCAGGGCAAAATTGCGCAGCAGCATGGAGCTTTCCATATCGTTCTGCTCCGCCTGGAACTGGATGCCGTACAGCGGCAGCGTTTCATGGGCAAAGCCCACCACCACTTCATCCGCCCGGCAGATGGGCATCACATGCTCCGGCAGGGTGATTTCCCGCACGCATTGCAGCAGCCTTTCCCCGTTTTCAATGTCCGCCGTCAGGGCGCAGGGCTGATATTGCAGGGGCATCACCGCGCCTTGCAGCGCCTTTTCCCCCACAGTGCCGCCCAAAGCGCGCAGCAGCAGCGCCGCTGTGTCACCCATGGCCAGCACCGGAATGCCCGCTTGCAGGATGGCTTCATCCAGGCCCTGAGGCGCATCGCCGGTCACCCCGCCAGACAGCAGCAGCCCTGCAGGTTCCATTTCCTGAATCTCTTGATAAGGCGTGGCGCCCGGCACAATCTTGCAAAAAATTCTTTCCGAGCGCAGCTTACGGGTCACAGCCCGGCTGGCAGCATCATCAAAATTCAGCACCATCACCATATCACGCATGGATGTTTCACCCCTTTGCCGCAAAGCGTCATAAAAAACCTATTGTTATTCGACAGCCTCCCCAAAAAATCCTGCTCCCACAGGCGAGACGGCATGGTTCACGGCTGATCGGCCCAGTTATCGGGATTGGCGGCGGACAGGCTGTACAAGATTTTTTGCAGGGCCATCTGCGTGGCATGGTCGGCAATGCCCGTTTCTTGGGCGCCCATCTGCCGCTGCAATTCCTTCACGCACCGCTCCGTGATGGCGCCGTACTGCCCCGTCACCTTCTGATTCTGGGGGAAGAAACCAGCAGCCAACAAATTTTCCTGCAATTGAGACACTTTGGCCCCTTTGTTGCCAAAACGCATCACGATGTCCGCCACATCGTGAACCGTGCCGTAGCCCAGAATGGCCCAGTAATCAATGGGATAAGCGTTTCGGGTGACGGCGTTCTTCACTTGTGCGAAGGGGCTGTTGCCTTCGATCACGTGCACCATGATTTTCCCATCCGCATCATATGCGCAATACTCCACCATGGCCACATGGGTGGTATCCCAGGTGGAAGCGTTGGACAGGAACACCCAATCCCCCGGCTGTGGAATATAGCTGTTGGGCGTCATAGGCATCTTTTCGCCCTTGAACCACTGGGTGCCCCAGCCCCGCACAATGCCCCGCCGAGCCACATACCGGCCTTGGTTCAGATACCAATCCCGGCCGGTATTGTTGCCAGTGTAGTTGGGAAAGAGCTTGTCCAACAATTTTGTATTGTGCGCCTTATCGGTCTGGTCTACACACCAGCACAGGAATTCGGCGCACCATTCGGCATTGGGGTTGCCGGCCCAGGCACCGTATTTGGTCACGTTGTTCCTGCCTTCCGCGGTGCCCAGCTCCCCGCGAGCCGCATCCAGCAGCCATTCCACATACTCCGGCACAGGATAAGCCGGAGCAATCACCGTTTCCGCCAGGGAATCCGCCGTTTCTTCCGCGCCAGCAACAGGCAGGGCCAGCAGCAGAGCGCACAGGCAGCAAACCAGCATGCGTATTTTCAAGGATGCTCTCCTCCTTTTTCAAAAACCGGAACACGGGGCTGGAGATCATCCTCCAGCCCCGATGAAAATTTCATCAGGCGTTATCGTCGTCCTGATATTGATGCCGCTCAGACCGACGGCGACGCTGGTATGTGCCTGATGCGGCAGGGGCGTTCGCCGGATCGCTGGCCTTCGCTGTTGCCGGAGCTTCCGCTTTCGGGCTTTCAGCCGTCGGCGTTGCCTGGCTGGGTTGGAACACCTGTGTTTCCTGCTTTACAGCCGCGGCCGTTGGCGTTGCCTGGCTGGGTTGGAACACCTGGGTTTCCTGCTTTACAGCCGCGGCCGTTGGCGTTGCCCGGCTGGGTTGGAACACTTGGGTTTCCTGCTTTACAGCCGCGGCCTTGGCCTGGTTCACCTGGCTGGGCGCAAAGGCCTGGGTGGCCTGCTGAGCCGGAGCCTGGGGATTTTGACCATTCTTCTGGGGCACTGTGCCAGTGGGCCGCACAGGGCGGTAGGCCGCCGTGCCCTGGTTCACGCTGCCGGTGGCCGGGCCGTTGGCAGGCCGCTGGGCTGGCCGGGGAGCGCCGCCCTGAGGGGGCATGAAGGGAGCGGAAGAGCCGGTATAACCCGTCCGGTTCTGCTGGGCAGAAGTTGGATTGTTGGACGCCGCCCGCATCTGGGGCTGCTGGGCCGAAGCGGCACGGTTCTGCCGGGCCTGCTGGGCGCGCATGGCCTGCCGGCGCTTCTCATTCTTCTGCTTGATCGTATAAGCGTAATACGCGCCGCCGCCGCCCACAGCCGCCAGGGCCAGCAGCACCCAGGGCCAGGCAGAGCCGCCTTGTTGGGTGGTGGCCGGAACGGGCGTGCCATCCAGCATGGGATCCACCGGCGCAATCTGAGCGGTGGGCTCAGGAGTGGGTTCAATGGTAGGCGCGGGGGTCACGATCCGCTCGGGATCGGGGGTCGGCGTCAGGTAGGGATTGAAGGGCTCATAGGAAGCGGTCAGGGCCGGGTTCTGCCACACGGTTCGGTTGTAATCCTCCACCGGTTGAATCTGGGTGGTGCTGTTGCCGCTGCCGCTTTCTTCATTGTTGGCGTTGATGTATTCATCGCTTTGCAGGAACTGGGTCAATTCGCCCATGGAGAGCACCTTAAAGTAGTTTCCGGCGATATAGCCCTCCGTGCCCGCCTGGCTTACATGGTACCACAATCCTTCATCGTTGGTCACGCTGCCCAATACCAAGGCAAAAGCGTAATTATCCAGCAGCCGGATCCGGGCGGACTGTGTGCTGGGCTCGGCGCGCAGGTTTACCTTGCCGCTGTTGCTGGTTACATGGCCGTAGCTGGACAGGCTCTGCTCCGTCACCGGTTCGGGCGTAGGCAGGGCGACGATGGGTTCAGGGGTCTGCATCTGCTCCTGTAGGGACTGCTCATAGGCAGCGCTTTCTTCGGCGCTGAGAATGCGCAGCTGATCCTCCCGGATGAAGCCCCACATGCCATTGTACTGCACCACATGCCATACATTGCCGCCGTCGAAGCTCTGGCCCTGCACATTGGCCACCGCGCCATAGGGCAGGCGATCCAGGATTTCGGCGTTGGTGTCAGGGAAAGCGCGCATGGGCACGCCGTCACCCACGGTCATGCCGTAGCCATACACCTGCTCGGGCACCGGCGTGGCGGTTTCCACCACCGGTGGCTGCAGGGAATCCAGATACGGCTTGGCTTCTTCATTAGAAATAGTCTGCAAAACATCCTGGAGCATGAAGCCGAAATTACCGCTGGCCACCGACTGCACGGAAGACCAGGGGGTGCCATCCACGTAGGTCTGGCCGGATACATACACCAAAGCGTACGCAGGCAGGGTTTCCAGAATGGTATCATCGGTCATGCTGACGCCGGTGCGCAGAGCGGTGGTGCCCCGAGTGAGGGCATAGCCCCGATAGGGCACGGGCGTGGCCGTGGCCAGCTCGGGCGGCGGCGTCAAAGGAATGATGGTTTCGGTAGGCGCCGGAGTGGGGGTATCGGTGGCCACAGGAGTAGGCGTCACCACAGGCACTTGCGTGGCCATGGGGGTATTCAGGGAAGATTGCACGCTGTCGCTGTCCTGCTGGCTCATCATATCCACGTACTGGGCCATCAGGTAGCCGTCCTTGCCGTTCACCCGGACGGAGTACCACTTTTCGCCGTTCTCCGTCACAGAAGAATAGATCCACACCCGGGCGTTCTTTTTCAGGGAACTGATCTTGTTGGCGTTCTTGCCGCTGTTGATGGTTTCAGGCGTTTTGCGGAAATTGACGCTGCTGTTGGTGGTGCCCCAGCGGTCAATGGCCGCGCCGTCGGGGATTTCCGTGGGCACAGGAGTAGCTGTGGCAGCAGTGGGCGGCAGGGTGTAGTTGAACAGGGCCGCCACTTCCGCATCCGTCAGGACGCGCAGCACGGTATCTTTCAAATAGCCGGCCTGTCCGTTAATTTCGACGGCGTACCAGGTTTCGCCCTTGGCGTTTTTCACCTGCCCCAGGATGCGGGCCAAGTCGCTGGAGCGCACCGTGCCAATCACGTTATTTTCTTCCGTGGTGGGGCCGGAGCGGAAATTGACGCTGGTGCCGCTGGGATAGCCATAGCCCTCCACGGCGGTGTCATAGGGCAAGGGCGTGGGGGTAGCGGGCAGGGGCGAAGGCGTGGGCAGGTAAGCATACTGGAACACCACTTCGCTGGGCGTCAGCACGCCGTCCCGGCTCAAAGTCACGCTGCGGCTGGGTTCGGCGCCTTCGGGCAAGGCGTAGTTACCCTCCAAGTCATTAGGCTCAGCAGTGATAATGTTATTGCCCACGTAGCACAGCACCTGCTGGGCCGTGGCAATGTCCCGACCGGTGGCCATATCCTGGTAACGGACGGTAACATAAGCGTTCACTTCATTCTTGAACTGGAATACCACTTCGCTGGGCGTGGCGACGCCGTTACCATCGACAGCCACCTCCACCTCTTCGGGAGAAGCGATCTCATAATTCCAGGCGGGATCGACCTGGCTCCAATCCAACTTGATGGTATTTTTCACGCCCTCCTGGCAGGTTTCGCTGTACGCATAGAAGCTTTCGCCATCGGGACGTACATAGCGGACGCCCACCAGCGCCACCTTGGGCACTGGGGCCTCGTAGCGGTAGATAAACCGCACTTCTGCCGGAGAGGCGCCGTTTTCATCCACATGCACCGTCACCGGGGCATCGCTCTCTGCCGCGTAATCCGCTTTCAGGTCGACGGGCGTGGCCATCACCTGGGTATCGCCATAGGCGCATTCCACCTCAGTGTCGGACGCAACGCTCTGGCCTGCCTGATCCAGATACCACACCTTCACGATCACCGGCCCGGGGGTCGGCGTGGCGGAGGGTTCAGCGGTGATTTCAGGGGCGGCTGTGGGTTCGTCCGTGGGTTCCGGCGTGGCCGTCGGTTCTTCCGTAGGCTCCGGCGTAGTCGTCGGTTCCTCCGTGGGCTCCGGCGTGGCCGTCGGTTCCTCCGTGGGCTCCGGCGTCGCCGTCGGTTCCTCCGTGGGCTCCGGCGTCGCCGTCGGTTCCTCCTTGGGCTCCGGCGTCGCCGTCGGTTCCTCCGTGGGCTCCGGCG
>JAFUFC010000040.1 GCA_017470095.1 Clostridia bacterium | reverse complement strand
GTTCATTGAAAAGGCAAAAGCCTATGTCGGTATCAAGAAGCTGGATGGCTATATCCTGCATGAGCTGATCAGCGCGATCTATGTGAGCGCGCCTGACAAAAGCAGCGGTCACAGGGAACAGCACATCCGCATTGAGTACAATGGCATCGGTTTTATCCCGATCCATGAACTGATTGCAAAGCAAACGGCGTGATCGAAATCACGCCGTAAGCCTTGAAAACATTACGTTTTCGTCGATTGGAACCTAATACTGTGTTACGGAACCCGCCGGAACGCGGCTCTTTTTATAAATAATAACTTTAATTTTCCGGCACCATCAGGCCCAGGTTGCCATCCTTGCGCAGGTAGAGCACATTGGTACGCTCCGTTTCAATATTCACAAAGACGAAGAAGCTGTGGCCCAGCAGTTCCATCTGCAAAATAGCATCTTCCACAGCCATGGGGCGGACGGGGAACGTCTTGGTGCGAACCACCTCTCGTTCGCCGGTGCCGTAGGCAGCGATATCCTCGATGTATTCCGCGGTTTCCTCCTTGTAGGCCCCTTCCCGCAGCCGCTTTTCCAGCTTGGTGCGGTGGCGCAGGATTTGGCGCTCCAGCTTGGCCAGAGCGGAGTCGATGGACATAAACAGGTTGTCCTTACTGGAAGATTCGGCCCGCAACGTGACCCCGTTGATGGGCACGGTAATTTCGCAGATTCGCTCATCCCGCTCCTTGCGCAGGCGCACGATCATTTCCGTTTCGGGCTTCAGGTACCGCTCCATGGCGGCGGTTTTTTTGGTGATCCGGTTGGTGATTCCCGGCGTCACGACCATATTTTTGGCGGTAATGGTGGTTTTCATGGGAACAACTCCTCTCACAATATGCTCGGACGGCGCCCCGCCATCCATCTTTTTTCTTTCTTCTTTCCCTCTCTGATGTATAGCATTCGACGTAATGGAAAAAAATCCTGCAAATTGGCAAGATTTTTACAAATATTTTCGTTTTTGCGGAAAGATGCGCAAAATGGTTGATCATATGCTTCTTTATATCGCCTCTTTGGCTCCTCTATATTATTAGACGACGCAGGGGGCTAAAAAGTTTCACCTTCCATTAAAATTTTTTGGATTTAAGAATTCTGTAATATTTTGACTTGATTTTGACGCCCCGGCGTTTACAACCCGACAGGTTTGCGGTATAATAAGATGTTATATTCCGCAATTCAAAAGGAGGAAGCCGGGATGGCGTTTGCGCATTTGCACCTGCACACTGAATACAGCCTGCTGGATGGCGCTTGCCGCATCAAGCATCTGGTCAAGCGCGTCAAAGAATTGGGCATGGACGCCTGCGCCATCACCGACCACGGGGTGCTGTACGGCGCGGTGGAGTTTTATATGGCCTGCCAGGAGGCGGGTATCCACCCGGTGATTGGCTGCGAAGCCTACGTCTGTCCGGATATGGAGGACAAGCGTTCCCTCTCCCGGGAATACAGCCATTTGATTTTGCTGTGTGAAAACGACACGGGATATCGGAATTTGATGTACCTGGTCAGCGAAGCCTTCACCCGGGGATTTTATTACCGGCCCCGGATGGATTACAAACTGCTGCGGGAGCACCACGAGGGGCTGATCGCACTGTCCGCCTGCATTTCCGGCGACCTGCCCAAATTGCTGCTGGACGAAAGGTATCACGACGCGGAACAATACGTTCGGGACATGATCGATATCTTCGGGGAAGATCATTTTTATATTGAGCTCATGGATCACGGATTGCCGGAGGAAAAAACGGTGCTGCCCCGGCTCATTGACATGAGCAAAAAGACCGGCGTGCCGATGGTCGTCACCAACGACTGCCATTACCTGAGCAAGGAGGACGCCGACGCACAAGAAGTGCTCATGTGCATCCAAATGGGCAAAACCCTGGAGGACGACCAGCGCCTGCGGCAGCACACCAAGGAACTGTACGTAAAGAGCGAAGAAGAAATGCGCGCCCTGTTCCCCGATTTGGGAGATGCCGTCCAGCGCTCCTACGAAATTGCCAAGCGGTGCAGCGTGACCTTCGATTTTCATACCGTCCACCTGCCTCGCTATGACGTGCCGGCAGGCGAAACGGCGGAATCCATGCTGCGCAGGCTTTGCGAAGAGGGGCTTGCCCAGCGCTACGCGGCTGATGATCAAACAGCCCGGGACCGGCTGGAATATGAGCTTTCCGTAATCACAAAAATGGGCTATGTGGATTATTTCCTCATCGTGTGGGACTTCATTAAATACGCCAAGGACCACGGCATCATGGTGGGCCCCGGCCGGGGCAGCGGGGCCGGGTCCATTGTGGCCTATTGCCTGAACATCACCATGCTGGACCCGCTGAAATACCAATTGCTCTTTGAGCGCTTCCTGAACCCGGAGCGGGTGTCGATGCCCGATATCGATGTGGATTTCTGCTACGAGCGGCGGCAGGAAGTGATCGACTATGTGGCGGAAAAATACGGTCACGACCACGTGTGCCAGATCATCACCTTCGGCACCATGGCCGCTCGGGGCGTGATCCGGGATGTGGGCAGGGTGCTGGGCTATTCCTACGGGGACGTTGATCAGGTGGCCAAAGCGGTGCCCATGGCCCTGGATATGACCCTGGAAAAAGCCATGAGCCAAAGCAAGGACCTGAAGGATATGTACGATACCGATCACAAGGTGCGCCGCCTGATCGATACCGCCATGACCCTGGAGGGTATGCCCCGCCACGCCTCCACCCACGCCGCCGGCGTGCTGATCACCCGAGAGCCCGCCACCCATTACGTGCCGCTTCAAAAGAACGACGACGTGATCACCACCCAGTACCCCATGGGCATCATCGAAAAGCTGGGGCTTTTGAAGATGGACTTCCTGGGCCTGCGCACCCTCACCGTGATCCGGGACACGCTGGACATGATTGAAAAACGGGGCGTGCATTTAAAGCCCGAGGATATTCCCATGGATGATGAGGGCGTGTTTGATATGATCTGCCAGGGGGACACGGATGGGGTGTTCCAGCTGGAAGGCGGCGGCATGCGTTCCTTTTTAACCAACATGCGCCCTCGAAATTTTGAGGACATCATCGCCGCCATTTCCCTCTACCGTCCGGGGCCCATGGAATCCATCCCCCGGTACAGAAGGGGCAAGCAGCACCCAGAAATGGTGCAGTACAAAACGCCGCTGCTGGCCCCCATCCTGGATGTGACCTACGGCTGTATGGTGTACCAGGAACAGGTGATGCAGATCGTGCGGGACCTGGCGGGCTACTCCTACGGCCGCAGCGACCTGGTCAGACGGGCCATGGCCAAAAAGAAAAAGGATGTGATGGCCAAGGAGCGGCAAAACTTCGTCTACGGCAACGAGGAGGAGCACATCCCCGGGGCCGTGTCGAAAGGCATTTCACCGGAGGTGGCCGAATCCATTTTCGATGAAATGACCTCCTTTGCCTCCTATGCCTTCAACAAGCCCCACGCCGCCTGCTACGCGGTGGTGGCTTTGCAAACGGGGTACTTGAAATACCATTACCCCGCCGAATTCATGGCCGCGCTGATGAATTCCGTCACCGGCAACGCTGCCAAGATTTCAACTTATATTTATTACTGCCGCCAAAAGGGCATTCCCATCCTGCCGCCCAGGATCAATGCTTCCTACTGGGCCTTTACGGTGGATGAACTGCCGGACGGCAAAAGGGGCATCCGTTTTGGCATGGGCGGCGTCAAAAACGTGGGGGAAAAGGCGGTCGAGGCCATCGTGCGGGACCGGTTCAACCATGGCCCCTTCCGGGATATTTTCGACTTCTGCCGCCGGGTTAGCGGGGAGGATGTGAACAAGCGGGCCATCGAAAGCCTGATCAAGGCCGGCTGCTTTGATGGGCTGGGGGCCCATCGCATCCAGTGCATGGCGGTGTACGAAAGCGCTGTCGATTCCCAGATGAACCAGCGCAAGCAGAATGTGTCCGGTCAGGTGTCCTTCTTTGATCTGGGCCAGAGCGGCGAAAGCATGCGCACGGAGGAAACCTATCCGCCCCTGCCGGAATACCCGCTCAAGGAATTGCTGGCCCAGGAAAAGGAAATGACCGGGGTCTATTGCTCCGCCCATCCTTTGGATGAATTCGCCGAGCAGCTCAAAAAACTGCCGGTGAATATCGGCTATCTTAACGAACTGGCTGATCGGGAGGACAGGGGCCTGAGTGAGGACGGAAAACGGGTGGCCCTGGGGGGCATCATTGTGGAAGCCCACGCCAAATCTACCCGGAAAGGGGCCATGATGGGCTTTTTCACCTTGGAAGACCAGTTCGGCCAAGTGGAGTGCATGCTTTTCCCCAAGATCTATGATCAGTACGGCCGCAAATATGGGGCGGATCAGGCGGTGCTGGTGGCCGGGCGGCTCAGCGTGCGGGATGATGAGGACGTGAAATTGCTGGTGGATTCCATTGAACCCTTGGGACAGAAGCCCCAAAAGGATCCCCGCACCGACGCTCAAATTGCCAAAGACGCGCCGGTGAAACTGTATTTGCGCATCCGCCGGGAGCAAATGAGCCGGGTGCAGGACGCCCTCAGCCGCGTGAAGGGCGGCGTGCCCGTGTTCATTAACCTGCCGGAGGAAAATATCACCCTGCTGGCGCCCAAGAGCATGTGGGTTAAAAACCCCTGGGAGGCCAAGATGACGCTGCAAACAGAAATCAGCGATGAGAATATGAAAGTGGTGGAGAAGGAATGAAACCCATGGTGCTGACGGTGCCCGCCAAGGCGGAATGGAATATGGTGCTGCGGATGGCGGCGGCAGGCGTGGGCGCGGTTTATGATCTGCCGGTGGACGTGGTGGAGGATTTGAACACCGCCATTGAGGAAAGCTGCGAATTGCTGGTGCACCAGGATTACGCCGCCGAGACGTTAACATTGCAATGCGAGGAAAAGCCGGATGGGCTTCACGTATCCCTGACTGCCCAGGAGCGCAAAAGCCAGAAAGAGGATGAGCCCGCCGACGCGGATATTGCCCGGCTGATCATCCAGACGCTGGTGAAAGACGTGTGCATCGACCGAGATGAAAACGGGGTGCACGGCGTGCACATGACCCTGCCGGCCGGGGTGTAAGCGCATGGATGGTGAACGCATGCATGCCCTGGCGTGTGAATATGCCCGCGCCCCATCCAAAGCGGCGCTGAACGGGGCCCTCGAAGCCGCGCTGCCTTTGTGCGCCCTGATCGCCCGGCGGTTTTCTGGCCGTGGCGTGGATTATGAGGATCTGTACCAGGTGGCGGCGATGGCCTGCGTCAAGGCGCTGGAAGGCTTTGATCCGACCATGGGCATGAAATTTTCTACCTATGTAACGCCCACCGTCACCGGCCGGGTGCGCAATTATATCCGGGATAAAGCCCAGCTTCTGCGCACGCCCCGGGCAGTGCATGAGCAAGCGGCCCAGCTCCATCAGGCCCGGGAGCAGTTTGTGAAGGATCACCGCCGGGAGCCTACGTCCCGGGAATTGGCCGATATCCTCTCTTGGGATATGGCAAAGGTGCTGACTGCGCTGTCCGCCCGGGCGGCGGGGGACGTTCTGTCCCTGGATGCGGAGGATCAGGACGGCATCGCTTTGGCCCAACGCCTGAGCGGCGTTGAAGCGGGCTTTGAGCAATCGGAGCAGCGGCAGGATCTGCAAAAAGCCATGACCGTTTTATCCCATCGGGAACGGCAATTGCTGTCCCTGCGATATGAACAAAAATTTAGCCAGCGGGAAACGGCCCGGCGTATGGCGTTGAGCCAGATGCAGGTGTCCCGCATGGAAAAACGAATCTTGACCACCCTGCGGAAGGAGATGGAAGCGTGAAAAAACAGCCGCAATTGAATATGAATAAAGCCGCGCTCTACTCCATTGTGATCAACGCCTTGCAGATTGCGGCGGCGGTGGCTCTGGCGGTGCTGATTTTGCTGGAGGATGCCAACCCCTCCCTCCGGGGACCGGCAGGGAACATTATCGTGGTCACGCTGGCCTTCGTGGTGTCCTGGGGCGCCATGATGGATATCCGGGAAGCCATCCGCGCAAGAAAAATGGGGTTCAAGCTGCGGGGACTGAATGAAACGGTCAATCAAATGAGCGATCTGAACCGCGCTCTACGGGCCCAGCGGCACGATTTTCTTAACCATTTGCAGGTGGTGTACAGCCTGATCGAAATGGGCGAATACCAGGAGGCCAATCGCTATATTGAGCAGGTTTATGGCGATATCCAGCAGGTGAGCCAGGCGTTGAAAACGGCCTGCGCCCCGGTGAACGCCCTGCTGCGGGTGAAAATCGCCCAGGCGGAGCAAAAGGGCGTGCAGGTGAATCTGTCCGTCCACGCCGCTTGGGATGCCCTGCCCATCCCTGCCTGGGAAATGTGCCGGGTGCTGTCAAACCTGATCGATAACGCCATTGACGCTTTGGCCGATACGGCCGCGCCTGCCCTGTCCATCGATCTGGCAGAGGATGTGAAGGGCTTTTCTTTTACGGTCAAAAATAACGGCCCGGCCATCCCGAAGGATAAGCAGGCCGCCATTTTTGAAGCTGGGGTATCCGGCAAGGGCGAAGGCCGAGGTATGGGCTTGTACATCGCCCGGGAAACATTGCGCCAGGCCGGGGGCGACTTGACGGTGGAAAGCCATGCTGATTTCACTGCCTTCTACGGCCAGGTGCCCAGGAGCATGAAAATTGCCGATGAACGAAAGGATGAAGCCCTCTGATGCACGATACCGACACCATCGCCGCCCTGGCCACCGCCCCGGGAGAAGGGGGCATCGCCATTGTGCGCGTCAGCGGGCCGGAGGCGGAAAAACTGCTGCAAAGCCTGTTTGTGTCCCGGCGGGATTTTGACAGCCACCGGCTGTATTATGGACACATTGTCTATCAAGGCGAAACGCTGGATGAGTGCATGGCGGTGCTGATGCGCGCGCCCCGGACCTACACCCGGGAAGACGTGGCCGAAATTCATTTGCACGGGGGCGATTGGGCCGCCCAAAGCGTATTGCGGGCCCTGTATGCCCTGGGCGCCCGGGCCGCGGAGCCGGGGGAATTCACCCGCCGGGCGTTCATGAACGGGCGGATCGACCTGAGCCGGGCGGAAGCGGTGATGAACCTGATTTCCGCCGATAGCCACCGGGCCGCTCGGGCCGCCGTGCGGCAGCTAAGCGGGGGCGTGAGCGCCTTCATTCGTGCCGCCCAGGAGGAATTGATCGCCCTTTTATCCGGGGCCGCCGCCGCCATCGATTATCCAGAGGAAATTTCCTTTGAAGAGGCCGCAGGGAATATCGGCCCCCGGGCCCGGGCGCTGGCGGAAAAGCTGGACGCAGCCTGCGATGAGCGTGGCGCCCGCATTGCCGAGCAGGGTATCGAAGCGGTGCTGTGCGGCCGGCCCAACGTGGGCAAATCCAGCCTGCTGAACGCTCTTTCCCGGCAGGAGCGGGCCATCGTCACCAGCATCCCCGGCACCACCCGGGATATCATCCGGGCCGATGTGATGATCGATGGGCTGCGGGTGCATTTTTCCGATACCGCTGGGCTGCGGGAGAGTGGCGACACCATCGAGCAAATCGGGGTCGACCGGGCCCGACGGGCTATTGCCGGGGCCGACGCGGTGCTGACGGTGTTTAACGCTGGCGAGCCCATGACGGAGGAAGACACCGCCCTGTTGCGCGAAACTGCCCACAGTCCCCGGATCATCGTGCTCAATCAGTGCGACCGGCCTATGGTACTCAATCCTCAGAATTTTGACCACCCGGTGGTGGTATCCGCCGCTACGGGGAAGGGCATTCCGGAACTGGAAAAACGGGTGGCCGCCTTTGGCGCGGGAGCGGGGGAAAGCGCCCTGACCCAGCAGCGCCACATGGCCCTGGCCCGGCAGGCGGCGGCGGCCCTGCGCGCCGCGGCGGATATTTGTGAAAATGGCGAGGATGTGTCTCTGGCTGTGATCGATTTGCAAGCCGCCCTGGCCGTTCTGGGTCGGGTCACTGGTGAGCAGGTGGATGAAAAGCTGATTGACGATATTTTTTCCCGGTTCTGTGTGGGAAAGTAGGGGCATGGAAGCAAGGATCAGGTTTTGCTGCCGTTGCCAGCGTTATCTTTTATGGATCGAGCGGCACAGGATAGCCTTCTCCGGCTCGCAGGCCGAACACCTGAATTTCCTTCACCGGGTAGCCGGTGATTTGGCGCAGGGCCCGGGCGTACCATTGCAATTGCAGGGTGTAGCGTGAAAGCAGCTCGTCGCCATCGGCGTAATCGGTTTTATAGTCCAGCAGCACCCATTGGCCATCCTCCAGGAAGCATAGGTCGATCACACCCTGAATCAGCATTTGGCGGTCGCCTTTCAGGTTGAACGCCCATTCCCGGTGGAGCTCGGCGGCATCCAGCGCCCGTTGCCCCACGGGGGAAGCAAAGAAGCCCCGCAACCACGGAAGCCGCACCGCGGACCGCTCCGCGGGGGAGAGCAGCCCCTTTTTTTCCAGCACGTCCAGGGCGCTTGCCAGCTTCCCTTCCCGCACCAAGGCGTAGTCGATCAGGCCCAGCACCCGGTGGGTGATGGTGCCCCGTTGGGCGGCGGTGATGGTTTCCTCTGTCAAAAAATCGGGTTTTGTGGGTTCCTGCGGCAGCTTGCGCTTGTCTGCGGGGGATTCCCATGCGTCCTTGTCCTCCCGCAGCTGCTTGGCGATGGCGGTGACCGACGTTTTCAGCGGTGGCTGCACGGGAATTTCCCGGCTCATCCGGGCTTGGGTCAAAGGGTCGATTTCACCTTTTTCCGCCATCTGCAAAGGGATGACCTTGGGCGTGGCGGGGGCGGTCAAGCCCTCGGCGGGTTCGTACGCCATGCGCCATACGCTGCCGTTTTTCCCGGTATACGGTCCTTCGTGGAAGCCGCCCAGGCTGGTCATGACCCAGTCCAGCATGCACCCTGCGGCTCCGGCGGCATAGGCGCTGGCCGGACGGGCCCAGGCGCTCAGGGCGGTATCGAGGCGCTTGGGGGAGCCTACCAGAATCAGCTTTTCCCGGGCCCGGGTCATGCCCACATACAGGAGCCTGGCTTCCTCTGCCCGCGCTTCTCTTTCCTCGATGCCAGACAGGGCTTCAAAAGCGCAGGTCTTTTTTGTTACCCGTTTTTCCCCGTCGATGTATTGCAGGGCCAGGCCATGCTGGGCGTGAAGGCGCAAGGGGCCTTCGCCGCCCTTGCGGAAGGGGCGAGCCATTTCCAGCAGGAACACCACGGGGAACTCCAGCCCCTTGGATTTATGCAGCGTCAGGATACGCACCACATCTTCATTTTCGCCCAAAGTTTTGGCCGATTTGCCGTCGTCGCTCAGGTGCAGCCGGCCCGTTTCCCGCAAGAAGGCGTTCAGCCCCTCTTTGGCGCTTTCGCCTTGGGCCCGCTCTGCCAGCAATCGCAGGTTGGCTTGCCGCAATTCTCCATCCGCCATAGCGCCGGAGCGCATGTACAGCCCGCTTTCTTCCAGCACCCGGTAAATCAGTTGATCCACTGTCAGGTTCCGGGAAAGAAAACGCCAATCCTCCAATTGGGTCCAGGCCTGCCGGGCTTTTAAGCCCAAAGCGTCCTCTTTTTCGATCACGGAAAGGAATGCTTCGTAAAAAGGCGTGCCGGGCTTGCGCTCCACCAGGCGGATGCGGGCCAATTCCTCCTCTGTAAAGGCAAAACAGGGGCAGCGCAGGGCGGACAAAAGCGGGATATCCTGCAAGGGATTATCGATGACCCGGAGCAGGTTCATCAGGTCGACCACTTCCGGAAGATCAAAAAACTGGGCGTCAGCGTCGCTGTACACCGGAATGCCCTGCATTTGCAGGGTGCGGGCGATGTGGGGGGCCCGGCCAGAGGCATAGCGCAAAAGCAGGGCGATATCCCGAAAGCGCAGGGGCCGGGTGCCATTGCCCTCCCGGACGGTGAAAAACCGCATCAGTTCCTTGATGCGCTTGGCCACGAACTCCGCTTCATAAAGATAGCCTTTTTTTAGCTCTCCTGCGCTGCCGTCCGCGTCCTCCTGAGCGGTGATCAGGTGAATTTCCACCGGCGCGCCCAAGGGCTGGCCGCCGCCGGGACGTAGCATGGCCGCCTCGTCATATTCGATTTCCGTTTCCTTTTCTCGCATGGCGTGGGAAAACACTTCGTTCACCGCCAGCAGCACGTTTTCATCGGAGCGGAAATTCTGCTGCAGCAGGATTTTCCGGTGCTTCGCCTTTTCGTCCAGGGAATAATCCCGGTACTTGCGCAGAAATAGGGTGGGGTCGGCCAGGCGGAAGCGATAAATGCTCTGCTTTACATCGCCCACCATAAACAAAAGATTTTCGTTACCTTCGTGCAGGGCGGTCAGGATGGCTTCCTGGATACCGGACACATCCTGGTATTCGTCGATGAACAGGGCGTCAAACTTGCCTGCTACGGCGGCGCGAACATCGGGGTCGGACAGAGCCTTCAACGTCAGGTGCTCCAGATCGCCGTAGTCCAAGTAATTCCGGGCTTGTTTCATATCAAAGTAAGCGTCGGCCATCCGATGGGTGAGCTGGCATAGGGCCCGGAGGGCGGGCAGGGTGTGGCGGATATCGTCTTCCGCCTTTTCCGGATCCTCGGGCAGCAGTTCCCGGGCCTCCTTGATGCGGTTCTTCCATTCCTCCCGCAAGGCTTTGAATTGCTCGGCGATGTCGGGGTTTTCCTCCGGTCCGGCCTTCTTGGTGCTGAGCCGGGCGAAAGCCGTTTTGCCGCCGGTGAGGGCGCCTTTTTCGGATGCTTCTGTCAAAGCGGCGGTGAGGGCGGCGTCCGCTTGGAAGGTGGGGGCGTAGCGGGCGGGGCCGTCGCCCCGGTTGATCAGTTTTTCCATTTCGGGCAGCAGTTCCCGGGCACCGTCCAGCTTGGCGGCGCACAGCTCCCCTAAGATCGGCAGCCATTTTTTCATGCTGGCGCTGCCGTCGCTGCACATTTTCTCCGCCCAGCCCCAGGGATCGGCCCGGGAAATGAGAAAATCGTACAGGCTTTCCATCAGCTCCACGATCTGCGGGTCCTCAAATTGAGAAAAGAGGGTTTCCTCGTTCGCCGTTGGGCTCGCGTAGGCTGCTTCCAGCACATCATCCAAGGCCCGGCGGCGCAAGGCGCTGAGTTTTTCCTCGTCGGCGATGCGGGCCATGGGGTCCACCCCCGCGGCTTCAAAATGCTCCCGCAGCACCCGATTGCAAAACACGTGCAATGTGCAGATGGCGGCCCGGTTCAGCCGCAGGGATTGCCTTCGCAGATGAGCGTTTTGGACGCCTTCTTCTTCCAGCCGGCGGCCAATGCGCTCCCGCATTTCACCGGCGGCCGCCCGGGTGAAGGTGACGATCAGCATCCGGTCGATCTGCTTTCCTTCCCGCAGCAGGGACATGACCCTTTCCACCAGCACCGCTGTTTTACCCGATCCTGCCGCGGCGCTGACCAGCACGCTGTCGTTCCGTGCGTTGATGGCCGATTGCTGCCCTGCCGTCCACTGCATGTGCTCGCCTCCTGGGTTTGCGGTATTTGCTTTCATTGTACCCCAAGGCGGGCTGCTTGGCAAGCGGGATAAGTTCAAACCTTTTCCTAAGCTATTCTTGAAAACCGGGGCGGGGCGCGCTATAATAGGCGGTGTAAACTGAAGAAAAGGAACGTGGCAAACGCATGCAGACGGATGACAGGCAGAACCAGAAACTGATCACCATGACCACCGCGCCGGTGGAAAAGCTGATTCTCAAATTGGCCATTCCCACCATGGTGGCCATGATGATCACTTCCATTTATAATATGGCGGACACTTTTTTTGTTGGCCAGATTGCCGCGGGCGGCGCGGCAGCCACCAGCGCCACCGCTGCCGTGGGCGTGGCCTTTCCGCTGATGGCCATTATTCAGGCTTTCGGGTTTATGTTCGGTCATGGGTCCGGCAATTTCATTTCCCGGGCGCTGGGCCAGCAGGACACTGGGGAAGCCGAAAAAATGGCTGCCACCGGTTTTTTCATGGCGCTGCTGGCGGGCATTTGCCTGATGGGGTTGGGCCTGATTTTCCTACAGCCGCTGGTGCGGCTGCTGGGCTCCACCGACACCATCGCGCCCTACGCCACTGCCTACATCCGTTTGATTCTTATCGGCTGTCCCTGGATGACGGCCTCCCTGGTGCTCAATAATCAATTGCGTTTCCAGGGCAACGCCCTGTTTGCCATGATCGGCATCGGCAGCGGCGGTTTGATCAATATGGCCCTGGACCCGCTGTTCATTTTTGCGTTGGATATGGGCGTCAGCGGCGCGGCGCTGGCCACAATCCTGAGCCAGTTCATTTCCTTCTGCCTGCTGTTTGCGGGCACTGTCAAATCGGATAACTTGAAAATTCATTGGAAAAATTTCACCCCCAAGCCCCATTATCTGCTGGAAATGCTGCGGGGCGGCGCGCCGTCCCTGTTTCGGCAGGGCATTGGCAGCGTGGCCACCACGGTGCTTAACAACGCCGCCGCGGCCTTTGGCGATCCGGCCATTGCCGCCATGAGCATTGTCAGCCGGGTGATGATGTTCGCCAATTCCCTGGTGGTCGGCTTTGGCCAGGGGTTCCAGCCGGTGTGCGGCTTTAATTTCGGAGCGAAGAAGTATGACCGGGTGCGGAAGGGCTTTTTTTTCTGTGTAAAATACAGCACCGTGTTCCTGTGCTGCATGGCGGTGCTGGGGTTGGTGTTCGCTCCCGCGGTGGTTTCCTGCTTCCGGGCGGATGACCCGGCGGTGATCGAGATTGGCGCCCTGGCCCTGCGGCTGCAATGCATCACCCTGCCCACCGTCGGCTTTGTGACGATTACCAATATGATGATGCAGACTACCGCCCAGACCACGCGGGCTTCCATCGTGGCCCTGGCCAGGCAAGGGCTCTTTTTCCTGCCGCTGGTGGCGGTGCTGCCCCAATTTTTAGGGCTGCTGGGCATCCAGGTGGCCCAGCCCATTGCCGATGGCTGCACGTTCATCCTGGCTTTGGTTTTGCAAACGGGACTGCTGCGGAAAATCCGGCGAATGGAGCGGGAGGAAGCGCGGCAGGCGTAATGAACGGCCCAAGATGGATCCGGATGAAAATATCCTTTCATCCGGGTTTTTTTATTGTTTCTTTGCTTGTTTCGGGGGCCGGGGCATGGTATAATGCTGTCCGAATTGGATTTTTTGTACAAAGGGGGTACATGCGCAGATGCACATCGGATTTGATCATGACAAGTATACCGCTATGCAATCGGAACACATCCGGGAGCGGATCGCTGCTTTCGGAGGCAAACTGTACCTGGAATTGGGAGGCAAATTGTTTGACGATTATCATGCCTCCCGGGTGCTGCCGGGCTTTCGGCCGGACAGCAAGGTGTCGATGCTGCTGAACCTGAAGGACCAGGCGGAGCTGGTCATCGCCATCAACGCGGACGATATTGAAAAAAGCAAGGTTCGGGGAGACCTGGGCATCACCTACGATCTGGATGTGCTGCGTCTGATTGACGCCTTCCGCGCCATCGGCTTGTATGTGGGCAGCGTGGTGCTCACCCGCTGGCAGGAGCAGCGCAGCGCCGTGGCCTTCAAGCAGCGGCTGGAAAAGCTGGGGGTGCGGGTGTTCCGCCATTTCCCCATTGAGGGCTATCCTTACGATGTGAAGCACATCGTTAGCGATGAAGGCTTTGGCCGCAATGAGTATATCGAAACCAGCCGGCCCCTGATCCTGGTCACCGCGCCGGGCCCCGGCTCCGGCAAAATGGCCACCTGCCTGAGCCAGCTCTATCAGGAGCATCAGCGGGGCATCCAGGCGGGCTATGCCAAGTTTGAAACCTTCCCTATTTGGAATCTGCCCCTCAAGCACCCGGTGAACGTGGCTTATGAGGCCGCCACAGTGGACCTGGACGACGTGAACATGATCGACCCCTTCCACCTGGAAGCCTATGGCGAAACCACCGTCAACTACAACCGGGATATCGAAATTTTCCCGGTGCTCAACGCGCTGTTTGAGCACATTTATGGTTCTTCTCCCTATAAATCCCCCACAGATATGGGCGTGAATATGGCGGGCAACTGCATCATCGACGATGCCGTGTGCCAGGAGGCCGCCAAGCAGGAAATTATCCGCCGGTATTACACGGCTCGCTGCGCTGTGAAGCAGGGCCACGCCCGAGAAGCCGAAGTGTCCAAATTGCAGATTCTGCTGCAAAAAATGGGGTTGAGCGACGACAACCGTCCTGTCATCGCCGCCGCGCGAAACCGGGCTGCCGAAACGGAAAACGAGGCGCTGGCCATTCAGCTGGCTGACGGCCGCATCATTACCGGCAAGACGACCGATCTGCTGGGGCCCTCCGCTGCCTTGATGCTCAACGCGCTCAAAGCCCTGGCGGGTATTGAAAAAAAGGTGCAGCTTATTTCTCCCACCGTTATCGAGCCTATTCAGACCTTGAAATGCCAATACTTGGGCAACCATAACCCTCGGCTGCACAGCGATGAGATTTTGCTGGCGCTGTCGATTTGCGCCGCCACCGATGAAAACGCCGCCCGGGCCATGGCCCAACTGCCTGCGCTGGAAGGATGCGAAGCCCATTCCACCGTCATTCTGTCCCCGGTGGACGATAAAATCTTCCGCCGCTTGAAAATCAACCTCACCTGTGATCCCCGGTATCAGAGCCACAAATTATACCATCCCTGACGCATGCGTTGTCATTTGATGCTTCTTGTGGTATAATCAATACGGAATTTTCAATGATTCAGGAGGATACGCATGTACAAGCTGCTGCTCGTGACCGATCGGGAGGATATTCAATCCTTGTTCCAGGATCAGCTGGATTGGAAAAAAACCAGCTTCCGCCCCCCGTTCATTGCCGCAACTGCTCAGGAAGGCATTGACCTGCTCAACAGCCGGGCCATCGACGCCGTAGGTTACCTGCTGCCCCAAGACGACGCCATGCCCCTCAAGCGCTTCCTTCGCTATGGCCGTCCCAGCCTGCCGATCTACGCCGTGTGCGAAAATGCCGCGGAACAGGAAAAAGTGCTTAAGGAACTGACGGGCGTGCTGGATCGACTGCATGCCGACTTTGCTGACGACTATTACGACGAAGAAGCCATGCTCACCATCCAGCGGGATGAATTGGTGCATGCCCTGCTTGCCGGGGAATTGAAGGATTGGGAGGCGCTCAAGCGTTCCTTCAAAATGATCCGCTCCCATGTGAGCCTGGATCACCCCAGCATCCTCTATGAAATTGATATGCCCCAGGGGGAAGTGTACCTGGCCAGGCACAGCGGCCACGCCCAGCAGCGGCTGGAAAGCGCGCTGCGCAACAACTTTTTCGGCCGGTACGTGGAAGGCATCTATTACGCTGTGGCAGTGCTTACGCCCCGGCACATCCGCGTTGTGTGCTTGCCTATGCACGGCAAGGAACCAGAAAGCATTGACGCCCTGGGCGCGCTGACAGACGCCCATATCCGGGACAGCATCCAGAAAATCAAGGAATATTTGGGCCTTGATTTGACGGTGACCCAGTCCGCCTGGCTGGACAGCGTGCAGGATCTTTTGTGCCCGGAGCAGCCTGAATGAAGAAGGAGGAAGGACGCGTGAATCTCTTCAACACTCTGACCGGCCAGTTCATCAATATCATTGAATGGAAAGACCCTTCTGCCAACACCATGGTCTATCGTTTTGATACCCACGGCCGGGAAATCATGATGGGCGCCCAGCTGACCGTGCGGGAAAGCCAGGTGGCTGTGATGGTGAATGAGGGCAAGATCGCCGATGTGTTCCAGCCCGGCCGCTATACTCTGTCCACCCAGAATATGCCCATCATGACGGCCCTGCAATCCTGGAAGTATGGGTTCAATTCGCCGTTTAAGGCGGAGGTGTATTTCATTAACACCCGCCAGTTCCTGGATCAAAAGTGGGGCACCAGCAGCCCGGTCATGATGCGGGACGCTGAATTTGGCATGATCCGCCTGCGGGCCTACGGCATTTATGCCTTCCGGGTGGCTAATCCCACCGTGTTCCTCAAGGAAGTATTCGGCACCGCTGCGTACATGACCACCGAAGGCGTCAGTGGCCAGGTGAAACGCACGCTGGTGTCGGGCCTTTCCGACGCCATCGCCCAGAGCAAAATTCCCGCGCTGGATTTGGCCGCGAATTACGATGAATTGTCTCAGTACGCTTTGCAGGCCTTGGCGCCCCGGATCGAGAGCCTGGGCCTGAAGCTGGAATCCTTTGTGATTGAAAATATCTCCCTGCCCGAGGAAGTGGAAAAGGCCATTGACCATCACACCTCCATGGGCGTGGTGGGCAACCTGAACCAGTTCACCCAGTACCAGACCGCGCAGGCAATCCATGACGCCGCCAACAACCCTGGCGGCGCGGGCGCCATGGCCGGCCTTGGCATGGGCGCCGCCATGGCGCAGGTGATGCAATCCGCCGTGCAGCAGCCTGCTGCTTCGCCGGTTGAATCCGCCGTGCCCGCCGCGGAAACCAAGTTCTGCCCCGAGTGCGGCACGAAAATCCCCCGTACCGCCAAATTCTGCCCCGAGTGCGGCACGAAGCAATAAGAGGGCACGAATGCGGGGCTTTCGGCCCCGCGCCCCGATCAGGGGGCCAGCCCCCCCCTGAATCCTTCCCGCGGAATCTTGGCGGCTGGGAATCAGGGCGTTGGATGCCGCTGGAGCGCGCAGGAAGAGAGGACCGTTACAACACAATATCGCCCATTGATCCGATGCGCAGAAAGCGGCTGGGTTTTCGGGTACAAAGAAATTAAGCAAAATCCCTGGAGGAAAATGTGTTTTCCTCCAGGGATTATTGCTATGATTTTCCGGATGCTTTGCCTGAGGTGAGAACAACCGAAACAAGCCATGTCCGCTGTGCGGACTTGCGCCGATTGCGGTTGCGGAATGATGTCCCTGGCGCGGGGGTTTGGGGCCGCGGAGGCTCCAAGGGTTTTCACCCCACCACTTCGTAGCCCGCGTCTGTGACGGCCTTCTTGAGCACGTCGTCCGCCATGTTGACGTTCATGGTCACCACGGCGGTGCCGGTTTCGTGGCTGACCTGAGCGGCGGTAACGCCGTCGATGGCTTCGAGGGCCTTCTGGACGCGGCCGGAGCAATGGGTGCACATCATGCCTTCAATTTTCAGGGTCTTTTCCATGGTTTTTGTCTCCTTTTTCGCTTTGATTTTTTTATCCCGTTTATCGCTGTACAGATCAAAGAAATTGAGCCGCAGCGCATTGGATACCACGCAGAAGCTGCTTAAACTCATGGCCGCTGCGCCGAACATGGGGTTCATTTCCCAGCCGAAGAGGGAGATGAAGGCCCCGGCCGCCAGCGGAATGCCAATGACGTTGTAGATGAACGCCCAGAAGAGGTTTTCGTGGATATTGCGCAACGTGGCCCGGCTTAAGCGGATGGCGGCGGGCACGTCGGTCAGGCGGCTGTTCATGAGAACCACATCGGCGGCGTCGATGGCGATATCGGTGCCCGCGCCGATGGCCACGCCCAGGTCCGCCCGGGTGAGGGCCGGGGCATCGTTGATGCCGTCGCCCACCATGATCACCTTGCCCTGCTTTTTCAGCTCCCGAATTACCTGCTCCTTGCCTTCCGGCAGCACCCCGGCGATGACCCGATCAACCCCGGCCTGCTTGCCCACGGCCTGAGCGGTGCGCTCGTTATCACCAGTGAGCATGACCACCTGCACGCCCATATTTTGTAATTGCCGAATGGCTTGGGGGCTGTCTTCCTTGATGGTATCGGCCACGGCGATGATGCCCAGCATCTGCCCGTTTCTTGCAAAGAACAGGGGCGTTTTGCCCTCGCTTGCCAGGCGCTCCGCCTGTGTTTTCAGGGCGTCCGATACGGCGGCTTGGGCTGCCAGGAAGGCTTGGCTGCCGCCCAGCAGGGGAATGCCCTCCAGCTTCGCGGTCAGGCCGTTCCCGGGCAGTACGGCAAAATCCGTTACTTCCCCGGCCGTCCACTGCTTTTCCTGGCCATAGCGCACGATGGCTTTGGCCAGGGGATGCTCGGAATGCATTTCGATGGCATAGGCGCATTGCAGCAGTTCCTGCTCGGTGACACCCTCGGCGGGGAATGCGTCGGTCACGGTGGGTTCGCCTTTCGTGATCGTGCCGGTCTTATCCAGGGCCACGATCTGGGTTTTGCCCGCTTCTTCCAGGGATACGGCGGTCTTGAACAGGATGCCGTGCTTGGCGCCCAGGCCGTTGCCCACCATGATGGCCACCGGCGTGGCCAGCCCCAGGGCGCAGGGGCAGGAAATCACCAGCACCGAAATGCCCCGGGCTAAGGCGTAGCCGAATTCCTTGCCCACCAGCAGCCAAATCAGGGTGGTCACCACGGCGATGCTGATCACCACCGGCACGAACACGCCGGACACTTTGTCCGCCACTTTGGCGATGGGCGCTTTCGTGGCCGCCGCGTCGCTGACCATTTTGATGATCTGGCTCAGGGTGGTATCCTGACCCACCCGGGTGGCCCGGCAGGTGAGGAAACCGGACTGGTTCACTGTGGCGGCGGATACGCTGTCGCCAGCGGTCTTGTCGACGGGAATGCTTTCCCCGGTCAGGGCCGATTCATTCACCGCGCTTTCGCCGGAGAGAACCACCCCGTCCACCGGGATGTTTTCGCCGGGACGAACCACAAAGGTATCCCCGGTCTGCACCTGACTGATGGGCACGGTGGTTTCCACGCCGTTTTTCAGCAGGGTGGCCGTTTGGGGGGCCAGCCGCATCAGGCTTTTCAGGGCGTCGGTGGTCTTGCCTTTGGACCGGGCTTCCAGCATCTTGCCCACGGTGATCAGGGTCAGGATCATGGCGGCGGATTCAAAATAGAAATCCATCATATAGCGCATGACCGCTTCATTGTTGCCGTCCGCGGTGGCCCTTGTCATGGCAAAGAGCACGTACACGCTCCACACAAAGGAGGCGGCAGAGCCCAGGGCCACCAGCGTGTCCATATTGGGCGACCGCTTCCACAGGGCCTTGAACCCACTGATGAAGAATTTCTGGTTGATCACCATCACGATGGCGGCCAGCACCATCTGCGCCAACCCCATGGCCACGTGATTGCCGTCAAAGAAGGCGGGCAGGGGCCAGCCCCACATCATGTGGCCCATCGAAATGTACATGAGCAGAAGCAGGAACCCGATGGAGGCGATGAGCCGCTTTTTCAGCTTGGGCGTTTCGTGATCCTTCAGCGCTTCTTCATCCATAGAGGAAGCTGCGGCGGCATCGGAGGAAATGGCGGCATCCTTGCTGGCTGCGCCATAGCCCGCGTCCATCACCGCGGCGATGATGGCGCTGTCCTCCGCAGAGCCTTCAACCCCCATCGAGTTGGTGAGCAGGCTGACAGAACAGCTGGTCACCCCCGGCACCTTTGAAACCGCTTTTTCCACCCGGGCGGAGCAGGCGGCGCAGCTCATGCCCGTGACTGTGAACTGTTTCATAAAACAATGACCTCAGCTTTATTTCATCAATTTTTGCAGCGTGGCCAGCAATTCATCCAGGGTTTCATCCTTGCCTGCCCGAATATCGTCGGCCACGCAGGTGCGGATGTGGTTGGCCAGCAGCTCTTTATTAAAGGCGTTCAGCGCCGCGTTCACTGCCGCCACCTGGGTCAAAATATCGGTGCAGTAGGCGTTTTTTTCGATCATGCCCTTGATGCCCCGCACCTGACCTTCGATTCGGTTCAGCCGGTGGATCAGGCGTTTGTATTCTTCCGGGCTGCGCTCTTTTGTTTTATGGGTGCAGCAGCAGGATGATTCCTCCATCATGTTTCTCTCCTTTCGGATACCCTCATGGGGTATCTTGATTATATACCCCCATGCGGTATCTGTCAAGAGGAAGACGCGGGATCGACAGATTTTTCTTGCGCTTTGTTCTGTTCAATGCTACAATGCAAGGGAACGATTCGTAAGCAGAGTAGCGGCAGGCGCGTCAAGTGTTCATGAACGGGGAGTTGTCATGAAACGAAGCCGGTTTTCCCGGCGCGGTGCCTGCTGCGCATCCCGCTGCCCAATGAAACTGCCTCTGCGGATTGATCAAAGCATATCGAAGGAGGCGGTTTGTTTGCCTACAAAAAAAGAAAACAAAATGGTAACTTATCTAAAAAGCCTGATGCCTGAGCGCCAGCGGCGGGGGCCCCTGTTCACGCCCCAGAAGTTGGCGACCAACGCTATCCTCATTGCTTTGCACATCATTCTGGCCCGGATGGCCAGCATCCGCATCGGGCCCAGCTTTTCCATCACTGTGTCCGGTATCACAGAGGTGGTCGCGGGGCTTTTGTTCGGCCCTGTCAGCGGCGGCACGGTGGGGCTGCTGGGCAGCTTCCTTAATCAAGTGATTGCCTATGGGCTCAGCGTGACCACGGTGCTGTGGATTCTGCCCGCGGCGGTGAAGGGCCTGATGTGCGGCTGGTATGCCAAGGCTTACGATTACGATCTGAGTCCTTTCCAGATTTTGTGGATTCTGCTCGTTTCCTCCCTGGTCGTCACCTCCATGAACACGGTGGTCATGATCATCGATGCGGAAATTTTCCATTATTCCACCAAGGCCACCGTGCTGGGCATGATGGCTGCCCGGTATATCAGTGGCGCGCTGACCAGCGTAGCCTACATGCTGGTGACCACCCCGCTGCTGCACCGGCTCAAAAAACTGCCCGGAATTCGGAAACTGCGGGAATGACCGCCAAAGGAGCACAGGAGCATGGATATTCAATTCAATGAAATTTTGCGCGTTTTGGAACAAACCTATCCCCACGCGGGCCCGGAACTGCATTTTTCCAATCCCTATGAAACGCTGGTGGCCACCATCCTGGCCGCCCAGTGCACTGACGCCCGGGTGAACCAGGTGACCCCCGCCGTGTTTCGGGATTTTCCAGACGCCAAAGCCATGGCCCAAACCACGCCGGAAATTTTGTTTCCCTATGTTAAATCCTGCGGGTTCCGCTCCAAGGCGGTTAACATCGTCAACGCCTGCAAGATCATTGCCGAAAAATACGACGGGGCGGTGCCCTCCACCCTGGAGGAATTGACTGCGCTGCCCGGCGTGGGCCGCAAAACGGCCAATGTAGTGCTGGCGTTTTCCTTCGGCATTCCGGCCATTCCGGTGGATACCCATGTGTTTCGGGTCAGCAACCGGCTGGGCCTGGCCGACGCTCGAACTGTGGAGGAGACGGAACGGCAGTTGATGGATGCGATTCCCCGGGAATTGTGGAGCCCCTCTCACCATTGGATGATCCTCCACGGCCGCCGCGTCTGCCACAGCCAGAAGCCGGATTGCGATCACTGCCCCCTGCGGCCCTATTGCAAGGCCGCCCACCTGGACCATATGATCAACCCCAAGGCAGAAGCGAAAGAACGGGCCCGGAAGCGCAAGGAAAGCGCCGCCGGTTGAGGGGATGTATTGTGAGGCTTTCGCTCCACGCCCTGTATACATCCTGAAGCGGAACCTTGCATGCATCGCCACTTGACAGAAAAGCCCATTCGGGGTATACTGTCAAAGCAAATCGCATACAGGCTGTGAGGCAGAAAAATGCTTTTTGATTCCGGCAAGCGAACCGGGGGCGGTGGAAGCCCGGCACGGAAGGAAAGCAGGGCCGCTGCCGAGCCATCCGCCGGAACACGAAAGGAAAGTATGGCGGGTCGGGCGCTCCCGTTATCAGCATCGAGGTGGATGCGAAAGCATCAATTGAAGTGGTACCGCGAATCCAGTGTGTCTGTTCGTCTTCAAAGGAAGAAGAGGCACACTTCTATTTTTTATAAAGGAGACTGATTCCCATGAGATCCCTGACCGCCAATGATCTGCGCTCCCTGTGGCTGAAGTTCTTTCAGGAAAAGGGCCATAAGGTGATTCCCTCCGCT
Organism: Clostridia bacterium; assembly: GCA_017470095.1. GTDB lineage: Bacteria > Bacillota > Clostridia > Christensenellales > Aristaeellaceae > RUG563. The sequence continues at coordinate 15,531 of JAFUFC010000040.1, read as the reverse complement.
TCCGTCATTCCGGAAAACGACCCCACCGTGCTCTTCACCACCGCCGGCATGCATCCCCTGGTGCCTTATCTGCTGGGCCAGAAGCATCCCGCCGGCAACCGGCTCACCGACGTGCAGAAGTGCATCCGTACCGGCGATATCGACGACGTGGGCGATATGAGCCATTTGACCTTCTTTGAAATGCTGGGCAACTGGAGCCTGGGCGATTACTTCAAGAAGGAAATGATCCCCTGGAGCTGGGAATTTTTGACCAGTGAAGAATGGCTGGGCATCGATCAGGACAAGCTGGCCTTTACTGTCTTTGAGGGCGATACCGATTGCCCCCGGGATGAGGAAGCGGCCAATCTGTGGTGCAGTTGCGGGGTGAAGGACGACCATCTTTTCTACCTGCCCAAGGAGCACAACTGGTGGGGCCCCGCTGGCATCACCGGCCCTTGCGGCCCGGACACGGAAATGTTCATGATCGTGAAGGAGCCCTGCGGCCCCGACTGCTCCCCTGCCTGCAAATGCGGCGCGTACCTGGAAATCTGGAACGACGTGTTCATGCAGTACAACAAGCAGCAGGACGGCTCTTTCCTCCCCCTGGAGCAGAAGAATGTGGACACCGGTATGGGCCTGGAGCGCACCGTGTGCGTGCTGACCGGCAAAAAGAGCGTGTACGAAACCGATATTTTTGAAGGTATCCTGGCCAAGATCGCGGAGCTCTCCGGCAAGCGGTATGACGAGGATGAAGCGACTACGAAGGCCTTCCGCATCATTGCCGATCATATGCGCACCGCCACCTTCATCCTGGGCGATCCCCGGGGCGTGTCCCCCTCCAATGTGGACCAGGGCTACATCCTGCGCCGCCTGATCCGCCGGGCCGTGCGTTACGCCATGCAGCTGGGCATGGAAAGCGGCTTCACCGGCAAGATCGCCCAGGTGATCATCGACCAGTACAGCGAAGTGTATCCCGAATTGACGGAAAACGCCGCCTTTGTGCTGGAACAGCTGAAGCTGGAAGAGGACCGCTTTGCCCGCACCTTGAAGCAGGGCGAAAAAGAGTTTGACAAGGTATACAACAACATTCAGAATACCCGCGCCCTGCTGGAATCCATCCTTGCCGATGCCGACCCGGTTACCTGCGCCAAGCAGCACGCCGAAACCAAGCGCCTGCGTCCTTCGCCGGACATGATGCCTATTATCGAAGCGGCTCAGCAGGGCGATCTCGCCGCCCTTAAAAACGCCATTAACGCCCGGCTTTCCACTTTGACCACCATGGATGGCCGCAGCGCTTTCAAGCTGTATGATACCTATGGTTTCCCCATTGAAATGACCATCGAACTGGCTGCCGAAAAGGGATTGAAGGTGGATGAAGAGGACTTTGCCCAGCGTTTCAAGCAGCACCAGGAAACCAGCCACGCCGGCGCAGAGCAGCGCTTCAAGGGCGGCTTGGCCGACGCCAGCGAACAGACTGCTTGCCTGCACACCGCCACCCATCTGCTGCAGGCTGCCCTGCGCAAAGTGCTGGGGGACGAGGTGAAGCAGAAGGGCAGCAACATCACCGCCGAACGCCTGCGTTTTGACTTTACCTTCGGCCGGAAAATGACCCCCGAAGAAATCGCCGAAACTGAACGGCTGGTCAACGTAGCCATCCAGGCCAAGGCCCCTGTCACCATGGAAGAAATGACCGTGGCCGAGGCCAAGGCCCAGGGCGCTATCGGCCTGTTTGAGAGCAAGTATGGCGAAAAGGTGAAGGTCTACACCATGGGCAAATTCTCCAAGGAAATCTGCGGCGGCCCCCACGCTTCCAACACCGGCGATCTGGTGTCCTTCAAGATTCAGAAGGAAGAATCCTCCTCTGCCGGCGTGCGCCGCATCAAGGCCACCATTGGCCGTCAGGCTTGATGACACGAAAATAATAAAATAAAGGCGGAGGAACCCTTCTCAAAAAACGGTTCCTCCGCCTTACTTTTTTTATGTTCTCTTCACAGCCGTCACGTGCCAGCGGTCATCGCCGGGGCGGGGCTGCGTCATGCGCTGGCGACCGTAAAAATGAATGTCGGCAAAGCCTGCCTGCTTGAGCCAGGTGCGCAATTCCGCCCGGCTGTGGGCCCGCTGAACCTGATGCTCCTCCATCCGGTTGTAGGCTCCGTCCGGGCGGCGGGTGAAGATCGACAGATCCAGGTGGACACAGGCGGTTTTTTCGTCGAAATGATTGCGCCAGATATAGGAAATCTCATCATCGTCGGAAAACAGGGTATGGTTGCCCAGGGTGCCGGACAGCTTTTCCGGGGTCGATACGTCAAAAATCAGCGCGCCGCCGGGGCGCAGGGCGGCATAGGCGGCGGCGAAAAAAGCCTGCGCCTTTTCCGGGGTGGTCAGGTAATTCACCCCGTCGCAGGTGGCCAGCACGCAGTGCACCCGGCTGGGCACGCTCAGGGCGCACATGTCCTGCTTGACGAAGGGCACGTTCAGCCCTTCTTTCCGGGCTTTTGCCATGGCGGTGGCCAGCATTTCCTCCGACAGGTCCACGCCTGTCATCTGATAGCCTATTTTTTTGAGCGGCAGGGTGATACTGCCTGTGCCGCAGGCGCATTCCACGCACTTTCCCTTCAAGGGCACGGCGCACATGTTCATCAATTCCCGGTAATGATGGGCCCAGGCGGTATAATCGACGGTGTCCATCAAGGCGTCGTAGACGTGGGCAAAGGCGGTATACATTGCTCCTGTTCCTTTCGGCGCTGCTTCATCCGGGCGCCCACCAGGCCGCCGATGCGCCCGCTTTCCGCGGTACTCAGCCCGGCCCAGCCAACCTGCTGTAATTTGGGCAGCAAGCCCAGCTCTTGGGCCACCTCGTATTTGCAGCGTTCCTCTTGTGAAAGCGTGCGCATCCTATCATCTCCTTATAGAGGATAGTATGCGCACGAAGGGATCAATCCATGTGAAATTTATTGAGGAGAAGCGGGATTGTTTTCTTCGTCCTCCTCATCTTCTTCGTCGTCATCGCTTTCGGTGGCCAGCCCCCGGTTGATCTGCACGCCTTCCATGTGGGAATTGATGTATTTATCAAAGACCCCATTGGTGTAGCTGGCGCCAATGAAGCGGCTGAGGGCATAGCCCAGCAGGATATAATAGCCGCCCAGCACCAGGAAGGCAATGAGGGAGCCGGTGAGCAGGAAGGCGGCTGCGCAAAGCGCCACTGGCAGCAGCAGGAGCAGGCGGATGCCCACCGTCTGGGGCAGCCGGGCCACGGCCATGATCAGGCCGTTTTTGATCAGCTGGGAGAAGGAAACTTTGTATGTTACTATCACCGGGTAGAAGAACAGGCAACCCAGGGCCCACACGATGCCCAGCATGACCACCAGCATTTGCGGCACCATAAAGATCATGCTGCTCCGGGCCTGCTCGCCATAAAATTGATACGCCAGATACACTACCAGCGGCAGCACCGACGTGATGGCGGAAATGCCCAGAGCCTGCTTCCAATTCTCCTTTACGGCGTCTTTAAAATCGCTCCATATGAAGGCGTGCTCGTCCCGGGCCCAGTTGCGGGTCACATAAGCCACGCCAGCTTTCACCGGGCCGGTGATCAGAATACAGGGGATGCACCACAGGCAGAAGGTGTAGACCATATTATGGATCACATCGCCCACCAGCCGCTCCACATCGATGCCGGAGGCAACGATGGCCTGCACCTGATCTTCGGTCAGGTTGCCCAGATCGCCGGTTTGCTGGTATGTGAGATAATCGCTGCTGACCACCATGGCGTTAAAGATCGTGGAAATGCAGTAACCGATCAGGATGATCATGGGCAGCCAGGCGGCAATGGTCATCAAATTCAGCCGCACCAAAGAGGAAAAGCGCACCCGCAGCATTTCCCAGAAAAGCTGCCACCGGTTCTTGGGCAGGTCCTCCTTTCGGAAATCCCCTTTGCCGCTTTTCCCATAGTAAAAGCTGTTCATCATTTTCCCGAACATGAATTCATCCTCCAGACATGATCAAATCAATGCTTTTGTACAGTATAGCATATTTTCGTCAAAATGAAAACTATTTCTCGCTCTTTGCTGGAATCGTAAAGGAAAATTCGCTGCCTTTGCCCAGTTGGCTTTTCACCTGGATGACAATGCCCATTTTTTGCAGTACTTCCCGAGCGATGGCCAGGCCCAGGCCGCTGCCCTTGTCGCTGCGGCCCCGCTCAGCCTGATGGAAGCGCTCGAAGGCAAGCTCCTTGGTTTCGTCATCCATGCCAATGCCCGTATCCCGCACGAAGAAGCGTACACCCTGAGGCGTCTTTTCTGCGCCGATGGTCACGGCGCCGCCAGTTGGTGTATATTTCCGGGCATTATCCAGGAAAATGGTCAGGGCTTGAGACAGCCGGTCCTCATTGGAGCGGATATTCGGCAGGGGATCCTGGGGCAGGGAACGGGAAAAAGCCAAGCCCTTTTGGATGAACAGGGAATCGTTACGGTCGTGGAGATCATAGATTAGTTCGTTGGGGTCTACCGTTTCTTCTTCAAAAGCGGCGGGATTGGATTGCAAACTGGATAATTCCAGCAGGTCGTTCACCAGCCGAGACAGGCGGGTGGCTTCCTCAGCAATGATGTTGTAGTAGCGCATCTTGTCCTTTTCTTCGGTCACCATGCCGTCTCGCAGCCCTTCCCCCAGTCCCCGGATGGAGGACAGGGGTGTGCGCAGCTCGTGGGAAATATTGGCCACATAATCGTGCCGGGTGCGCTCCAGGCGCTCTTGCTCCGTAATATCCCGAATCAGGGCCACGGTGCCCCGGCTGTGGCCGTTCACTATCGGCAGTCGGGAAACGGCAAAAAACAGAATCCGCTCCCCAGTGGCGTACCGAGCATCCCAGCTGTTTTCCGCCCGCTCTTCCCGCAGCGCGGCCATCACTGCTTCATAAGCTGGGGTATCATCGCCGCCCAGCAATTTCCAGGCAGCTTCGTTTTCGTGCAGGATGCCGCCCTGTTCGTCCACGGCCAGAATGCCCTCGTTCAGGCCTTCCAGTACCAGGGCCATGGTTTCCTTTTCGTATTTCAGGTCCCGGATGGCCCGGGCCACCGTGCGGGACATATCGTTCAGTGCCCGGGCAATTTCCTGCATTTCGGTGCCGGGCAGGTTTTCTGGCACAGTCATCTGCTCCCCGTCCGCCAATCGCCCGGCCATTTGGGTGATCATTCGGGACGCTTTTGCCGCCCGCCGGGTTGCCCATAGGGAGGTGAGCACCACTACCAGCAGAATGGCTCCCATCGACACCAGCAGCCGGATGCGGAAATTGGCCGCCACTCCCCGGAAAATGCGGGTGGGCCGGCCGATAAGCGCGTAGCCCGCGGCGGACTTTTCGCCCATCATCAGCACCCGGGTATTGCCCTCTTTCTTCCGCACGGTGGCGCTGCGCTCCTGCTCCAGTTCGGAAAGCAGGGAAGGCAGGGTGTCCCCGGCAAAATACGGAGCCGCCGATTCGGTGTAGGCCAGCACGTTTTGATCCAAATCCAGCAGCATGAAAAACCCTCCGTCAGTGGTCAGCACGGGGTTCACCGCTTGGCGCAGGGCCTCTTGCGTGATTTTGCCCTCCTGGTACTGGCTCAGCAGCCGCCGGGCGTCCCGCAGGCTTTCCCGCATGACGCCGAAGCTGACGCCGGAATAGGAATCATGAAAAAAATAGCTGCTCAGGCCCACCGATAAAATGGCTGTTAGCAGCACGCATATGATCATCTGCACCACAAACCGGCCGACCAGAGAGGACCACTTAGGCATCCTCCCACACCTCCACCTTGTAGCCCACGCCGTACACGGATTTCAGCTGCACATCCGTTCCTTCCGGCAGCTTTTTCCGGATGCGCTTGATGCTGGTGTCCACCACCCGGGGATCGCCGTTAAAATCAAAACCCCAGATGTTATCCAGCAATTGCTCTCGGGTGAACACTTGCCGGGGGTGGCCGGCCATCAGGTGCAGAATTTCCACTTCCTTGGGGGAGAGGAGCACGCTTTCTCCGTTTACCCGCACCTCATAGCACTTTAGGTCGATCACCGTGTTGCCCACCGTCAATTTGCCCTGGTCCGGGGCGGACTGCATCTGGTTCATCCGCCGGAAAATCACCTGAATGCGGGAGACGATCTCCCGGGGCGAAAAAGGCTTGACGATGTAGTCGTCCGCGCCCAGGGCAAAGCCCAGCAATTTATCTACTTCTTCGCCCTTGGCGGTGAGCATGATGATGGGCGTCATGGAAATGGCCCGGATGTCGGCGCACACCTGGGTGCCCATGCGGCCGGGCATCATGATATCCAAAATCACCAGGTCGGGCCGCATGCGCTGGAACGCCTCCATCACGTCGTCTCCCCGGAAGACGGAATAGACCTCATAATCCTCCCGTGTCAGGTAGATGCGCAGGGATTCATGGATGCCGATCTCGTCGTCGGCAATGAGGATCAGCTTCTTTTTATTCATTCAAAAGCGCCTCCGCTTTCCCCAAAAATCTTTTTATTTATTATACATGAATCCGGAATCCGCCGCAAGGGATGCCACATCCCCGCCTTATTTTTCCATTTGATACGATTCTCCGTTTAAAACATGGAATCTTCGGTTGCCTTTTCCGCTCTGGCGTTGCTTCATTTCGGTCAACGTAGCGCAGCTACGTCCCACTCGTTCAGCTGGGCCAGAGCGAAAAATTCATCCCGAAGCTTTCAATCTTTTAGACGTCAAATAGTATGAAAGGGGCAGGGAGCCCCTATAACAAATGGCAGGAAACAAGAAAAGAGCCGCCCGGTTGATACCGGACGGCTCTTGCCTTGCGAATCAATACTTCCGCTTACGGGCGGCTTCTGCCTTCTTCTTGCGTTTCACGCTGGGCTTTTCGTAATGTTCGCGCTTACGGACTTCAGCCAGCACACCAGCGCGCGCACACTGACGCTTAAACCGCTTGAGAGCGCTTTCCAAAGACTCGTTCTTGTTTACATGAACCTCAGACACTTGTTTTCCCTCCCTTCGCTCATCTCGCCTGAAACAACACCGTTTGCACGGTGCGACGCCGTAGACCGGCGGATGGCGACCGTGGTTGTATTATACCGCTTATTTTCGGGTGCGTCAACAGCTTTTTGAACGCTTCAAAAGGATTTTACACTTTTGCCACATTCACGGACGGAAATTGACCATTTAAGCCATTTTTTCGCTCATTTGCGTGCCACCCAAAATATGAAAGTGCAGATGATTTACGCTCTGGCAGGCGTCCGGTCCGCAGTTACTGATCACCCGGAAGCCCTTGTCAAGCCCTTCGGCCTTGGCAATTTTGCCAATAGCTCGCAGGAGACCGGCCAGGGTGGCGTCGGGCAGGTCGGAAGCGTCTAAAATGTTGGCGGTGTGGGCCTTGGGTACCACCAGGATGTGGGTGGGCGCTTGGGGGTTAATATCCCGGAAGGCAAAGCAGATATCGTCCTCATACACCTTGGCAGACGGGATTTCTCCGGCAATAATTTTGCAGAACAGGCAATCGGACATGATTATTTCCTCCTTATTTACGCAATGAACCAACAAGGGTTATGCCAATTTTTTCATTTCTTCCACGGTCTGGGCGAACACCCGCAGGGCGGCTTGCACCGTGTCGGGCTTTTCCATGTCCACCCCGGCGTAGCGCAATGCTTCAATGGGGGAGACGGAGCACCCGGCGGACAGGAATTTTTTGTAATCCCGCACGGCGCTTTCGCCTTCCTTTAAGATCCGGGTGGCGATGGCCACGGCGGCGGAGAAGCCGGTGGCGTACTGGTAGACGTAGAAGTTGGTGTAAAAGTGGGGGATGCGCATCCATTCCGCTTCGATCACCGGGTCGATCACGCAGGCCGCACCGTAATATTTTTCGTTCAGGCCCTTGTACATTTTGCTCAGCGCTTCGGTGGTCAGGGCCTCGCCCCGCTCCAGCATGGCGTGGCTTTCCTTTTCAAAGGAAGCGAACATGGCCTGGCGAAACAGGGTGGTGCGGAACTGCTCCAGGAACTGGTTGCACAGGAAGGCGGACACGGTGGGATTGCCCTGATATTTTTTCATCAGGTGGCGCATGAGCAGCACTTCATTGCAGGTGGAGGCCACTTCCGCCACAAACAGGGAATAAGCGGATTTTGCGTAAGGCTGGTGCAGATTGCTGTAATAGGTGTGCATGCTGTGGCCCAGCTCGTGGGCCAGGGTCATGGCGCCGCCCAGGTCGTCAGTGTGGTTGAGCAGCACATAGGGATGCACCCCATAGCAGCCCCAGGAGTAAGCGCCGCTGCGCTTGGCTTTGTTTTCGTACACGTCGATCCAGCCTCCGCGGTAGGCTTCCCGCAGTCGATCGATGTAATCCTGCCCCAGGGGAGCCAGCCCCTCGCACACCAATTCAAACGCTTCCGGGTAGGTCATCTTCATTTCATAATCGCCGATCATGGGCACATACAAATCGTACAAATGCAATTCGGAAACGCCCAGCTTTGTTTGCCGCAGCTTCAAATACTCCGCCATGGCTGGCAGGGCCTCGTCGACAGCATTCAGCAAGTTATCATAGACCGCTTCGGGAATTTCATAAGGGTCCAGGGCGGCCTGCCGGGCGGAAGCGTAATGCCGGGCCCGGGCGGTGAACACCGCGCCCTTTACCGCCCCGGCGTAGGAGGCGGTCATGGTGGCGCCGAAGCGGCGGAAGGTTTCATGCATGCCTTCAAAAGCGGCCTTGCGCACGGCCCGGTCCTTGCTGCGCAGGAATACGCCGTAGTTGCCGTGGGTCAGTTGCACGTCTTGGCCTTCCTCGTCCTGGATCACTGGCAGGGGCAGATCCACGTTATTGAACATGCCAAACACGTTTTCCGGCGTGGCCAGCACTTCGCCGGCCGCCGCCAGTAATTGCTCTTCCCCGGCAGGCAGGGTGTGGGGCTTTTGCCGAATCAATTGCCGCAGCCGTTCGCTGTAAGCGGCAAAATCCACATCCTGAGCCAACGCCTGCAATTGGGCCTCTGGCAGGGTGAGCAATTCCGGGTCCAGGTACGCCCCGGCGCTGGCTGCCGCTACCATCAGGGATTCAAACTTGGCCGCCCGGGCCTGCCGCACGGGGTCGGCCCCGTCTTCATCCTTGTGCATCAGAGCATAGGCTGCCATTCGGTCCAATTGGCAGCTCAGCTGGTCATGGGCCACGATGGGCGCTTTGGGGTCCTGCGCTACCTTGCCCTGATAGCCCTTTAATTTTTCAATGGCCAGCTTGGCTTCTTCAAACGCCTGGTCGTAATCCGCTTCGGTAGCATAGATGTGTTCCAGCTGCCATTGCCAGCGTTTATCGATGTCCTGCCGGGCTTTCAATTCCTGCGCCATATTGGTGTGTTCCCCCTTTATTGTTCATCCGGTAAAGATAATAAATAGCCGTCCAGATTGGTGCGGATCGACACAGTGAGCTGATCAAAGCCGCACAGCTCCATGGCCGCAGCCAGGATGCACAGGCCGTTGGGCATGTGCTCCGCCCGGCTCCGGGGCAATCCCGGCACCTGCCACCGCTCCTCCATCGTCATGCCGGAAAGCATATGCAGCTGGGCCCAGGCGTCATGAAGCGTGACGGTATACCCTTCTATTTCCTCTCCGTGGGCTTCCCTTCCAAGGAGCATGGCGGCGGCGGTGGTGCAGCTGCCGCCCAGGCCGGTCATGCCGTCCGCTTTGGGCAGCGCGTTTATCTGCTCCGCGAAGGGGCGCAGGGTGTTCCGGGCAATCAAGAAGGCCGCTTCCGCGTCTGAAACGCTGTGGATAGGCCGCATTCTCATGAGCCTTGATGCTCCCATCTGGGCGCTGCCCGCCCATTGCACCTTTCCCTGGTTCCCCACGGTGAATTCGGTGGAGCCGCCGCCGATATCGATCACCAACCGGCTTCCGCCGCCTGATGCGGCCGCAAAGGCCAGGCGGGCCTCCTCCTCGCCGGAAATCACTTGTACCCCAAGCCCGCACAGCTCTCGGATGCGTGCGTCCAGCAAATTGCCGTTTTTCGCGTCCCGCATGGCGCTGGTGGCGAACAGCGCCACGCTCTCTGCGCCGGAAGATACCGCCTGGCGGTACAGCCGGTTCACTGCCTGGGCCGTGTTTTCAATGCGCTCGGGCAGGATGTTGCCGGCTTCATCCAGGCCCAGGAACAATTTCGTTTCCTCCCGGCCGCGCAATAAACCGCAAAGCTTGCCTTGGCGCTTTTGCGCTGCCAGCATTCTGGTGGAGTTGGATCCAATAGCAATTGCTCCTCGCATCAGGCCGCATCCTCCTGCGCCTGCTGCATGACGGCGTCGTCCACCACTTCCGCTTCTGGCTGATCGTAGAGCGATTCCGGGTTCACCACCACAAATCGGATTTCTCCCGGCAAAAGATACCCGTAGTACCGCCGTGCCATCTCCATGATGTAGGAATCCTTGTCCTTCTGGGCAATTTCCTGCTTCATATCGCTGTTTTCGCTTTCCACTTCCAGCTGCCGCATTCGCACCTGGCGGGAGGTGTCCTGCAATGCCACAATGTCCTGGTCCAGCCGGTTGATGGTCATCATCCCCCCGGCGGCGATCACAAAAGCCGCTACCAATACGTATAACAGCCGTACTCTTTTGCGCATGAAAAACATCCCTCCTTTTTCCGGAAAAAAGAGTATTCTCCAGACAGGGGATATTTTCCTGCAAAGGGGTTTGGGAAAACAAGACTGAGCCACGCCTGCGCCCTGGCGCTGGTTTCGGAGGCCAAGCGGGAACCGGAGGCTCACTTGCGCAAAAAGATGCAGAACAGCACTATGCCCCCAATTCCGGCGGCCAAGGCAAACAGGCCATATTTTCTTTTTCCTTGGGGCGGCAATTCCTCCGTGGGAGGATCGTTACCAGCCGGGCGGTTTGGCATGGCAATCAGCAGGTCGACCGGGCGGTGGGCGGGCGGCACGGACGGAACCTGCCCGGGGAGGGACATTTCCTGTCGGAGGAAGGGCAGGTACGCGTCTCGCACTTGGCGCTCCAGAGGATGGGAAAAGAAGGCGTCCCGCTCGTTGAGCAACTGTATTCTCTCCGCCCGGAAGGCAGCCGCTTTAGGCGGCAGAAGGCAAAACCGCATGATGCCGCTTGGCGTGTCGATATGCATTTCATGCAGCAGGCAGGCCGGGGCCAGCAGGCGGATGGCGAAAATATCGGCGGCATAATCTTCCGGCGAGGCCGGGTCGATCAACAGATCGCCAGCGCAGGGCGGCGTTAAAAAAACGCGCACGCCGGGGGCCAGGGTGCGGGTATCGTGTTCCAGCAAAAGGTGGCCCAATTCGTGGGCCACCGAAAAGCGTCGGGCCGCGTCATCCAGCGCTTGCTCCCGTAAAAAGATGTGCCATTCTCCCCGGATTCTTAGGGTTACGCATCTTCCCCCGCCGGCTTGGTTCAGCAGCGCCCACAGCCTGGGCTGCTCGCGCTGCTCTGGATAGGGCAAAATGCGCATGCCCACGTCCCTGGCCAGGGCTTCCACGTCGATGGGGAGGCGCTTGGAGCGTACCCGCAAAAGAGCGCGCCATGCCGCATCCCGGGCTTCTTGGTATTGCCGGTAGGTGGTGCTCATGACAGCTCCTCCTTTGTATCATCGGTCGCAATACCATGCAATACTATTAAAAAGAAAAGAATCAACTGGAATTGTATAACCATGCAAAACCCTTGTCAAGCGGCGAGCGGGGGAAAACCCTGTTTTTTTGTCGAAAAGCCATGCTTTTCCTCTCGACAGAACGGGCAAAGCATGATACAATCAATTGAATGAACGTGTAAGAATTTTTCGCGGGAACGCAGGGAAAAAGACAGCATATTCGTTATATGGATGAAAGAAGCAGAAGGAGGCGACGGTTCATGAAACGAATCGCGGCGGTTTGGCTGGCTTTGGCGTTGATGCTGGGCTGCGTGCCCGCGCTGGCGGAGAATACCGGCGCGTATTACAGCCCCACGGCCACATTGCTGTCCGGCCTGACCCATAATTGCCCCAACACCGGCATCATGCTGCCGGAAAGCTTTGACCCCTTCCAGACCACTTATTTGCTTACGGTGGCTGATTGGGTGTCCCGGCCAGTGTTCACCCCCGTGGCTTTCGACCCCAACGCCGTCATCACCGTCAACGGCAAAGTGGTCAAAAGCGGGCAAAAATCCCAGGTGATTCCCATGACCGATAAGCCCCAGGCCGTGACCATCACGGTCAGCAATGGAGGAGCAGCCACCACCTACACCATTTATCTCCAGCGCCGCCCCAGCGAAAAGCGCACCAAGGTGTCCGCTGGGTATATCAATAGCATCTATTTGAAGGGAACTACTTGGCGCATGGACGCTGATCTGGTCACCATCCAGTATGCCGGCGGCGATTATGAGAGCGGCAATTTGTCCACTTTCTCCAATAAAACCACCGAAACCAATGTGTATGATTATCCTCTTAACGCCAACTGCATCTTTTATTACGGCACCAAGGAAAACTGCTACCGTGCCCGGAACGTGCAGGAATTTATGAGCAATTACCTTCGCTATGGCAGCTCGCTTTATTCAATCATTTATATCGAAAGTGAAATCGTGGCTGTATTTCCGTATGGGGCGGATTATTGAAGGAATATTTCATCTGGGACATAATGAAACCCTCAGGGAGCTGAAGAAGCTCCCTGAGGGTTTTGCTTTGCCTGTTGATACAGTGCCATCAGCCGCTGGCCCACGATGAGTGAATCCTGCACCGCCAAGTATTTTAAATCCTTTGGCAGGAAACGGCCAAACTCCTGAATTTCAAAGGTCAGATCGCCGTTATAGCCGCTTTCGGCCAGGCCGCGCATGGCGTCGTTCCAGTCGATGGAGCCGAAGAAGGGCAGCAGGTGTTCGTCGGTCTGGCCGTGGTTATCCTGCACATGAATGGCCTTCAGCCGGCGGCCGATGGCGTTCAGGTTCTGCCGGTGGAAGCCGCCGGTCAGGTTGGCGTGGCCGAAATCGTAGCACACACCCACGTGGTCTGGATCGTCGAAAGCGTCGCACAGATCGATGAGCTCGTATACGCTGGCACAGTAGATACGCTGTTTGGGGGCGGAAAAGTATTCAAAATCGTTTTCCAGGGCGATGCCAATGCCGTTTTGACGGGCCAGGTCCACATGGACGGCATAGTAATCCAAATTGGCCTGGCGGGACACGCGGGCATCGTGGCCTGCGCCGTACACGGTGAAGGGATGGGTGACGGCCCAGCGGGCGCCCAGCATAGCGGTGCCCCGGATGCTGCGGCGGATCAATTCCTCCATCACGGCGGCCTTTTCGGTGCCCTTGTCTTTCTCTACGTCATAATAGGGCAGGTGGGACTGGTTGAACCGGATGCCCAAAGATTGGGCCAGCTTGCCGATAGAGCGGACGTAATCCTCCCAGCCGTCCTCCCGAAGGGGAGAAAAGGGATTCATGGCCATACAGAAATTGATGTCCAGCACCTGATAGCCCGCCTCAGCGCAGGCGCGGATGCTGAATTCCACGGGCAGCCGCTCCCTTCCCCGCTGGAAAGCGCAGATGTTGGTAGAAGTGGAAAGTTCCATGTTCGTTTTCTCCTGTCAGGGGTTGGCTTTGGCGTACTGGGCCAGCATGCCGCCCAGGTCGTCCTGCATGAGTTCAACCGCCTCGGCGGGGGATAAATCCTCTTCCAGCATATCGGAAATATCGTTGATGATGCCATAGTAGAAATCGGCGGCGGGGCCCACGGTGACGGAGCGCATGGCGTTCGGGGTTTGGGTCAGCTGGTCCAGGCCTACCTGATACTGAGGATATTCGGCGATCAGGGACTGCCATACTTCGCTGTCTGCCGCGGCGGCATTGGAGGGCAGATAGCCGGTGCCTCGGGCAAAATCGGCCTGCACGTCGGCGCTGGTCAGGTACTGGGCAAAGAGCCAGGCACCTTCCTTCCGGGCGTTGCCGTGGTCGAACAGAACGATGCAGCTGCCGGACACTGTGGCGCCAAAGGAAGCGCTCTCATTCACCTTGGGGTACACGCTGACGCCCAGCTCAAACGCGCCGCCGATGCGCTCCAGAATGGAGGAAACAGAGGAGGAGGAGCTGGTCATGATCAGCTGCCGCCCGGCGACGAATTCATCGCTGGAGCCGGAGGCATTGACCAGCGCGCCGGACTGGTACAGCGCCTTCCATTCTGTGAGGAAGGTTTCCAGCGCGCCGTTGTCGATGCAGGCCAGCTCGGTGGCGCTGCCCTCGGTGCCGTTGTGGTTATTCACCAGGTCGCTGCCCAGCTGGCCCAGCCAATTGGCCAGGGTGGGGGTGTTGGGGATGGCGGCGTAAACGGTGACGCCATCCTTGGCCAGGGATGCCAGCGCGCCGATATCTTGCAGGGTGGCGGGAGCGGCGGCGTTCGCGGCTTCGAAAGCCGTTTTGTTATAATACGTTACGGTGGTGGAGGTGGCAAAGGGTAACCCCAGCTGAACGCCGGACAACTGCCAGTTGGCCATGGCCGGAGCCAGCATGCCGCTCAAATCGGTGCCCGGATGGTCCTGCAGCGCCTCATCGATGGTGTAGGCGATGGGGGCGGAGGCGAAGGATACTTTGCCCGTGGCGTCCAACTGCATCACGTCCGGCAGGGCGTCATCCTGGCCGTTGGAGAGGATGCCGTTCATTTTCGATACCGCTTCGGCGTAGGTGCCCTGGAACACCGCTTCTACCCGGATGCCTTTTTCCCGGCCGACGGTGTCGTTGAAGTCTTTGACGTACTTGTCCATCAGCGCTCCGGCTTCCTCGCTCATGGAATGCCACAGGGTGATTTTTACCGTTTCTTTTTCCGCCAGGGACGCGCAGCCCGTCAGCAGAAAAACGGTCAGCAGCAAAGCAATCAGTTTCTTCATAATCATGCATCCTCCTTGAGGTGATGGGGGTATCGCGGCGGCAAAAGGCCGTTGAAACATCTTGACATACCCTCAGCCGATCAGCGCGCCGCCGTTCATGGTACGGGTGATGCTGCGGCGCAAAAACAGGAACAGCAGGGCTGCCGGAACCATGGCCACCGCCGCTCCGGCCAGCACCACTTCGTAATTGGTGCCCTCGATGGTGGTGAGCATGGTGATGCCCACCTGCACGGTGCGCATGGCGTTGGTGTTGGTGACCAGCAGGGGCCACAGGTAGGCGTTCCACTGGGTAACGAAGCTTTGCAGGAACAATGTCAAAAGCAAGGGCAGGCTCATGGGCGTTAAAATCGACGCGATGAAGCGCACGTCCCCGCAGCCGTCGATCTGGGCCGCTTCCCGGATGGGCGTAGGGGAGGAGAGAAAGTGCTGCCTCAGCATGAACATCTGGGACGCGCCCACGAAAGAAACGATGCCCATGCCCAGATACGTGTCCAGCAAGCCCAGGCGGGATACGGTCTGGTAGTTGGTGATGATCAAAGTGTCCGCCGGCAGCATCATGGTGCCCAGCAGCAGGAAAAACAAAGCTTTCTAGCCTGGAAACTCAAAGAACACGAACGCCTACGCTGCCAGGATGGCGATGAGTAGGCGGATGACGGTGGAGCCGGCGCCCACCACAAAACAATTCCAGAAATACCCCACCATCCGCACC
>JAFUFC010000039.1 GCA_017470095.1 Clostridia bacterium | reverse complement strand
CTATAGACCCCAGGAAGGATTATAGCATAAATAGCTACATTTTGCTACAATTAATTTTGAAAACTTGACATAAAAAAAGCATGCCAGAAAAGGGTTTGGCTTGCTTTCGATCCTCATTTGCTGTTAAAGACCCGGCAAAATAGGATCAGGGCAGTCAGCGGTATTTGCTGAGATACCTGTGAATTGACATACCATGTCATATCAAACACACAAGATGATTGAAAATGCTTGATTGAGCATTGGTGAAATGCTATAATGAATCCAGGGGAATAATCCCCGCAGTCCACAGCAAAACAGCCTTTTTATCACGCTGATAAAGAAATGATAAACTGAGGCTGTAGAGCATGGAGAATACAGATAATCTGTAGAATCAGAATCACGAGAACGAACAGGAGAAACAAAAATTAAGCTAAAAGCGTTAGATTGCATTGAGTGGGAATAAAAACGACATCCGCCGGTGGCGGAAAATATGTCGATTTTATTCTCAAACTTTAAGGAGCGAGCTGTCCAGTGGACAGTCGCGACTATAAAGTTTGCGGATAATGATGGTTGTCAGTCCCTGTGAAAACCTGTTTCAAAAAGCCCTTCGCTGTGGAGGAATTCTTCCGCAGTCGGAGGGCTTTTCTGTGTCTGAAAACTGAAGCAATAAAACGCGCTTGACAAGTGACCTTTCGTTCACTATAATTGGTGATCGAAAGGTCACTCAACTTGATGCGGAGGTTAGTATGGCAAAAGATACGAAAGAAAGAATCTTGATGGCAGCGCTGGATATGTTCTCAAAGAAAGGATATGAGGGCACCAACATTCGGGAATTGGCTGCATCTCTCGAACTGGTCAAGTCCGGCATCTACAAACACTATGAGAGCAAAGAAGCTATCTGGAATGCCCTGCTGGACAGGATGATTGCCTATTACGGGGAACACTTTGGCTCCGCCGAGCATTTGCCGCCTGTGCCGGATTCCCTGGAAGATTTCGTCTCCATGACCATGCGGATGGTGAATCTTACGATCCACGACGAGCAGATCGTGAAGACGAGGAAGGTGCTCACCCTGGAGCAGTACAGGGACGAGCGCGCACGGGACTTGGCGACAAAGCACTTCCTGACCGGTCTTACAGAGATGTTCACGCACTTCTTCTCCGGCATGATGGACAATGGTCTGCTGAAAAAGGATGACCCCGCCATGCTGGCCTTTGCCTACACGACACCGGTCTCCGCGCTCATTCACCTGTGCGACCGGGAGCCGGAGAAAACAGAGGATGCGATTAGGAAGATCGAAGCATTCAGCCGGCATTTTATCAAAATATATGGAAAAGGATAATTGGCAGGAGTAAAAAGCCTTGCCAGGATAGAAAAGATGAAAAAGTACTTTGGCAGCCTGCCCTTTTACAAACAGGCGTTGATGATCGGCGTTCCAGTGATGCTGCAATCGCTGATCCAGTCCTTGGTCTCTCTGGTGGATAACTTCATGGTGGCGGGACTTGGGGATGTGAAGATGTCCGGCGTGAGCGTGGCGGGCCAGATTCTGTTTGTGTTCATGGTGCTGTCCAACGCCATATGCGCAGCGGGCGGCATCTACATGACCCAGTTTTCCGGAGCGAAAAACAGGGATGGCATGCGGCAGGCGCTGCGGTTCAAGTTTTATTTGATCGGGAGCTTTATCGCTCTTTACCTGCTGGTTTGCTTCGCCTTTCCGCGGCAGATCCTCAGTCTGATGGTAATTGGAAACGCCGAAGCGGAAGCCATCCTGGACGCGGGCGAGGAATACATGAGGCTCATGGGCTTCATGGGTATTCCTTTCTGCATCTCTGTGGTGCTTGCAACCTCTATGCGGGAAATTGGCCAGGTTCGTGCGCCGCTGGTGATCTCTGTCATCGGCACACTGGTGAATACGGGACTGAACTGGGTGCTCATCTATGGCAACCTTGGCGCGCCCATGCTGGAGGTGCGCGGCGCAGCCTACGCCACCCTGATAGCCCGTTTTTTTGAAATGGCGCTTTACATCTTCTATGTCCTGCGGAATCCGCAGCCCTTTCTGGGAAAGCGCGGGGAAAAGCTGCCCACGGACTGGAAGCTGTTTGGCAATATCCTTCGGCGGGGTTGGCTGATGCTGTTCTCCGAGGTGCTGTGGGTGATCTCCGAAACCGTCACCACCGCCGTATACAACGGTCGGGGCGGTGCTGACGTGGTCTCGGGCATGTCGGCGGGATGGGCCATCGTGAATCTGCTGTTCGTGTCCTTTGGCGGCATCAACACGGCAACCTCCGTCATCATTGGCAAAACGCTGGGAAAAGGGCAATTGGATGAAGCCCGAAAACAGAAAACCTGGATGCTGTCCGCCGCTGTGGTGTTCGGCCTGTTCATGACGGGGATGGGCGGATTGGTGACGCTGCTGACGCCGCTGGTGTTTAGCCACCTTTCCCAGGTCGCCCAGGGAATCTGCCGGGATCTGGTGCTGCTGGTTTCCCTGTATATGCCCCTGTGGGTTTATACAAACGTGCAATTTTCAGTGGCCCGGGCCGGAGGCGACACTGTTATGGGGGCAGTGGTGGATGGCGGCGTGACACTGCTTGTGGTCATTCCTGGCATCCTGCTGTTGGCGAATCTAACGAATTGGGGACCTGTGCTGATGTACGGTGTCTTAAAGCTGACGGATTTTGTCAAGATCGTCACTGCTCACTTTTGGCTGAGAAAGGAGAAGTGGGTGAAGAACCTGACGGTGCAGGCGGCGTGAGGCCGCTGCGGCAAACGGGAGGAGATTTCCATGAATACGAAGTTGGACGTTTATCTCTACGGCCAGGTGCTGGGCACCCATTCCTTTTTGCTGAGGGACGGCTTTCTCAGACCCGACGCGTATTCCGAGATCAGGGAACAATACTTCCTCCCCGGCGGGGAGACGGGCACGGCGGCGACGGTGCTGGATTCGCTGGGCGTATCCGTCCGAATGGACGGCACCTGGATCGGCACCGAGGTCGCGCCGATGTTGAAGGCGTTCTATGCGGACAAGCGGGTGGACTTCAGCCCGCTGCGCTTCATTGAAGACGATCCCGGCGTGATGGACTACGTGGTGATTGCGGGACTGGTGCGCTCACCCATGGGCCGGTTTCAGACCCTTTTTTCCTCAGGCAAACGGTGGTGGAGTGTTCCGAGGGAAGCGGACATCATCGGCTGCAAGGTCGCGGCCATCGACCCCTATTTCGGGGACGAATCGCTGCTGGCAGCGGAGCTGTGCCGAAAGCACGGCATTCCCTATGTGACCATCGACAGCCCCCACGATTCCCAGCTGCACCGCCACGCCGCCGTCAATGTCGTCTCCAAAGAATGCACCTCGGAGCATAACGCGGGCATGGCCCCGGAGGACGTGATGGCGCGGATGATGGACAATGCGGACGGCCTGACCATCCTCACCCAGGGCGGCGGCGATATGCTGTACGGGCGGAAGGGCGCAGCCCTCCACCGGATGAAACCCTTTGACGTCGAGGTCAGGAGCACCCTGGGCGCAGGCGATACGTTCAAGGCCGGGTGCGTGTACGGCCTATTGCATGGGATGGCCGACGACGCTCTGGTGCGCTTCGCCAGCGCCTGCTCCGCAATGGCCATCTCCCGCTTCCCTCTGCCGCTGCATCCACCGAAACTGGAGGAAGTGCGGGCACTCATCGACATGCAGAAAGAATAATTGAAATGGTAATTGGACTTATTGGAGAGAACTGCAGTGGATAATCGACGCTGGCGGCCCACATCAGAGACGTGATCGGGGCGGAAGTCGTCACCGGCAGGGACTACCTGAGGATGGCGAAGTCCGAAGCGGAAGCCAGGCGGCTGTTCCGGAAGAAGCTGGCAGGCGCTGTCAGCGGCGGCAATATCATCTATGTGATTTCGGAATCGGATCAGCTTGACCTGTTGCCGAAAGGTGCGGTACGAATCTTGG
The DNA here is from genome assembly GCA_017470095.1 of Clostridia bacterium. Lineage (GTDB taxonomy): Bacteria > Bacillota > Clostridia > Christensenellales > Aristaeellaceae > RUG563. Next base: position 3,924 of record JAFUFC010000039.1, on the reverse strand, counting down.
TTAGCGCAGATTTGGATACGATCAAGGCGCGGTTCAGAGCCAGGATGCGCGGCTTTTTGCCCGCGCCGGTCGAACGGATGCTTGAAGGCAAACATGGCATGTTTCACCACTGCGCTTATGATTATCAGTATGACGGAGCCAATGGCGATGCGACTGCGCTGTGCGAGAAATTGACACAGTAGTGATAAAACGACCTGAATAAGAGTGAGGGATCATACCATGGACAAGCATTGGTCTGAGATGAATAAAGAAATGCAAGCGCTGATTGCAAAGAAAGCCACTTTCAAAGACGGCATAGGGAAGCTCCTGGAGCTGCGAAAGAGCTTGTTTGAGCAGATCACGCAGATTGTGACCACCTTCCCGGAGGAGGCATTTTGGCAAATGCCCTTCGCAGGTGCAGAGGGGTACCACAGCAAGACGCTGGCCTATTCCATCTGGCACATTTTCCGCATCGAGGATATTGTGGCACATGAGATGATCGCGGAGGATCAACAGGTGCTATTCCGCTTGGATTTCCAGACGGCAATTCGCTCGCCCATCATCACCACCGGCAACGAGCTGGCAGGTGAGGAGATCGTGGACTTCTCCAAACAGCTGGACGTGAGAGCTCTGTACCGGTACGCCCGGGAAGTCATGGAGTCCACGAACGGGATTTTGTCGTCCCTGGAATACCCCGATCTGAAGCGCAAATTCGGGGCGGACATGGTCGAAAAGCTGGGGGCGACCGGCTGTGTTAGCGGGGATGAAAGCGCGCGCTGGCTGATCGGCTACTGGTGCTCAAAGGACGTGCTGGGGCTCGTCAAAATGCCGTTCAGCCGGCACTGGATCATGCACATCGAAGCCATGCGGAGCATCAAGAACAGGCTGTGCAGGCAGGCCCGAAGGGGCGCCGATCCCATCGCCTACTGCGGCTTTTCCTGCAATCATTGCTTTCTGGCTGAATGGTGCGGGTCATGCCGGACGGCGTATAACACCTGTTCCTTCGCCACGATCTCGCCAGACGGCAAATGCCCCAATGCGGTCTGCTGTCAGGGAAAAGGCATCGACGGCTGCTACGAATGTGATCAGCTGGAAACCTGCGAAAAAGGTTTTTATACTCCATCCAATGACGGCGCGAACGCGGCCAGAGTTCAGGCCATGTACATCAGAAAACATGGAAAAAAGGAATTCCTGAAGGTGCATGACCGGCTCCATGAAAAATATGATTTTGCCAAGACCCAGGAGATTTTGGGACAAGACTGGCAGGAAGGCTTACGGATTTTGGAAGAGAGTTGAATTGCGGAACACTTCAGCGTCTTTGGCTGGCTAAGTGAAATGTTAAAGGATTATAAAGAAGAGGTAGACAACAAATGAAGATTCTCGTACTGAACGGCAGCCCCAAGCGGGAAAAGAGCGATACCATGCACATCACCCGGGCTTTTCTGGAGGGCATGCAGGAAGCCGCGCCTCAGGAGATCCATATGATTGACGTAATTGACCGCCATATCAAATACTGCACCGGCTGCTTTGTCTGCAAAATGAACGGCGGTACCTGCATCCATGATGACGATATGCGGGCCATCCTGGATGAAATTTTGGAAAGCGATCTGCTTTTGTTCAGCTTCCCGCTGTATTGCTACGGCATGCCCGCGCCGTTGAAGGCGCTGCTGGACCGCACCATGCCGCTATCCTCCATGGCCATGCGGAAGGTGAGCGATCGCTATGAGCACGTCGGGCAGGCGGATTTCTCCCGCCTGCGCTACATGATGATCTGCGGCTGCGGCTTTCCCAACAGCAAGCACAATTTCGAGCCCGCTATTGCGCAGTTCAAGCTGTGCTTCCCGGGAAATAACACCATCATCACTGTTCCCGAAAGCCCCATGTTCAACGCGCCCGAGGCGGCCATCGTCACCGAACTGAGGCTGGCGCTTGTGCAACAGGCGGGAAAGCAATACGCCCAAACGGGCAGGATTAATGAAGCGCTGCTTGCTGAAATCGGTTCTCCCATGATCCCGGAGGAGCAGTATGTGGCCATCGTGAACGGAGGCATGGAGAAATGAACGAATACATCGCCTATTGCGGCTTGAACTGCGAAACCTGCGAAGCCCGGATCGCAACGGTTAATCATGACGACGCCCTGCGGCGGCAGGTCGCGAAGGAGTGGTCTGAACTGAACGGCGTCGAAATCACGCCGGAAATGATCCACTGTGTTGGATGCCGGATCGATGGACCCAAAACACCCTACTGTGAATCCCTCTGCCCCATCCGTCCATGTGCCATGAAAAAGCACATCCAAACCTGCGGCAGCTGCGCGGAGATGGGAACATGCGAAAAGCTGGCGGTCATCATCGGGAACAACCCGGATGCCATCAGAAACCTAAAAGGATAAAGGAGAACCATGATGCAGTTCGGAATGCCGACGCTGATCGAGAATCATACGCTGGAAGATAATGCTGCCCTGTGCGAAGCACTGGGGCTGCGCTTTATCGAGCTGAACATGAACTTTCCAGAGTATCAGGTGGACAGGCTGGAGCAAACGGATGAGCTGGTCCGGATTGCAGAGCAGCACCATCTCTACTATACCGTTCACCTGGATGAGAACCTGAACATCGCGGATTTCAATCCGCTGGTAACGAAGGCGTATCTGGAAACGGTTCGGCGGACCATTCTCGCGGCAAAAGCCCTGCTGCCCCTGCGGGACCGGTACGGAGACCCCGCACAGCCGCTGACGCTGAACATGCATATGCACCACGGCATCTACATCACCCTGCCGGACCGGAAGGTGCAGATGTATGAGCGGAATTTTGAAACCTACATGCAATCCTTTGCCGTGTTCCGCTCCCTGTGCGAGGAATGGATCGGCGACAGCAGCATCATGATGGCCGTTGAAAACACGGACGGCTTCCGGGATTATGAGAAAAAGATGATCGCATATCTTCTGGAAAACAAGAAATTCGGGCTGACCTGGGATATTGGGCACTCGAAGGCCATCCGTGAAGCAGACGTGTCGTTTCTGATGGAGCATCAGGACAAGCTGATTCATTTTCACATCCACGACGGAACGGAAACACCGCCGAGGAACCACCTGGCCCTGGGCGACGGGGAGATCGACCTGGACGCGCGCCTGAAACTGGCCGCTGAACGGAACGCCAGGTGCGTGCTGGAAACCAAAACCATCAGTGCGCTGAAACAGTCGGTCCGGTGGCTGCGGAACAACTGGGAGGGATCACGATGGACTTGATGAACTTGAATAATTCCGAAAATGGAATGACGCACAGTTTGAAGCTGAGATCCTATCAAAAAGAAGATGCGGAACTTATCTGCAAATGGCTTCGGACAGAGGAGGAACTATATCGGTGGTCTGCGGACAGGTTTAACAGGTATCCTCTTACGGGGAATGATATCAATGAGAACTATGCGCCTCAGCTTGCAACTGGGCGATTCTATCCGCTGACAGCGGTGGATGAGCGCGGGCATGTTGCAGGACATTTTATCATACGGTATCCGTATGATGACGATCGTTCCGTGCGGTTCGGGTTTGTCATCGTTGATCCCGTTCTCAGGGGGAAAGGATATGGAAAAGAGATGCTCCTGCTGGGCATTGCCTATGTCAGGGAGCATCTTCCGGCTACAAGGATCGACCTTGGCGTGTTTGAAAACAATGAAAGCGCAAGGCGCTGCTATGAGGCGGTGGGCTTTACAGCGTATAGCACCAGGGAATGCGTGATGCCGATCGGCACCTGGCGCTGTACGGACATGGAGATTGATCTGAAAAGATAGGAATTCATTTCTTCGCCCGAAGGTGTTCCACCGTTGGGTGAAAAAAGGGACGGTACTCACAAGGAGGCACAAGATGGATGTAAAGCTGTTTTCACAGGCCATCGTGAAATTCCTGGGCGGTATGCTGAGGGTTGGTTTATTGCTGTTCCTGCCAGCAGGCAGCTT
>JAFUFC010000038.1 GCA_017470095.1 Clostridia bacterium | reverse complement strand
CCTCCTTCGCCCCGGCCAACAAGCAGATTCAGTTGCAGCACAGCCAGGTGCGCCAGGTGCTCATGCCGGTGTGGATGCTCAATACCCGCTTTAAAGATCAAATCTACACCTTCGCTATGAACGGTCAAACCGGCTCTTTCATTGGCGATCTGCCCACAGACAAGAACCGCTTCTGGCGCTGGTTCCTGGGCATTGCGGGATGGATCAGCCTGGGCGGCTGGGCGCTGGTGTATCTGCTGGGTGTATTGGGGGTGCTGTAACATGAAAAAGTTCCTGGCGCTTTTCATGGTGCTGTGGACGCTTGCCGTGCCCGCGCTGGCGGAGCAAAGAGTGTTTGACGAAGCCAATTTGCTGTCCGCGTCCACGGAAAACAGGCTGGAACAAGCCATATCGGATGTGGCTTCCGCCTACCAGTTCGACGTGGTCATCGCCACCGTGCCCCACACCAACAACCGGGAAACCAAATATTTCGCCGCAGATTTCTATGATTACGGCAGTTTTGGCTACAACAGCACCCACGATGGCATCCTGCTGCTGATCGTGTCCTCCACCCGGCAGTATTACATTCTCAACACCGGCATAGCCGAACAAATTTTCAGCGATTCAGTATTGTATGATATTGAAGACGACGTGGTGCCCTATCTGCGGCAGAACAATTACGACGCCGCGACGCTGCAATTCGTGGCACAGGTGCAGTCCCGGCTGCAATTGCACACGCCCCTGGGCCGGGCCAATGCCCTCTTCCCCTTCCTGCTGGCATTTGGCCTGATCGCCGCCCTGGTCACCACGCTGATTTTTAAGGCCCAGATGAAAACCGTTCGCCGTCAAACAAGCGCCAGCCGGTACATCCGCCAGGGCAGCTTCCAATTGAACCGGATGCAGGATATTTACCTCTACACCACCCAAAGCCGGGTGCGCATCGAAACCTCCTCCGGCGGCGGGGACAACGGCGGCGGCGGGGGCGGCGGCTTCACCGGTTCCTCCGGCACCCATCACTCCGGCCACGGCGGCGGCTTCTGACGAAGACACGGATAAAAAAAGACAGCCCCCTTCCGAGGGACCGCAAAAAAGCGAAGAATCAAACAACTTCAAAGGATGTAGGGGCGGATAGCAGCCGCCCCTACAAATTTTCAGTGTAATTTTTTTCAAATCAAGGTCGATGCCGTATCGGCCTTTTTTGATTTTCGGTGGTTTCCACTTGTGTCAGCGCTCCACCCGCCATACAGCCGCGTCATGGGGCGGCAGGCAGGCAACCAGCTCTCCTCCGTCGTTTTCCTTCCCCGTCCACAGCTCCGTGGCTCGGGAAAAGCCACTCTCCAGGGCTTCCCGGGGGAAGGCGATGCGCCGTTCTTGATCAGACAGGTTGAACACGGCAGCATAGAAGCCCGCGCCATCCTTCCGGGGAGCCAGCCAGGCGCATTCCTCTGCCGTGCGCCGCACGGGATGAGCGCACCAGCTGTCCTTTTCAATGGCAAGCAGCGGGCCGTTGGTGAGCAGCCGCAGAGTGAAATCGTCATTCTTAGGCAAATTACCGCCGATCATCAGGGGTGAGCGCATCATGCACCACAGGGTCATCATGGTGCGCTGCTCTGGCGCAGTAAAGCAGGTCCAGCCATTGGGGTCATCGCACTGGCGCAGGGCGCCCACAGGCAGCATATCGGCATCCGGCCAATGGCCGGGCCCCGCATGGACACACCACTTTTCCGCCCGCTCGAACATTCCCTCCAGCAGGGGCCACTCATCCCAGAAATCATCGGTAATGCGCCACAGATTGGCATATGTTTTCAGATGTTCCGCCTGCTCAAGGGGGGCAGGCCCCGGGGATAGGGACAGCACAATCTCCCGGCCACAATTCCTGCAAGCCGCCGAAATGACTTCAATTTCCCTTTGGCAGTGGGGGTATTCCCGGGCAATATCATCGCACTTGACGTAATCGACGCCCCACTGGGCATACAATTGGAAAATGCTGTCATAATACGCCCGGGCGGCAGGCAAATCGCATTTCAGGCCGTACATATCCGGGTTCCAGGCGCAAATAGAGTTTGGATGGGCCGCCTGGTCGCAGGTAAACCCGCTGCCGAATATGGGCAGCCGCCGGTGAGCCGCCATCCGCGGCAGGCCCCGCATGATGTGGATGCCAAATTTCAACCCCAGGGAATGAACATAGTCCGCCAAAGGCCCAAATCCTCGGCCACCGCTGGCGCTGGGAAAGCGGTTCTCTGCCGGCAGCAGACGGCCAAAGCCGTCCATGACCGCATCGGAAAAAGGGGCATACGCGTGATTCACCGCCGTGGGTTGATACCATTGGATATCCACCACAATGTATTCCCAGCCATATGGCTTGAGATATTTGGCCATGTACGCCGCGTTCCGGCGCACGGTGTCCTCGGTAACAGCCGCGCCATAGCAATCCCAGCTGTTCCAGCCCATGGGCGGATACTGCGCAATCATATAAAACCCCCGCTTTCTGTTGTTTGAGGTTATTGTAGCACAGTTTCCCGCCTCCTTCAAGCGCTTGACAGGCCCTGGCTTTGCCTTTATACTTGAAACGAATCATGCCGTTTCATCCAGCCAAAGGAGCAATGAAGATGAATACTGCCGACCGAACGCAATGGAGCCAGCAAATCGACCAGGTGATCGCCCAGGGGCCCTATGCGCCCACCTGGGCCTCCCTTTCCCATTATCAAGTGCCGAATTGGTATCAGGACGCTAAATTTGGCATTTTCATTCATTGGGGCGTGTACGCCGTGCCCGCTTACCGGAACGAATGGTATCCCCGGAACATGTACATCCAGGGCACGCCGGAATTTGAGCACCATGTGAACACCTACGGCCCCCACAAGCGCTTTGGCTACAAAGATTTTATTCCCCTGTTCAAGGCGGAACGGTACGATCCCCGGGCCTGGGCGGCGCTTTTCAAGGAAGCGGGAGCCCGGTACGTGATCCCCGTGGCGGAGCATCACGACGGCTTCCAGATGTACAAAAGCGAGCTGAGCGAATGGAACGCCGCCGAAAAAGGCCCCTGCCGGGATACGACGGCGGAATTGCAGGCGGCGCTTTCGCGGCAGGGTATTCCCATGGGCGTATCCAGCCACCGAATTGAGCACTGGTTCTTCCTGAGCCACGGCAGAGAATTTGATTCCGATGTGCATGAGCCCCTGCGGCTGGGTGATCTGTACTGGCCCAGCATGAAAGAGCCTTCCGATCACATGGATATTCACAGCCAGCCCGCGCCCTCCGAAGAATTCATGCAGGATTGGCTGCTGCGCGCCTGCGAATTGGTGGATCGATTCCATCCCCCGGTGATTTACTTTGATTGGTGGATTCACCACAGCGCCATGAAGCCGTTCATCAAAAAATTCGCCGCCTATTATTACAACAAAGCGGCGGCAGAAGGCTTTCCTGCGGCCATCAACTATAAATACGACGCCTTCCCTTTCGGCTGCGCCGTTCCCGATGTGGAGCGGGGGCATTTTGCCGATGTGAAGCCCTATTTCTGGCAAACCTGCACAGCCATCGCCAAAAACAGCTGGTGTTATACTGAACAAAACGAATACAAGACCCCCTACAGCCTGATCTGCACCCTGATCGACGTGGTGAGCAAAAACGGCACCCTATTATTGAACGTGGGGCCCAAGGCGGACGGCACCATTGGCCCGGAGGATACAGCGGTGCTGAAGGCCATCGGCCGGTGGCTTTCGCAAAACGGCGAAGCCATCTACGGCACCCGGGTGTGGCGGCAGGCGGGAGAAGGCCCCACCCAGACCGAAGAAGGCCATTTCACCGAAAAGGACATTGCCTACACGCCTCAGGATATCCGCTTCACCACCAAGGAAGGAAACCTGTACGCCACAGTGCTTGCCTTTCCTGAAGACGGGAACGTGACCGTGACCACCCTGGCCGCAGGCGGCGACCACCCATTCCAGGGTGTCATCCGGGATGTGAAAGCCCTGGGATACGAAGAAAAACCCCTTTGGCGCCAGGACGAAGGGGGACTGCGCATCGCCGCGCCCTTCATCCGCACCGATCTGCCCGTATCCTTCCGCATCGTGATGGGCTGATCCGTGTCGGATCCTTTACTTCATTTCCGTCCGGTCAAAAGGCCGCCAGGCGCGCCATTGTCATTTGATTAGAAATGCTCTATAATGGGCCCGCGCTGGGGTCATTTACGGAAATTCAGCCCGGCGCAGCGGAGGAAATCATGAGCAGAACGGAAGCAATCGCGCAATTTAACCAAGCGCTTAAGCTTGGAAAAAAATATTACAACAGTTGTGTATCCCAGGGGCTGTACCCCTTTCCCCAAGTGCTGGAGGATATCCTGGAAAATCAATCCACCGCCGGGAACATCAACCTGGGGCTGATCGATATCCCCATGGACCGCATCGTGGGCACTTACGCCTCGGGCCGCAAAATGGCCTTTGCAGGCAATTTCATGCCCCTGCTGGAAATGAACACCGAGTTTGGCCACAAGTGGATTGATTTGTGCGTAGCCCATTTGGATGAGAGCGGCATTACCGACCCCATCCAGGCTTATGAATACCTGGGGCAATTCTACGTCCAGGAGGGACACAAGCGGGTTAGCGTGCTCAAGAGCTTTGACGCTCCCAGCATCGCCGGCCAGGTGATCCGGGTGGTCCCCGCTCCCAGCCAGGATCCGGAAATTCAAAAATACTATGAGTTCATGCAGTTTTACAAAATGAGCCAGCTATACCAGGTCACCTTCACCCAGCCGGGCAGCTATGCCCGTTTGCAGGCGGCCTTGGGCTTTGCCCCCGACCAGGTATGGACGGAAGATGCCCGCCGGGGATTCAGCAATGATTTCCGGCGTTTCACCAATGCTTTTGCCCAGCTGAACGGAGAAAAGCTGCCCGTCACCCCCGGGGACGCGCTGCTGGTCTATTTACAAGTGCACCCTTTTTCCGAGCTGCGGGGCATGACCACTGACGCCATCCGCGTCGCCCTTTCCGCCCTGTGGCCGGATGTGCGGCTGCTGGCTCAGGGCGAACCCATCTCCGTCAGCACCGAGCCGGAGCCGGCGGAAAAGAGCATCCTGACCCGCATTTTCGGCGCGCCCAAGCCCCATGTGGCCTTCATCTATGATTTTGACCCGCAAAAGAGCGCCTGGGCCTCCGCCCATGAGCAGGGGCAGAAATATTTGGAGGAGAAGCTGGGGGAGCAAATTGAGATCAGCTCCCACTTGTGCGGCGCTTCGGCGGATGAGACTATCGAACAAGCCATAACAAACGGTGCCAACGTGATCTTCGCCACCTCCCCTACCCTGATTGATGCCTGCCGGCGCGCCGCCGCACTGCACAAAAACGTGGCGGTGTACAATTGCTCCTTGTCGATGCCCTATGCCGGGGTGCGCAGCTATTACGGCCGAGTATATGAGGGCAAATTCATTACCGGCGCCATTGCCGGAGCCATGGCCGACGGCAACCGCATCGGCTACATTGCCAACTATCCCATTATGGGCTCCTCCGCAGGCATCAACGCCTTTGCCCTGGGCGCCAAGCTGACCAACCCCCGGGTGAGGATCGACCTAAAATGGAGCTGCCTGCCCGGCAACCCGGTGCAGGAATTCAAAGACGCGGGTATCTCCGTCATTTCCAACCGGGACGCGGACGGTGCCAAGCCCTTCCTGGCCTGGGATCTGGGCACCTACCAAGTCAATCCCGGCGGCACCATGACGCCCCTGGCCTCTCCCCGGTGGAAGTGGGGAAAATTCTATGAAAAAACCGTGCGCTCCCTGATGGCTGGCGGTATCGACGCCGTGCGGGACAGCAACCACGCCATCAACGATTGGTGGGGCCTGAGCACCGGCATGATCGACGTGGATTTGGACGCTCAGTTGCCCGCCAGCATGAAACAACTGGCCCGCATTTTGAAACAGGGCATTGTGAAGGAAGAAATTGACCCCTTCTTCTGCCCCATCTGGGATCAAAACGGCAATATGATCAGCGATGGCAGCCGCCAATTCACCCTGGAAGAACGCATGCGCATGGATTGGCTGTGCGACAACGTGGAGGGCCGCATTCCCGCCTTTGAGGAGTTGCTGCCTCAATCCCAGAATCTGGTGCGGCTGCTGGGCCTGTACCGGGAAAATATACCGCCCAAAACGGAGGAAGCGGCCCTATGAAAATCCTGTTGATCGCGGATGAGGAAAGCCCCTACTTGTGGGATCATTACCAGCCCGGGATGCTCAAAGAAGTGGATTTTATCCTGTCCTGTGGGGATTTGAAGCAGGAGTACCTGGAGTTTCTGGTCACTATGGCGGGCAAACCCCTGTATTACATCCACGGGAACCACGACCGGGGATACGTCAATTTTCCCCCCGAGGGCTGCGATTGTCTGGATGATAAACTGGTCAACGTGAACGGCTTGCGCATCCTGGGCCTGGGCGGCTGCGCCCGGTACAATCCCGGGCCCTTCCAGTACACCGAAAAAGAAATGGAAAAGCGCATCCGCAAATTGCGCTTCCAATTATGGAAGGCCCAGGGCGTCGACATTGTGATCGCCCACGCCCCGCCCCGAGGCTATGGCGACGCGCCGGATAACGCCCATCGCGGCTTTGCCGCCTTTCTGCCGCTGATGGACAAGTACCATCCCCAATACCTGTTCCATGGCCACGTTCACCAAAGCTACGGCCACAACCTGCCCCGCCGCTTTCAGTACGGCGAAACCACCATTTATAACTGCGTGGGCTGGCACATCATCGATATCGATCCCCTGCCCCGGCAGAGGAAGAAGCGTTTCTTCCGGCTTTTTCATTAATTCATTGCTTCAATTGTCCATTTTGTTCTAATAAGCATCCTTTTTTTCAAGGTATTTTTTAATGCTTTCCCTTATAATGATTGTCCGGTGCGGCAGGTTCTGCCTGATGGCGGCGCGCTCCGCACCCCTGAAAAGCCGCTCAGTGGTGGTTTTTCGCAAATGAATTACAAGGAGGATACTACCCATGAAAAAGTTTTGGATCATCCTGTGCTGCGTCGTTCTCGCCGCCGCCATCGCGCTGGGCGTGTCAATCTCCGGCAAAAATGACGCGCAGAGCAAGCTGACCGCCGTCAACGGCCAGGTGGACGAGCTGAAATCCCAGCTGGAAGGCGCCGTGACCGACGCCAACGCCGCCAAGGAAGAAGCCGCTAAAGCGCTGGAAGACGCTAAGGCCGCCGCTGCGGAGGAACTGGCCCAGGTGAAAGCCGATGCCGAAGCCGCTGCCAAGGCTGCCGCCGACGAGCTGGCCCAGGCCAAGGCCGACGCTGAAGCCGCTGCCAAGAAAGCCGCTGAAGAACTGGCCCAGGTGAAGGCCGATGCCGAAGCCGCCGCCAAGAAAGCCGCCGAGGATGCCGCCAAGGAATTGGCCGCTGCCAAAGAAACCGCTGAAAAGGCCAATGAAGAATTGACCGCTCTGAAGGCTCAGCTGGAAGCAGCCCTGACCACCGAAGCGGAGGAAACCACCGCGCAGTAAAGCTGCCCGGCGAGCCGGAAAAAACGCGGGAGAAAACGAAGCGGTATCCATTGCGTTTTACCGGAATCATGTGATATACTGGTTCTATCCATGGGGAAAGCGTCCACCTGGCGCTTTCCCTTTTTAAAAGGAGAGAAACACCATGCAGTTTTTGAATCAGAACGGCGCCCTGGTCTGCCGCCGCCAAGGTGAAACCCTGCGCATCGAGCCCTGGGGCCAGGACGCTCTGCGCATCCGCGCCACCATGTATCCCACCTTCACCGGCAACGCCTGGGCCCTGACCGAAAACGTCGAAAGCCCGTCCGCCGCCATCGAATTTTATGAAGAAAATCAGCGGGAAGGCGATGGGGAAACGCATGCCTATCTCGCCGCAAAAATCACCAACGGCCGCCTGAGCGTTACTGTCAACCGCAGCGGCGTTATGACCTTTTACCGGGACAATGTGAAATTCCTCCGGGAGCATTTTCGCAACTACGGCGGCTCCATCACCAAGGAAAGCCATTGCCTGAAGGTGGTCAACCGGGAATGGCTGCCCTATGTAGGCGGCGATTACAAGCTGACCGTGCGCTATGAGCCCAACGACGGGGAAAAAATCTTCGGCATGGGCCAATACCAGCAGCCCTACATGGATTTAAAGGGCTGCGTGCTGGATTTGAAGCAGCAAAATAGCCAGACCACCGTGCCCTTCATGGTGTCCTCCTTAGGGTACGGAATGCTTTGGAATAATCCGGCGGTGGGCCAAGTATCCTTCGGCAAAAACATCACCGAATGGGTGGCCGATTGCTGCAAGGACATGGATATCTGGGTTACCGTGGCCGATGCACCCAAGGAACTGCTGAAAAACTACACCGCCGTCTCCGGCCGCGCTCCCATGATGCCCGATGACCGCATGGGCTTCTGGCAGTGCAAATTGCGCTACCGCACCCAGGAAGAGGTGCTGTCTGTGGCCCGGAAGTACCACGCATTGGGCATCCAATTGGACATGATCGTCATCGATTTCTTCCATTGGACAGTGCAAGGCGATTGGAAATTTGACCAAAAATACTGGCCCGATCCCAAGGCCATGATCGATGAATTGCACCAAATGGGTATCAAGGTAATGGTGTCCGTCTGGCCCAGTGTGGACCGGCGCAGCGAAAATTTCTATGACATGGCGGAGCGGGGCCTGCTCATGCGCACCGAGCGCGGCGCCATGCAGACTTACGATTACCAGGGCGACTGCGTGCAAATCGACCCCACCAACCCCGAAACCCGGGCCTACGTGTGGCAAAAATGCAAGGACCATTACTTCGACCTGGGCATCGACGCTTTCTGGCTGGATAATTCCGAGCCCGATCTGACCAAGTACGATTTTGACAATTTCCGCTATTATCTTGGGCCGGCCATGAGCTGCTCCAACATCTATCCCCAGTATTACAGCCGCGCCTACGATGAGCCTATGAACGCCCTGGGCGCGCAGCCGGTGAACCTGCTGCGTTCTGGCTGGGCTGGCAGCCAGAAGTACGGCAATGTGCTCTGGAGCGGCGATGTGCCCAGCACCTGGGAATCCATCCGGGACCAGGTCGTGGCCGGGCTGAATATTGGCCTGGCTGGCATCCCCTGGTGGAACACGGATATCGGCGGCTTCATGGAAGGCAATGTGTTTGATCCGGAATTCCGGGAGCTGCTCATCCGCTGGTACGAGTGGGCGGTGTTCCAGCCCGTGATGCGCCTGCACGGCGACCGGGAGCCCTTCACCATCCCACCCCTGGACGACCGGGATTTCGGCGGCGGCTATTTGCACACCGGCCAGGACAACGAGATGTGGAGCTACGGCGAAGAAAACTTTGCCATCATGAAAAAGCACTACGAATTGCGCAAATCCCTCAAGCCCTATCTGACGCGCATTTTCCAGGAAGCCCACGACAACGGTTCTCCCCTGCTGCGGGCCATGTTCTATGAATTCCCGGAAGACAAGGCCTGCTGGGACATGACGGACCAATACATGTTCGGCCCCGATTACCTGGTGGCGCCCATCCTGACCCCCCACACCTTTGAAAGAGCTGTGTACCTACCCGCCGGAACATGGCAGGACATCCGCACCGGCGAAACATTTGCGGGTGGCCGTACCATAACCGCCCCTGCTCCCATCGACAGCATTCCGGTGTTCAAAAAGCTGTAATTTCCCAGGAGGCCCCTCATGCCCTGTTCCCCATCCTCTTCCCCCATCTGCGAAATCAGCATCCATGGCCTTGCACCGGGTGCGCCCTTGGTATGCCGGAAGGGCGAATGGGCCATCATCGCGGTGCTGGGCGGCAGCGCAGAGTGCCAAACGGAAGAAAAGGAATATCCCTTGCGAAAAGGCGATTTTCTGTTCATTCCCCCCGAGCTGCGCTCTGCCTGGCTCCAGGGCCGGAACGCCCGGCTGTGCACCCTGCGTTTCCGCCTGGACGCGCTGATTGGCCCCAAGGCGGATATTCGGCAGTGCGCCGGGTTCTCCGCGCTCTTTTCTCCTGCCGGGCCTGCTTTGGTGCATGCCGCTGGGACGGAAGGAGCGGAAATTGAATACCTGCTCAGCAAGGCCCTCCAGGAAGCCCCATCTGACGCACCCGGCGCCCAAAGCTGCCTGAACGCCCTGATGGTATGCCTGCTGGTGGCCTTGGTGCGCCTGCGCCAGCGTTCCACTGCAGACCGGCCAGATGCTGATCCACTTTCTCCGGCCCTTTCCTACATGGAGGAGCATTTCACCGAGGAAATCACCCTGCCCCAGCTGGCCGCCCTTTCGGACACCTCCCCCCGGCACTTCGACCGGCTCTTTCGCGCCGCTTACCAGGTAACCCCCAAGCAGTACATTGCCCAGCTGCGTATCGCCCGGGCCTGCGCGATGCTTGCCCATACCAACCGGCCCATTACCGAAATCGCCTTCGATTGCGGCTACGCCGACAGCAATTACTTTTCCCGGGTCTTCCGCAAAATTCGCGGCATATCCCCTCAGCAGTACCGGCAAACGCCGGAGAGACCCTAAAGTGTGCTTCTAAGATGAGGAATGGCGTTTTCGAGCAGATTGAGGTGCAGTTCAAGGCGCTTGGACGATGATTGACTGCAAGTAAGCCGAGGAAAAGCAACATGGAAATACAGCCCGAGACGCCGAAAATGCATCTTTTCCAATCTAAAAACACACTTTCATTGAAGAATCATGTATCCTGCCCGCCTGTGATCCGTCGCAGGCGGTTTTTGAATGCATTTATTTTGTATTTGGGTTTACAAAAAAGCAATCAGTTGTATAATTGTATACATAAATCCACGGAAGGGAGATGCGACCGGTGATTGAAATTTCCCCAAAAACCAATTTGCTGGAGCAGAAAAATTACCGCTATTCCCTGCAGGATGTGAAGGATCCCAACCTGTACCGGGATATTTATGATTATGAAAGCGTACCCAAGGTCACCTTTAATCATCGCCGGGTGCCCATGAGCATGCCAGAAGAAATCTGGATCACGGACACCTCTTTCCGGGATGGGCAGCAGTCGGTAGACCCCTACTCGGTGGATCAAATCGTGGAATTATTCAAGCTGATGAGTCGCCTGGGCGGCCCCTACGGCATCATCCGGCAAACGGAGTTTTTCATTTACAGCCAGAAGGATCGGGAAGCGGTGGAGCGTTGCCAAGCCCTGGGCCTGCGCTTCCCGGAGATTACCACCTGGATTCGGGCCACGAAGGAAGATTTCCAGCTGGTGAAGAACATGGGCATCCGGGAGACGGGCATTCTGGTGTCGTGCAGCGATTACCACATCTTCAAAAAAATGAAGCTGACCCGCCGGCAGGCCATGGAAAAATACCTGGAAACGGTGTCCCTGGCCTTTGAGGCGGGGGTCATGCCCCGGTGCCATCTGGAGGATATCACCCGGGCGGATTTTTACGGCTTTGTGGTGCCCTTTATCAATGAATTGACCAAAATGAGCCAGGACGCGGGCATTCCCGTGCGCATCCGGGCCTGCGATACCATGGGCTATGGCGTGCCCTATCCCGAAGTAGCCCTGCCCCGCAGCGTACCGGGCATCATTTACGGCCTGCAGCACTATTCCGACGTGGAAAGCGAGTATCTGGAATGGCACGGCCATAACGATTTTTACAAAGCCGTAGCCAACGCCTCCACCGCCTGGCTGTATGGTGCCAGCGCAGTGAACTGCTCCCTGCTTGGCATCGGGGAGCGCACGGGCAACGTGCCGCTGGAAGCCATGGTGTTTGAATACGCCTCTCTCCGCGGCTCCCTGGACGGCATGGACCCCACGGTGATCACCGAGATCGCCGATTATTTCAAGCGGGAAATCGGCTACAAAATTCCACCCATGACTCCCTTTGTGGGCCGCAATTTCAATGTCACCCGGGCCGGCATCCACGCCGATGGCCTGCTCAAGGATGAGGAAATCTACAACATTTTCAACACCAAAAAGCTGCTCAACCGGCCCGCTTCCGTCATGATTTTCAAAACCTCCGGCCTGGCGGGCATCGCCTACTGGATCAACGACAATTATCAATTGTCCGCTTCGGAGGCTGTTTCCAAGCAAGACCCCTTGGTCGTTGCCCTGAAAGCCTGGATTGACGAGCAGTTTGACGCCGGGCGGCAGGCAGCCCTTTCGACCCACGAATTGGAAACTAAGATTGAGCAGCTCAGCGGCGGCAAACTGTCGCGTCTGTAAAAAAGGACGGTGAACATACTTGGAGCATCGCATGATTTCCCTGGCCGATCAAGTGTTTGAGGAATTGGAACGGGATATTTTGTCCGGCGCATTTGAACGAGGCGAAATACTGACCGAAATCAAATTGAGCGAGCGGCTGGGCGTCAGCCGCACCCCTATTCGGGAAGCCCTGCGCCGCCTGGAGCAGGAGCATATCATTGAATCCACCAGCAAAGGGGCCAAGGTGATCGGCATTTCCCGGACGGATATTGCGGATATCTGCGAAATCCGGCTGCGGCTGGAAGGCCTGGCCGCCCGCTGGGCCGCGGAACGGGCGGACGAGGAGGGCATTCGCATCCTGAAGGAGACCGTTGAACTTCAGGAATTTTACACCCAGAAATCCGACCCTGACAGCATCAAGAACGCCGACAGCCGCTTCCATCAAACGATTTACGCCCTGTGCGGCAGCAATTCCATGCGGGATACCCTGGAACCCTTGCACCGAAAGCTGCTCAAGTATCGGCGGGTATCGGTGTCCGCCCAGAGCCGGGCGGAAAAATCCCTGGAGGAGCACCGGGCCATTTATGAAGCCATTGCCGCCCACGACGGCGAAAGGGCGGAAACGCTGACCATCCTGCACGTAAAAAACGCCCGCGACAGCATCATGCAAAGAGAGAAGGGAATGTAATATGGGCCGCACCATCGCACAGAAAATCATCGCCGCCCACCTGCTCAGCGGGGATATGACTCCCGGCACTGAAATTGGCCTGCGCATTGACCAGACCCTGACCCAGGACGCCACCGGCACCATGGCCTACCTGGCCCTGGAAAACATCGGCATCCCCCGGGTGAAAACGGAAAAATCCCTGGCCTACATCGACCACAACACCCTGCAATGCGGCTTTGAAAATGCCGACGACCACCGCTACATCCAGTCCGTGGCCCGGAAATACGGGGTGTATTTCTCCCGCCCCGGCAATGGCATCTGCCATCAGGTGCATCTGGAGCGCTTCGGCAAGCCGGGCAAAACCCTCATCGGTTCCGACAGCCACACCCCCACCGCCGGCGGCCTGGGCATGCTGGCCATGGGGGCAGGGGGCATGGATGTGGCCGTGGCCATGGGCGGCGGCGCGTATTACATCACCATGCCGAAAATGTACAAGGTGAATCTGACGGGCAGGCTGTCTCCCTGGGTCACCGCCAAGGATATCAGTCTCGAGATCCTGCGCATCCTATCCGTCAAGGGCGGCGTAGGCGCCATCATCGAATGGGGCGGCGAGGGCATCGCTTCCCTGAGCGTGCCCGAGCGGGCCACCATTACCAACATGGGCACCGAGCTGGGCGCCACCTCCTCAATCTTTCCCTCGGATGAAGTGACCCGGGCCTTTCTGAAAGCCCAGGGCCGGGAGCAGGACTATGTACCTCTGTCCAGTGACCCGGACGCGGAATACGACCGGGTGATTGATATCGACCTGAATGCCTTGCAGCCCCTGCTTGCCTGCCCCCACTCCCCGGACCGGGTAGCGGCAGCAGCTGATCTGAGCAGTGTGGCCGTCACCCAGGTGTGCATCGGCTCCTGCACCAACTCTTCCCTGCGGGATATGCTGCGGGTAGCCGCCATTTTGAAAGGCAAAAAAATTGCCGATACCGTGAGCCTGTCGATTTCCCCCGGCTCCCGCCAAGTGCTGGCCATGCTGGCCGGCTGCGGCGCGCTGGGCGAGCTGATCGCCGCCGGGGCGCGGGTGCTGGAATGCGCTTGCGGGCCTTGCATTGGCATGGGCTTCAGCCCCGCTTCCGCCGGGGTCTCCGTGCGTACCTTCAACCGCAATTTTGAGGGCCGCAGCGGCACCCGGGACGCCCAGGTGTACCTGGCTTCCCCCGAAACTGCCGCCGCCACTGCCCTGACGGGCTACATCACCGATCCCCGCACCCTGGGCATCTATCCGGAGATCACCCTGCCGGACGCCTTCCGGGTGGACGACAGCGGCGTAATCGCCCCGGCTGATCCTGCGGAGGCGGCTGCCCTGCCGATCGAAAGAGGCCCCAACATCAAGCCCTTCCCCAAGGGCGAACCACTGCCCGACGCTATGTCGCTGCCCATTTCCCTCAAGGTGGGCGACAACATCACAACCGACCATATCATGCCTGCCGGGGCAAAAATCCTGCCCTACCGCAGCAATGTGCCCAAGCTGGCCGAATTTTGCTTCGGCGTGTGCGATGAATCCTTCCCCGCCCGTGCCCAGCAGCTGGGCCGCAGCTGCGTGGTGGGTGGCGTCAATTACGGCCAGGGCTCCAGCCGGGAGCACGCGGCCCTGGTGCCCCTGTACTTGGGCGTGCGGGCCGTGATTGCCCAATCCTTCGCCCGCATCCACGTGGCCAATTTGATCAATGCGGGCATCCTGCCCTTGACGCTCGAAAACCCGGCGGATTATGACGTCTTGCGCCAGGGCGATACGCTGAAACTGGAACACATCCACGACGGCATCCGCGCAGGGCATATCACCGCCGTGGTAGCCGGCACCGGCCAGACGGTTCCCCTTGCCTGCCCTTTCTCGGACCGGCAGATCAGCATGCTGGAAGCGGGCGGATTGCTCCATTACACCAGGGAGGCGGGATTATGATGCGTTATCAACAGGAAATCGACCAGGCTGTCAACCATTACCGGGCGCTGCTGGAAAGCCAGATTGCCCGGGCCGAAGGCATGAACAACGCCCAAACGGAAATGAAAAAAGGAAAAACCGTCATCGGCCTGGCAGGCGGCGACGGCATCGGCCCCATCATCGTCAAGCAAGCGGAAAAGGCGCTGCGAAAGCTGCTGGCCGATGAAATCGCAAGCGGTCAAATCAAGCTGCGCGCCATCGAGGGCCTGACCATTGAAAACCGGCTTGCGAAGGGCCAGGCGGTGCCTGCGGATGTGCTGGCCGCTATCAAGGAGTGTGACGTACTTTTAAAGGGCCCCACCACCACCCCTTCCGGCGGCACCATGGAAAGCGCTAATGTGACGCTGCGGCGGGAGCTGGATCTGTTTGCCAACGTGCGGCCCGTCAGCGTGCCCGAAGCGGGCATCGACTGGACTTTCTTCCGGGAAAACACCGAAGGCGAATACACCCTGGGCAGCAAGGGCATCGAAATTCCCGGAATGCTGACCATGGATTTCAAGGTGACCACCGTTGCCGGCACCCGGCGCATCGCCAAAGCCGCCTTCGACTTTGCCAAGGCCAACGGAAAAACCCACCTGGCCATCGTGACCAAATCCAACATCATGAAAAAGACCGATGGCATGTTCTCCGCGATTTGCCACGAAATAGCAAACGATTATCCCGGCATTACGGTGGAAGAATATTATATCGATATCATGACCGCCAACCTGATCAACCCCGCCATCCGGAAAAAATTCCAAGTGTTCCTGCTGCCAAACCTCTATGGTGACATCCTCACCGACGAGGCTGCCCAGCTGCAGGGCGGCGTGGGCACCGCGGGCAGCGCCAACACCGGCAGCCGCTATGCCATGTTCGAAGCCATTCACGGCTCCGCCCCCCGCATGATCGAGGAGGGCCTGGGCGATTACGCCAATCCCGAATCCATCCTCCGAGCCGCCGTGATGCTGCTGCGCCACATCGGTTTGCCCTCCAAAGCCAACGCCCTGGACGCCGCCATTACCAACGCAGCCGCCGCTTGCCCCGTTACCGGCGACAAGGACGGCAACACCTGTGAAGCCTTTGGCGATTGCCTGGAAAAGTTGCTGTAATTAGAGTCTGTTTCTAAATTATTAGAGCCTGTTTCTAAATTCGGAAAGATGCATTTTCGGTGTCTCAGGCTGCACTTCCGCGTTGCTTTTCCTCGATTGATCCTTCGGCCCAGGGCTT
>JAFUFC010000037.1 GCA_017470095.1 Clostridia bacterium | reverse complement strand
CACCCAGCTAACAGCACTGGGGGAAAACGGGGGTATTTTGAAGGAAAATGCGAACAGTGAAAATCGTTAGAAACCCAGCAATGGCAAGGCTTAAAGGCACTTCAGGGAACAGCAAAGGCGAACACTTTTTCGATCTCCTAAACGGAACGTCGCGCGTTCGAATCGCGCCGGGATCGCCAAAAAAGCCCGTTTTTGAAGCAGAAAGCTGCTAACAGCAGTGCTGCTAACAAAAGCGGGCGCTTTTCTTTTTCTGCGGGACCCTTCTGCTAACAGATTCAGGGGTTTTGTTTGCAGGTTGCCAACATTTTTGCCGGATTTCTAACGACGCTCCCTTATGTTGGCTCTCATATTTGCAAACATCGGCGGACGATCCAGCTAAAAAATGTAGTGGTTTTGAAAATCCATGCAGTTCTGTATTGACCTTTTGCGGTATTTTATCATCTTCACACAGCGGAAATTACTGGAAGCGTGGATGGCAAAACAACAATTCCGCGTCTTCATGGTGACTTAAACACTGTTCTGTCATGCTTCTCTCCTGTTTCCAAAGGCAGGGATATGCTGATGCCAAGCAGCACAGACGAAATCTGTATCTTAATCGCTACCGACTGTATCTCAGAAGGCCAGAATCTGCAGGACTGCGATTATCTGGTGAACTATGACATTCACTGGAATCCCGTACGCATCATTCAGCGCTTCGGGCGTATTGACCGTATCGGATCACGGAATGCACGCATCCAGCTGGTCAACTTTTGGCCAGATATGGATTTGGATGAATACCATCCTCTTGTTAGAGGGATGGTCGATAGGGCACACGATTGCTGGGTAAACGAGAACGCGGCATAAAACCGTGTTTACATATACACCGAATCGGTGTATTATTATCTTCGGAGGTGATGATGCATGACGATCAAGGAAATGCGGAAGAGTCTGGGAGATACCCAGACAGATTTTTCCCGTCGTTATCATATTCCGTTCAGAACAATCCAGAATTGGGAAGCAGGAGTGAACTCCCCTCCGGCATATGTAGAAGAGCTTCTGGAACGTCAAATAAAGACGGATTTAATTAACCGCAGACAGTTTCAAGTACCAAAATGGAGCTCTGATAAAAAGCAGCTCCCGAGAAACAATCAGTATATGGAACCCGTGGAATGGCTTCGAGCAGTTCGGCAGGAATTAGGAAGCGACATTGTATTTGCGCTTGATTCTGCACTGATGTGTGAGGGGGCTTATCTGGGGCGAACTGACGAGTGGGTAATTTGGATTTATGGGAATCCGAAGTTGGAAAAGTATAATGGAGTATGTGTGATCGGCGATTCGGTCAGCGGTCATGAAGTGGAAACCAGAAATGGATTACGTTATACCTGCTTTAACAGAACGCTAAATGATTCTCTGGCAAACGAATCTATCCTTGATATGCAAGGCATAACCGAAGCACTGAGCCGGTATTATTCTACCCATCAGGATTCGTTTACAGGTATATTCCCAAATCCGGAGTACTCTGCAGGTTTTGAAAGACTAGCAGAAGATGCCAGATCTTACTATGATGACTGACAGGACAGGAGGCCCTCTGTATATGAATCTTGAGGATGAGATGTACCGGGTAATGGCAGCTCTTTCTGCAGGCGATGTTCCCGTTGATTTTAAGGGTGCGATGGTCTTGCATGCGTTCCTCTATGAGAAAGGTTTTTCAGAAACAGCAATCAGGCCTACACGTGATATAGATGCCAATTGGCTTTCTGATACCCCACCAGGCATGGATGAAATTGTCAGAGCTTTTCAGCAGGTATTGGATCAAAACCATATTCTGTTTACTGTAAAGTATTTTCGTACATATGGTGATGGAAAATCTGCGGGGTTGGATTTCTGCAGTCAGGACACGGGGAATACGATATTTACCATGGATATGGACATCAATCGGCCAGAAGCAGGTGTACGTTTCTATGCCGTTGGGAACTTCAGGTTCAGAGGTGTTGTGGTAGAACAAATCCTCGCGGATAAGATTTCAGCTATATCAACAGATAAGGTGTTTCGTCGGGTCAAGGACGTAATTGATCTGTATTATCTCTCACAGTGCTTTACAATGGATTCAGAGAAAGTAAAGGCCGTAATGTCACAGACAGGACGAAGCGCAGCGGGATTTGATGGATTTTTGAATCACGTTGAGGAGCTTGAACATGCTTATGAGAAGTTTAGATTTGCAGGCGGATCAGAAAAGCCGATATTTTCAAACGTCTATGGAAAGGTAAAAACATATATATCTGACTTTCTACCCAAGATGTAATCGATAATCCGGGAGGTTTACCTGCTGAGCCAGAAACTGCTTTCCTTGCCAAATAAGAAAGAGAACCGACCGGGACTGATCGATCCTCTTGCATATTACGGAAGAATGAAAATGAAACCAGTGATGAAAGAAATATAGCTTGGGCGATAGAAACGGATAATGGTCATAGATCACTCCTCCTTTGCGTCTTCGATTTGTGTTTTCAGATTTCCAAGGGCAGTCGCCTCGATGGGCAGGGCGATGACCTGTTTGCCGGTGGCTTCCTCCGTCAGGCGGTTGAGGAAGGGATTCTTCGCTCCGCCGCCTACGATGTACAGTTTGCTGTATGTTCTGCCGGTGTTGCGCTCGATCTCCTCAACAGCTTGCTGGTAGCCCTTTGCCAGGGAGCGGTAGGCGCAGCGGAAATAGCCCATTTCACACTTGGGCGGATGCGGCAGCCTTGCGTCAAAGGCCACCTTCATGCTCTCCGGGGCCAGGAAGATGGGATCGTTCACATCCACCAGATGGTCAAAGTGCTTTTGCTCCGCCTCCGCGGTGATCTCGTTCCATGGCTTGCCCGGACAAAGCTCTTCCCGCAGGCGGTTGACCAACCACATGCCCATCAGGTTTTTCTGATAGCGGGTGTAGCCTACGCCGCCCTCGTTGCTGTAATTGGCGGCCATGCTGCCCGCGTCCGTGACGGGCTGCTTCACCTTGGCCCCCAGCAGGCTCCAGGTGCCGGAGGAGATGTACAGCGCGTTGTCCTCCATGGGGATGCCTTCCACGGCACTGCCGGTGTCGTGGGTGGCGCAGAGCATCACTTTGATTCCCTGGTATTTTCCGATCACGGTGCCCGGCTGCTGCAGGGGCTTGAAAAGCTTGTTCGGCAGACCCAAAGCCGCAATGATATCGGGATCGTATTCCCCGGTTTCAGCGCTGACCATGCCGCCGGTGGTGGCATTGGTGTACTCGTGGGATTTCACACCGCAGAGGCGGTACATCAGGTACTTGGGGATCATCAGGAAACCGCAGGCCGATTCCAGCCGTCCGGCCAGCTTGTCCGCGTACAACTGGTAAATCGTGTTGAAGGGCTGGAACTGGATGCCCGTCCGGCGGTACAGCTCCGCGAAGGGCATCTTCTCATGCACCTGGGAGATCACCGCTTCCGTCCGGCTGTCCCGATAGGCGTAGCAGGGCAGAATGGGCTGATTTTTGTCCATCAGCACATAGTCCACGCCCCAGGTATCGATGGAAAGGCTCTCGATGTTCGGATACAGCTTCAGCGCCTCGTCGATGCCCGCACGAACATGGCGTTCAAGAGCGTCGAGGTCCCAGGTCAGACGGCCCTCCCGTTTGGTCACGCCGTTGGGAAAGCGGTAGACTTCCTGTGTTTGCAGTTTTTCGTTTTCTTTCCAGCCTACGATGTGCCTACCGGAAGAAGCACCGATGTCAATCGCAAGATAATACTTCATAAAATCACCTTATCGGTGAGATCTCAATGGATTGGTTTTGACGTTTTTCTATATCACAGCTTCGCAAAAATCCGCATGGCTTTTTCCGCATCGTTTTCCATGGCGTTTTGCGCTGCCAGGGCCAGATCATGGAAGAAGGTCACGTCTTCCTTTGCCAGCAGTTCTTTGACCGCTGTGACGCCTGCTTTGGACATATAGCTGTAATAGTTGATCTTGCGCAATCCGTTTTGGATGCCGGTGCGGTAATCGTCGGGAGATACGCCGCTGCCGCCGTGCATCACCAGGGGCAAGCCGGTCTTTTCCGCAATGACCTTCACCCGCTCCAGATCCAGCACGGGCTTGGATTTGTAAATGCCATGGGCCGTGCCGAAGGAAGGGGCCAGGGCATTGATGCCCGTTTCCTTGCAGAAAACGACGGCTTGATCGGGATCGGTGTATACCGGGCCGCTGCCGGCGGAAGCTCCGCCCTCCCGGGAGGCCAGCGCGCCCAATTCAGCTTCCACGCCGCAGTTGTAATGCTTCGCCATGGCGACGGCTTTCTTTGTATTCGTCAGGTTTTCTTCATAGGGCAAAAGACTGCCATCATACATAACGCCCGTGAAGCCGATGTCCAAGGCCTGCTGCATATAGGAAAGGGTTTCGCAGTGATCCAGGTGTACGCAGACGGGCACCTTCGCCTGCTTCGCTTTTTCCACCATCACCGGGCCAATGACGGATAAAGGCGCCACCGGCTCGTGGAGTTCGGCGTGGGATATGATGACCGGCACGTTCAATCGTTCCGCGGCGTTCAAGACTGCGTTGATGCACTCCAGATTGGGGGTATTGAACGCGCCTACCGCGCACTTCTTTTCTTCCGCTAATTTCAGAATTTCTACCAGATTGACAAGCATGGCTTTCTCCTCCTGTTACATCAGCGGGCGAACCGCCTGATAGACCTTTTTGTAGCGTTCATAGATTTCCATGTACTGTGCATGACGTTCAGGGTTGGGCAGGTAAGTTTCCCGCTGCCGCACCATAACGGAGGCCGCTTCTGCCAAATCCTTGAATACGCCCACGGCGACGCCGGTGAGCATAGCGCTGCCCACCGTGCCCGCGTCGGAGGTTCTGAGGGACGTGATAGGCAGGTTCAGAATATCCGCCTTCATCTGCATCCATACCTTGGATTTGGCCCCGCCACCGGTAGCGTGAAGTTTGGTAAAGCGAATGCCGGAATCAGCCAGGGCATCGTAATTCAGCCGCATTTCGTAGGCGACGCCTTCCATGCAGGCCCGGTAGATTTCGGGTAGCGTGGTTCCGGCGGTCAGGCCCAAAATGGCTCCCTTGGAGCCGGTGTCCATGTAGGGCGTGGCCGCGCCGGCGAAGTGAGGCAATACAAGAAGCCCGGTAGGTTCCTGCTTGTCATACCGCTGTTCCAGCAGCGTATTGACGGAAATCCCCTGCTGTGCAGCTTCTTGCTTTTCCGCCTTGGCGAAGGTGTTCACGCACCATTGGATCAGCGCGCCGCCGGTATAGGAAAAGGCATAGGCCACATATTTGCCGGGAATCACGTAGGGCACCACGGAGAAGAATCCCTTGCTCATGACGGCAATGTCAGGCAGTGTGTCATAGATGGGCGTCAGGCATTCCACCGTGCCTGCGCCGTCCACGGCGGTGTCCCCGTCGAAAGCTCCAGCCCCGACGGCCGCCGCCACCTGGTCATGGCTGACGGTGACGATTTGGCAGGCAGGGTTCAGCCCTGCCTTTTCCGCAGCCTCTTTTGTGACACAGCCAGCCAAGGTGCCGGTGGGCACAGGTTTGCTGAGAAGCGAAGCATCCATGCCCGCCGCGTTCAGGATTTCTTCGCTCCAATCGAGCTTTCCAATATCAAAGGACATGGAGCGGGTAGCCAAGGAATAATCGATCTGGGCAACGCCCGTTAAATGCCAGGTCACATAATCCCCGATGAGGAAAATATGCTTTGCCGCCTGATACACCTCCGGCTGATGCTTTTTCAGCCACATGATTTTACAGACGGAATACATTTCATGGGGCGCCAGGCCAGAAATCCGGGCGATGCTTTCCGCGCCTAACTTTTCCACCAATTCGGTGCATTCCTCCGCGCCGCGGGGATCTGTATACAGCATGGCAGTGTGCAGCGGCGTGCCCGAAGCATCCGTCATGACGAAGGTTTCCCCGAAGCTGGTGACACCGATACCACCGATATCGGGATACTGCGCAGTCATTTCCCGGATCACGGCATACACGCTGTCCATCACCACGGAAAGATCGATCTCGTGGCCGCTGACCTGGCGTCGCACCGGATAATCCCGGTACGCCTTGCCCAGGTCATGGCCCTGCTCGTCAAAAACAGTCAGCTTGCAGCCGGTCGTGCCAATATCCAAACCCGCGATTTTCATGCGTCGATCTCCACCCAGTCATAGTGCAGGTAGGTCGTGAACGCTTCCTTCAGCACGTCCTTCACATGACCTTCACCGATGGAGGTATGATGTTTGAAGCCGCCCCGGGCCAGCTTAATCAGCTTGTTCTGCAGGTCGTCGATCTCCGCCACGCCCGCGCAGCCGAAATACCCATCCTCAATGGGATCATCGGTGAACCTGGCTTCGGAGGCATAA
Organism: Clostridia bacterium; assembly: GCA_017470095.1. Taxonomy (GTDB): domain Bacteria; phylum Bacillota; class Clostridia; order Christensenellales; family Aristaeellaceae; genus RUG563. The sequence continues at coordinate 19,113 of JAFUFC010000037.1, read as the reverse complement.
ATCACGATCTTGCCGTCCTTGGTCTGGCAGTTGGAAATGGTGATGGGCATGGCCTTGATGCGACCCTCGTTGCAGCCCCAGCCGGAGCCGGGATCGGTCTTGTCAAACATCTTATGGTTGGTCACGGTGCCCTTGCAGGTCATAAGGCCCTGGGCCACGGGGCCGCAGTGGAACAGAATCACCTTGTTTTCATCGTCGCCGTAATTGTTGTTCCAGTCCAGCACCGCCGTGGGCTTCTCGGTGGCCAGGTTCATGGCCCGCATGGTGAGGGCAGAGCACATGTCGATTTCGCAGCTGGCCACGATGCCCCGGTCGTTCAGCTCGGAGAGGATCACGCAGGGGCAGATGCGCAGGTGGGCTTCCATCTCGTTCCAACAGCGCAGGGCCAAAGCGTCCAGATGGTATTCTTCGATGTACCGGTCAATGACCACCGCCAGCTTTCCCAGGTTCATCATGTTCATTTCCGGCACCTGGGAAAAATCGGTGTAGTTTTTCAGATGCTCGATTTTCGCCAGCACAGCGGGGTCGTTATCCTGCATGGCGGCGATCTTGTCGAACACCTCGGACAGGTCGAAGGATTCCACGTTGATGCCGTGCTTCTGCAAGGCGATTTCGTCAAAACGCACGGTTTTGAAGGCGGTGGTGCGGGCACCGATGCAGCCCAGGTTGAACCGCTTCATGCCGTTCACGACGCGACAGATAGCGGCAAAGTCCTTTAGGTTTTCCTGAAATTTGGGAGAAAGCGGATGCACCACATGGGGCTTCAAGACGGTAAAGGGCACGCCGTACTGGGTGAACACATCGGTGACGGAGAACTTGCCGCAGTAGGCGTCCCGGCGGTGGGCGAAGTCCATCTTGCCGATTTCATCCGGGTATGCCTGCATGAGGATCGGCACGCCCGCGTCCTGCAGGGCGGTGATGGCCCCGTTTTCATCGGCAAAGATGGGCATGGAGAAAATCACGCCATCGTATTCGCCTTCATGCTGTTTCAGCCACTTGGCGTACAGCAAGCCCTCGTCCCTCGTTTCAATGCCGCCGTAACGGGTCAGCTCCTTGTCCATCATGATGTAATCATAGCCCGCGTCGGTGACGGCCTTCACCATGTCGTCCCGGGCCCCATAGATCAGTTCTCCGGGCATGAAGCCGCGGTTGCAGAATGCCAGGGCAAAAGTCATTTTCTTAGCCATTGTTTTTCTCCTCCTCAAATGAAATGGTCACAGTATGCTTTTCCGTTTCAAAGGCTTTGAGTACAGGCAAGGTGCCGTTTTCCCGTTCGTCATGCCGGCCCATGATATAACAGTTGGTGGGCTCCAGGCCCAGCACATAATCCCCCGCCGCCATGCTGCGCCACTGGGACAGGATGGGCAGGGTATCGCCGCTCCAGGTCAGGATCATGCGCACCTGTACATCCGGGTTGCTCAGCTCCGCCCGGAAATCCCGCTTCATTTTCTGGAAGAATACCCGCTCTTCCTCGCCCGGAACAGGTGCATCAAAAACGCATTCCCGTCCCAGTCCCGTTTTCGCGAACTCTGTCCGGGGAACGGTTTCCCGATCCTCCGGCAGGATCAGCTTTGCTTTTTCGCTCAGCAGCGGATAGCCGAAATTGCAGTGGTAAATCTGCATGAATTCCTCGTCCCTGGGCGTCAGGTTGGTGATTTCATCTTCCACCGTGACCGATGCGCCAAACGCGGGAATCCGGATCGTGCGCCGGTTTTCCAGTACGTGACCGAACAGCGCTGTTTCTCGCACCACGCCCCGGACGATGATTTCATCACCGACGATCTCCACGCACGCCTGCTCTGCCGCCAAAGAATGATACCGGCCGTGCAGCGGATGCCATTCTCCGCTATCCCGATTGGCAGGTCCTGCAGAGCGCAGGCCGCAGGTATAGAGCAGTCCGCCGGGGAAGGTGTTCACAAACTCGTTTTCATAGGGGGCGATCACCGCAGGGCTGTCAGGGCCGTTCTTGCTCATCCAGCTCATGTTGACGCCTTGATAGCGGCATTGCCCAATGTCAAGCCCGGCATCCGGCAGGATATCCAGTTCCAAGCCGCCTGCCGTTTTCGCCTCAATGATCCCTGTGCCCTTGGCCTTTCCCTCTGCTATGGTCACGCGGCGCAGGGTAACCAGTTGTCCCGGATGACCGATATAGCCTTTTTCCATCAATTCCCGCAAGCCAGCCGCCTCCTTGATGTTTCTGCGTCTATTTTAATCGGTTCAAAACAGAAAATATATTGGAAAGCGTTCGTTTTACTTTGAATTTGTTCGTGCTTGTGATAAAACATTATATACCGTATTTTCCATCCGGGAGGAGATGCCTCATGATTTCCGTGTTTGATGTGGAAAAACTTCAAAAGCTGCTTAAGGACTTTTATGCCATTACCGGCATTCGGATCACTGTGTTTGACGACAGCATGCGGGAGCTGGTGGCATATCCAACACGAGTCGCGCCTTATTGCGCCTTGATCCGGGAAAGCAGGGAAGGATTGAAAGCCTGCATGAACTGTGATCGGCAGGCCTGCCGGACAGCGGCGGAAAAAAAGAAAACGCACATATATCGCTGTCATGCCGGGTTTACCGAGGCCGTTACCCCGCTGTACGGAAACAATATGCTGATCGGTTTTCTGCTCTTTGGCCATGTGTTTCCCTATGCCAACCCGGAAGAAGGCTGTCAGGAAATCAAGCGCCGCTGCGCAGCTTTGCCCCTTGACCTGGAAAAGCTGCACGAAGCCCTTCTACAAGCCACGCCCATGCAGGATGGCTATGTCCGTTCCGCTGCCCACATTCTCCATGCGGTGGCTTCCTATCTGATTCTGGAACGTATGGCGACGCTGAAAGAAGATTTATTGGAAGTTCGCTTGGACACCTACATTGCCAATCATTATACGGAAGCCCTGGACGCATCGCGGCTGTCCCAAGCCCTGGGCATCGGAAAAACGCAGTTATATGCGCTGACAAAAAAGCTGTATCAGCAGGGCATGGCGAAACACATCCGGGAATTGCGCATGGAAAAAGCCAAGTCTCTTCTTCGGGAGCAAAGAGATTTGCCCCTGGCCGAAGTGGCTTGGCAGTGTGGGTACATGGATTATAATTATTTCTTCACCGTGTTTAAGCGGGAAGTGGGCTGCACGCCAAAGGAATGGAGAAATGAACACATATAATGGCGCTGTCTGCGTCAGCAGGTCGCGCCGCCGTCGATTACGAAATCCTGACCGGTGACGAACCGGGCGGCGTCGGAGGCCAGATACAGGGCGCAGTAGCCGATGTCCTCCACCTCACCCAGCAGTCCCAGCGGGGATTCCTTTTCAAAGCGTTCCCGCATGTCGGGGCGATCTTTGACGCCTGCTGTCATTTCAGTGATAATGAAACCGGGATAAATGGTATTTACCCGCACCTTCTGATCGCCCAAACGCTTGGCCAGGGTGCGGGAAAAGGAGCGCACAGCGCCTTTGGCGGCGGAATAAACAATGGGCCCGCGGGCCTGCAGCGCCGCCAGGGAGGCGATATTGATAATGGAGCCAACGCCGTTTTTCGCGCACTCGGGATAGGCGTATTTGACCGCCATGAAGGTGGAGGTGAAATCCACCGCCATGGTTTCCTCATAGTTTTGGGTGCTAAATTCATCCTCCAGCTTGCCATGCGCGCCGCGCCCGCCCGCACTGTTGATCAGAATATCCAGGCGGCCAAAGGTGCTCACACAGAAATCCACCATGGCTTTGCAGTTACCCTCGCTGGTCAGATCGGCGGAGAAGCAGGCACAGATGCCGCCCGCGGCTTCTATTTCCGCCTTTACTTCTTCCAGCTTGTTCATCCTGCGGCCCACGATCACGATGCTCGCGCCTGCCTCGGCCAGAACCTTCGCGCAGCCTTTGCCAATGCCGGAGCCTCCGCCGGTGATCAGGGCCACCCGGCCTGTCAAATCAAATGCTTTCATACGTTTCCCTCACTTTCTGCGTGGCACCGTGCCCTCATGCAGCTCGATCATCACGTTATCCGGGCCGCGGAAATAGGTGAACTTGAAGCCGGGAATGTGCTTGGATTCCACAACGGGATTCATCAGCTTGTAGCCCAAGGCCTGGACTTTTTCGCATACGGCATAGATATCATCCACCCGCAGCATGAAGTGCATGGAGCCCAGATCATTGTGGTTCATGGGCGGGCAGGGCTTAGCTGGGGGATCGACGTACTGGTGGATTTCCAGATCCACACCGTCCTGGCCGTGGAGCATCAGCACGTTCATCAATTGGTTCTCTACGCCAGACAGTCCCTGGGCGGGCTGAATTTGATTGCGCACATCAAAAACGACCTCCATGCCCAGCGTGTCGCAGAACAGACGGATACATTCGTCGATATCGCTGACCAGGATACCGACCTGGAAGACACCGGTGGTATAGCCTTTCGCTATTTCTTTCATATGCTTTATTCCTTTTCTTCCGAGATACTGTTCAAAAATTGAAGCACGGAATCGCTCACTTCATCCTGGTAAAACAGGTCATCTCCGTGCGCAGCGTCCTCAATCACCAAAAATTCGCACGGAATACCTTTCTTTTGCATAACGTCATGCAGTTTTTCACTTTGCGCCATGGGCACCACCGTGTCTTTTGTTCCATGCAGGATCATAAAAGGCGGCGTTTTTTCAGAAATATACCGGATCGCGCTGGCCTTTTCCGCTTCCGCCTTTCCGTACCCAACGCCTAAGAATTCTTCAAAAGAAAAATAGGGAACGTCATTGCTTTGATTGACCGCAGCAGACATACGGTCTCTTTCCGCGGAAGCATCAGACAAATCGACCACGCCATAATAATCCACCACGCCCTGCACCGCACTGGTCTGGTCCAGGTGGTCGCCTTGGTCCAGTTCCTTCTGATTGCCCGTCACGCCAAGCAAACTGGCCATGGTGCCGCCTGCCGATTCGCCCAGGGCAAAAATTTTGCCCGGGTCAACGCAGTATTCTTTTGCGTGAGCTCGCAGAAAACGCACGGCGGATTTCACGTCGATCAATTGCGCGGGAAAGATGGCTTCATTGCTGGTGCGGTATTCGATACTGGCCACCACGTACCCCGCCCGGGCAAAGCGCATCATTTCCGGCAGCCAAACGGAACGATTCACCACCCGGTAAGCTCCCCCGCAAATCCATACGATGGTGGGACAGGCGGAATGAACTGTCCGGTTCTTGGGCAGGATCAGATCCATTTTCAAATCACGCCGGGAAGCGTCGTACCAGCAGGGCACGTTAGAAAAAGTGACGTCCGTGATCAGAGAAAGCATTTCCTGTTTTTTCTCGATGTGGAGCTGTGTGCGCATACCTTTTTTCTCCTCGCAATTCGCCGTTACAGATACTGTTTCAATCGCTCAAATACCGTGCGATACGCGGCGGCGTCAAAATGAATGCCGTCCAGGGTGTGCTCGATTTGAAGATTTCCCTGTTCATCCTTCAGCCCGTCGTTTACATCGATATACTGAAAACCAAACTCCGACGCCAGAGCGCGGACCATTTCATTGGCGCGGGCAACCGCCTCGTTGGTGCGGACCCGCAGCGCCGGGCTGTTCCGATGGGGATTGACAGGATAATACGCCATCATGTAAACGATGGTTTCCGGCAGCTTTTCCCGGATCATTTCACAGATCTTTCTGTAATTGGAGGACAGATGCGAAAACCAATCCTCACCCTCCGGCATATCACGGATATCATTGGTGCCGATGTTGATAAATAGCTTGGAAGGCTCCAAATCCAGCAGCATCGGGCCAATGGCAGACAGAAACTCATCGGTGGTATAGCCGCCAATGCCCCGGTTGTATACGATGGGCAAGCCTTCGTTCAGACAGAATTCCGAAATGGGGAATTGCTCCATCAGGGAAGAGCCGGTAAACAGGGTTTGTCCTTTGTGAATGTACGCGTTTTGACTGCGAAAATTTGCCAGCTTTCTTTCCTTTTCATGATTGAAATTCGCCATCATTTCCTGGATGAGCTGACGGCGCACTTCCTCGGTGATTTGTTCCCGTTCAGTCATTTTTCTCACTTCCTATTAGAGCAGCCCCTGTATATTTTTAAAGAGGCAGACGCCGCTGATTGATCTGTTTAACAGACTGGCAGCTGTCGGATCATGAATTGTGATACTCCACGTTCGCCTGCAGGGTATCCCGTACGCTTCCGCCGATGTGGATTTCGATCAGGCCATCGTCGATCACAAAGTTCATATCCTGATCGTAATAACCCAGGGCTTCCTTTGGAATGTCGAAAGCAATGCGCTTGCTTTCCCCGGGCTGGAGAGTGACTTTTTCAAAGGCCGCCAGCTTCCGAATAGGACGGACGCGCTGGGCCACGGGATCGCGGAAATAGCACTGCACGATTTCGTCTCCGTCCACGTCGCCGGTATTCTGCACGGTGATTTCCGCGTGGATGCCTTTTTCCGTTTGCACAGCGAAAATATCGCTGTACTGATAACTGGTATAGCTCAATCCGAAGCCAAAGGGGAACAGGGGCTCCACCGGCGCGTCCAGATACTTACTGGTGTACTTGAATTTTCCGGCAGGACGGCCCGTGCGGATGTGGTCGTAATACATGGTGGGGCATTGGCCGGTGGCTTCCGGGAAGCTGGCAGTCAGCTTGGCGGAGGGGTTCACGCGACCAAAGAGCAGGTCCAGGATGGCCGGGCCCGCTTCCGCGCCGGGATGCCAGGCCATCAGGATAGCGTCGGCGCATTCCACGGCAGGGCCCAGGCACAGGGGACGGCCCGCAAACACGATGGCCACCACTGGCCTTCCGCTTTCCTTCAAGCGGTTCAACAAGGTTTTGTCCGCTTCGGTCAACTCCAAGGACGCTCGGCTGGAGGCTTCGCCGCTTTCCGCTTTTCGCTCGCCAACGGCGCAGAGGAACACATCGCATTCCGGAAGCAGTTCTTCTGTGACCATAGAATAACGGATCTGCTCTGCGTCGAGGCCATCCCGGAGGCTCTTGCAGTCGCCGGGCTGTACAGCTCCGGCCCAGGTACCGCACATTTCATCGCCGTTGGAAGCCAGCGTTCCTGCCAGACCGATGCGAATGCCTTGTTTCAGGGGCAGCAAGCCGTCATTCTTGAGCAGTACCATGGATTTCTGCGCCGCTTCTCGAGCCAGAGCACGGTGGGCGGGGGTCAGCATGGCGGCCTTTTCCTGTTCCGCGCTGGAACGATAGGGATCGTCAAACAGGCCCAGCTCGAATTTCAGCCGCAGGATATTGCTGACCGCTTCGTCCAGCTTGTCCATGCTCACTTTGCCCGCTTCCACCAGCTCTTTCACATGATCCAGGAAGCAGCCGGAGGTCATGTCCATATCCATGCCCGCGTTCAGCGCCTGCCGGGCGGCGTCCCGACGGTCGGCGGCGATGCCGTGGTTGATGCACTCCGCGATGGCGTTGGCGTCGCTGATGGTCATGCCGTCAAAGCCCCAGCGTTTCCGCAGGATGTCCGTCAGCAGCTTTTTATTCACTGAGCAGGGCATGCCGCTGATGTCGTTGAACGCGGGCATGACGGCCCGGGCACCTGCTTTCACGGCGCGTTCATAGGAGGGCAGATATTCTTCCTCAAACCGCTGGGGGGACATATCCACCCGGTTGTAGTCCCGTCCGCCCTCTGCCGCGCCGTAGGCGGCAAAATGCTTCACGCAGGCGGCCAGCGCATCGTGGCGGGTCAGATCATCGGTCTGATAGCCCTTGACCTTCGCTTCCCCAAACAACCCGTTCAGCAGGGCGTCCTCCCCCGCGCTTTCCGCAATGCGGCCCCAGCGGGGGTCCTTGCTCACGTCCACCATGGGCGAAAAGGTCATGTGTACCCCTGCAGCGGTCGCTTCCTCCGCAGACATGCGGGCGGTGCGCTGCCAGAGCTCTGGCTCCCAGGCGCAAGATTCCGCAAGCGGAATGGGCGCGATGGTGCGGAAGCCATGGATCACGTCAAAGCCATTGATCAGGGGGATGCCCAGCCTGCTTTCTTCCACGGCGATGCGCTGCAGGCGGTTCATTTTTTCCGAACCAACCAGCCCCAGATAGGAGCCGATGCGCCCGGCGCGAAGATCATCCTCGTGCCAATCCAACTCTGCCGCGGAGATCATTTTGTGGGCTTCCTCTTCTGTCATGCGCCCATCCTGCACCATGGTCAGGACTTCTTCAAAGGAAAGCTCGAACGCGCCTACGATGGAGCCTCCAGCTTGATGGAGCTGCCCCACCTTTTCCTCCAGGGTCATTTTTTCCAGCAGGTCCTTGATCCTTTTCTCAATTTCAGGGTTTTTCATGACCGTCCTCCAGCATCATCGCTTTTGTTATTTGGTTTGCTGCTTCCAGAAGGCCACCGCATGGGCCATCCAGCCTTCGGCGGCGGTTTCCGTACCGGGGCCCACGCCATGATCCACGCCGGGGAAGATTTCGCATTGGTACGGGACCCCGGCTTTTTTCAGGACGTCCGCCATGCGGCGGGTGTTGTCGGGCTTCACGGTTTTATCCGCGTCGCCGCACCAGATGTAGGTGGGCGGATAGTTTGCATCCACCTGCTCATCCACGCTGGCGAAGGCCTCCATGGCGGAGTCGGCGGGATCGCCCAAGAGCATGTTGTGGGTCTGCTGTTCGGTGAAATCCGGGCGCATGCTGATGACGGGATAGATCAGAACCAGTGCTTCCGGCTTAGGCAGCTTGTAGTGGGGGTAGCCCATATTGGATGTGCCGAAGCTGGCTGCCAGATGACCGCCCGCGGAGGAACCCCACACGGACCAGTGGGCGGTGTCCAGCAGGTATTCATCTGCTTTCGCAAAGATGTCCCGCACAGCCTGGGCCAGATCGTCCTGAGGCGCCGGGAAGCGGGCCTGATCCTTCACCCGGTAATACACGATGAAGGCGGAAATGCCCATTTGGTTGAGTTTTCTGGCGTAGGGCACGCCTTCGATAAAGCTGCACACCATGGTATATCCCCCGCCGGGGCAAATCACCGCGAAGGGATGGCGCTGCCCGTCCCGGAGCACAAAGCGATCGTCCAGGGCGTAGGCGTTTTCTTTCCGGTGAGCGTCCTTTTCCGCCTGCTCCATGTCCATATCCTTGGGCGGCACATATTTGGGGATTTGATTCAGCTGTTGATTGATGGCAATGATGCGCTCCTTGGGCATATCCGGCGCGCCCATGCGGATGAGCTGCAGGAGGCTAAACTGCATTGTCGTGCGGCGGCGGTCCTCGGCGCTCATGCCCTCGCCGCTTTTCACTGTCTCCCTCCCGGTCTCCTGCTCCTTCTGCTTTGCTTTCGCGGCCCGAGCTGCCATCATTTCGGCCAGGAAGGGCTGCACCAGCGCCGCCGCATCGTGGGACTGGGAAATGTCCTTCAGAAGGTCTTTGATGGAATAGAAGCCGTCAGGCGTGTCGATGTCAAACCAGTTGAGCACTGTGCCCTGCTGGAAGCGATAGGCGGGGTCAGGCTGGGAAACATGATTGAACGTTGCCTGCTCAGTCAAATCGCCCGCGGACGCAATGACCGTATAGGTCCCTTCCGGCTGAGGTACGGTGAAATGGAAGAAGTGATCCTCCGCCTGTTTTGTATACGCCGTTCCGCTGACCATCAGGGTCACTTCCGGCAGATTGCTGTACACCACAAATTCTGTGGTATCCCCATCGCGGTTCACAAATTCCTTACTGCACAGATGCAGCATGGGTTCGGACCTCAGCCAGGCTTGGTAGGCGTAGAAGGCATCCTTGCGGGTCTTTCGGTCAAAGGTCACCAAACCCTTGTTGTTGCGTCCCTTGGTGCCGCCCTCCTCCCGGGCGTCGGCGGCGAAATCAAACATGTTCCACACGTGGGTGGCCCACAGGTATTTCCGGGAATACAGCTGCTTGATCAGGCTTTCGTGGTAGATCATCTGGTACTCGTTGCTGTAATCACCGGGTTCGGGGTGGGAGGCATGCCACAGGCTGTTTTCGCAGCCGTATTCCGATACGCCCACAGGCAGATCGGGATGCAGGGCGTGGAAGCGGTCGAACCAGGGACCGTTGTCCTCCAGGTGGCCGCCATACCAGCCGAAATAATGATTGTAGGAAAGCACGTCCGGTACGTCTAAAAGGGGATGATCCACCGGCAGGGGCGATATACAGGCCATGGTGGTCAGGCGGGTATCGTCCATTTCGTGGCACAGCTCATTCAGTCTTTGATGGAAGGGCACCAGGGTTTTCTGATCCCCGTGGGCCATGGTGATCTCATTGCTCAGGCCCCACACCACAATGGAGGGATGGTTGTAATTCTGTTCAATCAGCTCCCGCATCTGGCTCAGCGCGTTGTCCTGGGCGTTGTCCAGGTGCTCGCTGATATAGGGGATTTCCGTCCACACCACGATTCCCAGCCGGTCGCACAGGTCGTAGGTGTGCTGATCATGCTGATAATGGGCCAGCCGCACGGTGGTGGCTCCCATGTCGTACACGTGGCGCAGGCTTTCTTCCATGTCCGCTTCGGAAATGGCGTTGCCCTTGCCCAGCCAATCCTGGTGCATGGCCACGCCCCGCAGGGGATAGCTTTCGCCGTTCAGGATAAACCCTTCGTTGGGGTCAATGCGGAAGGAACGGATGCCGAAGGGGATTTCCAGGGCATCACAAAGGGTATCGCCGTCGTACAGACGGGCTTTCAGCGTGTACAGATAGGGGTTCTTCCTCCCCTGCCAAAGGGTGGGCTTTTTCACAGAGAAGGTTACTTCATTCCCTGTCAGCTTTTCTCCATCCAACGCAAATACAGCCTGACCGCCTGTCGTGCGGGCGGAAATATGCACGTCGGCAGAGCCATCCTTCCGCACCTTGGGGGTCACCCGGATGCCGCAACCGCCCAGGGTGTCCATGTCAAAGTGGATTTTGGACAGCACGATCAGTCTGACAGCCCGGTAGATACCGCCGTAAAACGTAAAATCGGCGTTCTGGGGATACACGGTATCGCAGGCGGCGTTGCTGACGGCGACGGTCAGGTGGTTTTCGCCAGCCTTCAGGCATTCCGAAATATGGAACCGGAACCGGCTGTAGCCTCCATGATGCTCCCCGATGAAATGATCATTCAGCGTTACCCTGGCAGAGGCGGACACGCCGTCAAACTCCAGATAGACTTCTTCGTTTGCTTTTCTGTCCGGCGCAGTGAAAGTCTTTTCATACACACATTCGCCCCGCCAGTAATCCCCGCCGCCGTCCTGACCGTCCAGATTGTTCCAGGTATGGGGCAGCGTGACAGGCACGCGGTTTTCTCCGGGTTTCAGAAACAGCCAATTATCAATGAATGGAATCACGGTACGCATACCCGTCACGCTCCTCTTTGTTCTTACTTCACTTGCAGGCAGATTTCAGCCTTTTCCAAGCCGTCAGCAGATACGGTCAATTTCGCTTCGCCCGCTTTATAACCCGCGCGCAGCACGGCCAGGGCTTTGCCCTGATAGCTGGTAAATTGGCCTTTGCTGTAATTTTCTTGGGTGATGGGATTGCCGCTGCCAAAGCCCAGCAACTCCAGCGCGCCGGATACTTCCGCTTTCAAAAGCGTATCGGCGTCGGGCACCACGTTTCCGTTTTGGTCGATCAGCTCCGCGTTCACATAGCACAGGGATTCGCCGTCGGCCTGCATCGCTTCCGTTTCCGCGGTCAAGCGGATGGAAACAGGCTTGCCGGTGGTTGTAAGCCTTGTGCGGGAGACTTCTTTTCCGGCAGTGTAGCTGACCGCTTCCACGATGCCGGGCTGATAAGTTACCCGGAACAGGAAGGTCAGCGGCATATCGTGGATCAGCGCTTCGCCGGCCTTTTTGCGGCCAACGCTGATACCATTCACCAGCAGCTCCACTTCCTCCGCGCTGCTGAACACGGCGATGTCCACGGGCTTGCCCTCCTGGCCCTGCCAGTTCCAGCGCTGCCACACCCCGGGGAAGCCCCAGCTGGACAGGGTTTCCACCTTGCCGATCACGGCGGGGTCATAGGAGAACACCGCGGTTTCCCGGCTGCCCCACACGATGCGGCGATACACGCCCTGGGGCCGAATGACGCCGGTCACATCAAAGTCCGCGTCGTTGGCGGTGCGCCAGGGGAAGGGCGAAGGAGCGCCCCAGGGATTGCCGATATTGGGATCGCCGGGCTCGTAGAAGGTGGCCTTGCCGATGCCCGCTTCGCCGATGTAATCCCAGGCCGTCCAGGTGAAATCGCCGATCACCCAGGGCGTTTTTTCGATCATAGGCCAGTGGATACCGATTTCCTTGGGATAGTTTTCGCTGCCCAGGATCACCCGCTCGGGGAACATTTCATGATCCTGCTGGTATTTCCCCTCCAGGTAATTGTAGCCCACCACATCCAGGCCGTTGGCAAAGCCCTCGGTGTACTGCTCCCAGAGGAGGTCCTTCTTGCCGCCGATATCGGCGTTTTGCAATCCGCCGGAGAGCCCTTCCATCCGCTTTTTCATCTGCTCGGCCATGATGAAATCATCCAGCCCGTTCCAGAAGGAGCAGATGCCGTTGGAGATGGGCCTGCTGGGATCGAGAGAACGGATGGTTTCGGCCAGCTTCGCCGCCAACACATAGCCGTCGTTCAGGCCGCCGCGCTCGGTGATCTCGTTGCCGGTGGACCAGAGGATCACGCAGGGATGGCAGCGGTCCCGCTTCACAAAGGCGGTCAGATCCTTCTCCCAGTCGGTGGAGAAATATTGGTTGTAATCGCCGGGCTGCTTGCCCATGCCCCAGGCGTCAAAGGCCTCGTCGAACACGTACATACCCAGCCGGTCGCACGCCTCGATCATGGCGGAGGATGGCGGGTTGTGGGTGGTGCGGATGGCGTTGAAGCCCACTTCCTTGAGCTTTTTTACCTTCCGGGCCTCGGCGTCATACACCGTCACGGTGCCGATGGGGCCGTTGTCGTGATGCAGGCAGCCGCCTTTGAGCTTCACTTCTTTGCCATTGATCCGCAGGCCGTGCTTCACGTCCGCTTCGATGGTGCGGATGCCGAACAGCACGCTTTCGGTGTCCTCCGTGGGGTGTTCGTTGGAGATGATATGTGTTTTGAAAGTACCAACGTCCTTCACCGTTGCCTGTAAGCGGTACAGACTGGGGTTTTCCGCATCCCAAAGAACTGGCTCGTCCACGGTCAGGGTCGTATAGGCCGTGCCGACGCTCATGGCCCGCACCTGAGTCAGCGTCTTGCCGGTCTTGACCGTTTCGCCGGTTCTGTCGTCGATCAGGGCGAAGGTGACCTCCGCCAGGCGGCTTTCGGCATATTCGTTTTTGATTTCGGCAGCCACCTGCAAATACGCGGTTTCCGGCGTGCCGTCCGCCTTGTATTCGATCTTTTTCGTATACCCGGACAGGCCGCCGAAGGCCACATGCAGCTTGGGGGTATGTACCAATTCGACGCCCCGGAACAGGCCCGCGCCGGAGAACCAGCGGCTGTTGGGCTGCATGCTGGGGTTCACGGTGATGACAACGCGATTCTTCTGCCCCGGATAGACCAAATGCGTAATGTCGGCTTCAAAGGGCGCGTAACCGTAATGCTGCAAGCAGGCCAGGTTGCCGTTGACCTCCACGGTGACGTTCATCATGGCCCCGTCAAGCCGCAGGAAAACCTGATCGTTCTCCCAGTCCATGGGGATGTCGATTCCCCTGGCGTAATGGGCCACGCCCGCGTTGTAATAGCCGCTGGCCCCGCCGGAGGGCGCCTCAGCGTATACGTCGCTCTCGATCATGTAATCATGGGGCAGATTGACGTTTCTGTCCCCGAAGATCCCGCGAAGGCGATTCCCCAGGTCTACCTGGCCCAGGCCAAAGTCCCAATCCTGATTGATTTTCATGCTGCGCATGGCTGCGTCCCCCTTACTTCTCTGTCCAGAAGGTGTATTTGCCGGGATTGATCCGGGTTTCTTTCCCGTTCAGGCAAACCCTTGTCCGCACCGGTGTTTCCAGTTCATAACGGACCCCGTCCTCCTGACATACCCACAGGGCGCTGACCGTGCCGTGACGGGTGTCCAGTTTCGCCTGCAGCCAGCCCAGGCGGGCGTCGGGATGGGGTGCGTAAATCAATTCCTCAAAGCCGGGCTTGTCTTCGGCGTGCCGGATACCCGCCGCCTGCTCGAACACCCAGTCCGCCACCGCGCCATAGGCGTAATGATTGAAGGAGTTCATATCCTTGCTCCAGAAGGAACCGTCGGGCTTGATGCCGTCCCAGTGCTCCCAGATGGTGGTTGCCCCCTTGGTAACGGGATACAGCCAGCCGGGGTATTCCCGGCGCAGCACCAGCGACCAGGCCAAATCCGCATGGCCATAGTTGCTCAGCACATGCAGGATATAAGGGGTGCCCACAAAGCCGGTGCGCAGCTGGATGCCGTCCGCTTTGACCATTTCGGCCAGAGCATCGGCGGTCTTTTGCGCATCCTCCGCCAGACCAAAGTAAACGGCCAGCACATGCTCAGTCTGGGTTTTGTATTCCGGGAAGGCTGCGCGGAAAGCGTTTACGATATTTTCATGCAGCTTTTCATAGGCGGAAACATCCCTGCCCAGCAGCTTTCCCGCCTTTACCACCAATGCCGTGGAATGGGCATAGAACGCGCTGGCGATGAAATCCTCCCGGGTGCTGCCCTTATAGCTGCCGTCGGGCGCGTCCAGGCCCAGCCAGTCGCCAAAGTGGAAATGTTCGATCCACAGGTTGGGGGTCTTTGTGACTGAGCCAATGAAGTCCACCCATTTCCGCATGCTCTCGAACTGATCTTCCAGCACGACTTTGTCGCCGTAGGTCTGATATACCTGCCATGGGCAGATGGTGGCGGCGTCGCCCCAGGCCGCACTGCTGGGTCCTTCCGGCATCAGGTCCGGAATCACCTGGCCCACTTCACCGCTTTCCCGCTGGTCGGCGGCCATGTCGTGGAGCCATTTTTTAAAAAAGCGCTCGGTGTCAAACAGGTAGCCGGCGGTTTTGATGAACACCTGAGCGTCCCCCGTCCAGCCCAGGCGCTCGTCCCGCTGGGGGCAATCGGTGGGAACGTCCAGGAAGTTGCCACGTTGGCCCCACACAATGTTGGAAAACAGCTGGTTCAATTCAGCGTTTCCCGATTTCAGCCAGCCGGTGCGTTTCATATTGGAATGCACGGCGATGGCGGTGAAATTCTCCGCCTTGGCTTCACCCGGCCAGGACAGCAGCCTGATATATCGGAAGCCGAAGAAGGTGAGCTCCGGATGCCAGGTCTGCTGCCCGTCCCGGCAGATATACCTTGCCCGGGCCTTGGCGCTGCGGTAGTTCTCGTTGTACCAATTGCCAGCCTTGTCCTGCACTTCGGCGTGGTCGAACAGCACCTCGTCCCCGGCATGGGCGGTCAGCGTGATTTCCGCATAGCCCGTGACCTCCTGGCCGAAGTCCACCACGGTGTCGCCCTGGGGGGTTTTGAAAATGCGTTTCGCAGCGATACGCTCCGTCTCCCGGATTTCTTCGCCCTCCTGGGGGATCAGGATGTCCTTGCTCCATTTGAGCGGCTTCACCGGCTGCCAATCCGCCGGCACGATCCGGGCGTCGCAGGTTTCGCCGTCATAGATTTCGCTGAACAGGATGCGGCTCTTCGCCCATTGCCAGGTTTCATCTGTACGGATGGTTTCTTTCGTGCCGTCGGCATAATAAAGATGCAGCAAACCGATCAGCCCGCAGGGCTGATTCAGCCGCCGCCGCTTGTCCTCGCTGTTCAGCCAACCCGGCATGGGTGAGCGGAACCAGCCCCGGCCCACGGTGACACGCAGGTCGTTTTCTTTTTGAAGCAGGGCTGTCACATCATACGTCTGCACCTGCAGACGGTGCTCATAGCTGGTCCAGCCGGGAGCCAGCACGAAATCGCCTGCTCGCCGACCGTTGATCTCCGCCAGATAGACCCCCAGCGCGGTGATTTGCAATTCCGCTTTTTCAATCGTTTTTCCCGTGGCAAACTGCTTGCGAAATACCGGACAGACGTCCCCTGTCTCCTGCGATACCGTAATCCAATTGCTGCTGTTGATTTTCATCGGGGCGGCCTCCTTACTTGATTTCACCCAGGGCATAGAACGCTCTGGTTCTGCCGGCCAGCCAAGCGTTTTCCGTTACACGGAAGGAATCCTTGAGGCGGATATCCTCGGAGGAAGACCCGATCTGCACTTCAAATTCGCCCTTCTCGATCTTCCAACGCATATTCTCGTCCAGGAAAGCCATCTGGCTGGGCTGCAAGATGAAGCTTATTTCTTTTTCTTCCCCGGGCTGCAATGCCACCCGAAGGAAGCCCTGCAGCTCCTTCTGGGGACGGGTCATGGACGCGTGCACGTCCTTCACATACAGCTGCACGATTTCCGTGCCGCCGCATGCCCCGGTATTCTTCACCTTCAAAGAAATCCGCACCGCTTCAAAGGGCTTGGTTTCCTTCTTGTCCAGGGTCAAATCGCTGTATTCAAAGCTCGTATAGCTCAGGCCGTGGCCGAAGCAGTAGCGGGGACGGTGCGGGCAATCCACGTAATCGGTGAAGCCGATGCTGGGAGCCTGGGTCCACATGGAACCGTTGGGATGGTTGTAATAAACGGGAATCTGGCCCGCACACCGGGCGGTGGACAGAGGCATCTTGCCGGAAGGGTTCAGCCTGCCCAGCAGCGCGTCGGTGACGGCTTCGGCGGTATAAACAGCGGGATTCCAGCATTCCAGGATGGCGTTAAGGCTCTCATCCGCCGTGTCGCTGGAGATGGGCCGCCCGTCAAAATGAATGCCGACCAGGGGCTTACCCAGCTTCTTCACTTCCCGAATAAAGGCGTCCTGGCAGGCGGGCAGGTTGATATCGGTGCCGTCCACACCCTCACCCATGGTAGCGACGGAGCCGGAACCGTTCTTGCCGCCCAGGGTCAGCAGGATCACATCCGCCTGCCTGGCAATTTCCAGCGCCTCTGGGAACAGGCTTTCATCCGCCCCTGCCTTGTGATAGCCGGTAGCGTACAGGATGCGGGCATCCGGCAACGCTTCCGTTAAAACCTGCACCAGATTTTTGCAATCGGGCTTTAATTTGGTCAGCACGCCGGCAAATTCTTCGTTCTCGTCGTCTTCCACGCTTGTGCCGGGCACAAAACCCACTTCATTCTTGACGCCATTGCCGTTGACCCCCGCCATGGAATTGCGGGCGGCATGCTTGGCCTCCACCATGGACAGGTGGGTATAGCCCCCAAAGTAATACCGGGCGTTGGCGGCGGCCGGGCCGATGACCGCGATGGTCTTTTCTTTTCCCGTCAATGGCAGCGCGCCGTCGTTTTTCAGCAGCACCAGCGCTTCCCGGGCGGACTGGGCGGCAAGCTGTTCGTCCTCCGCGTGATGCACGGTCTTGTCCAATTCTTCGCCCTCCAGCGCGAAGGGATGCTCAAACAGCCCCATGCGGAATTTGGCCTCCAGCACCCGGGTCACCACGCCGTCCAGCAAGGCCATGTCCGCTTCACCGGAAGCGAATTTCTGCTTCAGTTCATCCGCGTAGGCTTTCGGCATGGGCAGTTCAACATCCAGCCCGGCGGCCAGGCAGCGCAGGCCCGCGTCGCCCATGGTTTCGCCAATGCCCTGGTATTCATGGGCATTGCTGGCCCCGCCGTAGTCGGACACGGTGACGCCCTCGAAGCCCATTTCACCCCGCAGGATGCCGTTCAGGTAATGCTTGGAGGCATGGATGGGCAATCCGTTCACGGAACCATAGCAGGGCATGACGCCCTTGAGGCCCGCTTCGGTGATGGCCGCCTGGAAGGGTTTGCCGTAGATTTCCAGCAGCAGCCGGTCCCCGGCGTCCACGTGCGCCCCGTGGATCGCGCCTGCGGAATTATGGAAGCCGAAGAAGTGTTTTGCGGAGGCGTCCGGGGTGCGGCCCGCGGTTTCAGTTTCCTGAATGCCGTGGGTATAGGCTGCGCCCATGGCGGCGGCCAGGGTGGGATCCTCGCCGTAGGGCTCGCACTGGCGGCCCATGCGGGAATCCCGGGAAATATCCAAGACAGGCGCTAATACCTGAGTGACGCCCACCGCCGCTTCCTGGCGGGACACGGTTTCGCCGATCTTCCGCTCCAGCCCCGGGTCAAAGGAAGAGCCCCGGGCCACGCCGGAGGGGAAGGTGGTGGTGTCCTGCATCAGCGGCCCGCACAGACCTTCCATGTGGAAGACGGCGGGGATGTGCAGGCGGCAGCTTTCCATTACGATGGTTTGCAGTTGCCGCTGCCAGGCGGCGGCTTCCTCCAGGCTGTCGCAGGAGCGGAATTCCAGAGAACTGATTTGGCCAATGCCGTGCTTAAAAAATGCCGCCATCCGATCCTCCGCGCCTTTGATAGCAAACACACCCACCAGCTGGGCCATTTTTTCATCCAGATTCATTTCTTTGAGCAGCAGTTCAGCCCGTTTCCGGGGCGCCAGGGATGCGTTCATATATTCCTTCATGGTTGATTCTCCTTTGGTTATTGAATCCGGGTAATGAGCAGCGCCAGATTGTCCCGCCCGGGCAGTCTCAGCTTGGTTTCGCCACTAATGGATTCTGCGATCACTTCCTGGGTCATGTTCCACACGTCGATCAGCTCAGCCTTGTATACCTTGTCCTCGGGCAGATTCACCGTCTGTTCGCCGTAGCATTGAAGATCGAAATAAGTCAGGTACGCTTCTTCGCCGCAATGGCTTTCCCAGGCGTGCTCTCCGCCCAGGTGAGCCGTGCGGTCCTGTTCGGACATGCGGTGGATGCTGTCTGAAAAGGCTTTGAAAAAGCCGCGCATCTCCTGGGGGATCAACTCCATATCCACCGGCTCATCCGACCGGGCCAGGTCCAGGAAGCCGCCCTCCTTAGGGGTCAGCGGTCCCGGCAGACTTTCCATGATCTTCCGCAGGAAGGCAATGCGTTTGGGGCTTTCGCCTTTGAGAACGCCGCCCCGGGCCCACCAGAGGATTTCATCATCCGATAAGAAGGTTTCCCCGTGGGTGCAGTACGCGCCGGAGGCATAGCAGCGCCAGAAACGGCGTACCATTTCCATCCCGCTGATGCTGCCCCAGAAATGCGGGAGATTGCCTTCATAGCAGCATTCGTCGATGATCACGGGTTTTTTATATTCCCGAATCCAGCGGGGGATTTCGGAGAAGCCCTTGGTTTGCAGGCTGGCGTGGGTGATGTT
>JAFUFC010000036.1 GCA_017470095.1 Clostridia bacterium | reverse complement strand
TTTGAGGATCATCCAGATTATAAGCCCAAATTGTTATATAAGAAGTTGTAAAGGAAAACTTCACTGAACTTCATTAATTATTTCACTGTACTTCATTATATATTTCACTGAACTTCATCGCGTACTTCAATCTATCGGTGCCCTGCTGGGCATAAGGTGAAGCTATGTCCGGGTGTGCCGCGCTCGGTATTGTAAACGGAGTTAAGACGGCTGCAACACTTTTGTTCAGGTTTTGTTGGTATTAGGCCTCGGGATACTGAGCGAGCATATTCTCCATGCTTCTGCCAATGTGCCGGAGCATGGCTTTTTTTGCTTCCTCCTTTTGACCGTCCCGGATGGATTCCATAACGGCAATATGTTCAAAAGTGGAAGCCTGATAATGATGCTCAGCGGCGTTTTCCCCGTGGCCCACGCTGGGGCCGTTCCATAATTCCAGCAGGTAATTGGTCAACTGATGATTGTCCGCCGCCTGCCAGATGGCTTGATGAATAGCCTGATTGAGCGCCACGTATTCCGAAACGTTCAGCGTATCCAAATGATCCCGAAATTGATAAAGCCGCTCCAGCAGCTTGCCGAGTTTTTCTTCCTCCATACCGTTTTCCGCAGCCAGATAAGCGGCTTGGGATTCCAACAGCATACGCATTTCAAAAATATCCCGGATGAATTTCCGGTCGATGGTGTTTACGATGGCCCCTTTATTCATCCGCAAGGTGATGAGCCCCTCGCTTTCCAGCACCTGAAAGGCTTCCCGCACCGGCGTGCGGCTGACGCCCAGCTGGGCGGCGATGTCCGTCAGGCTCAATTCGTCGCCGCTTTTGTATTCTCCGGCATATATGGCTTTGCGCAGGATGGATGTGATCCTGATGCGGACAGGTAGTAATTCCAATGTTTCCAATAAAGCCCCCGCTTTCTGTATATCGTATACAGGTTCTATTATAAAGGATTGAAAATCAAAAATCAATGACAAAACTAAGCCGCGAGGAATGTACAAACCGGAGAAAAAACGCTTGCATTTCTCAGGCTGTTTTGATATGATGATTTCAGATTGAATTTCGTATACGATATTCAATATACGTTTTCTAATCGACCCAGCAAGGAGGAAGGCTTATGCACGCCATCGAAAAGATTCTGGCCAAGAACAGCGGACGCAAGGAAGTGCGCACCGGGGAGATCGTGACCGCCAAGGTGGACTTTGCCGAAATCAACGACTTGTACCTTCAAACGGTTTACTCTTTCTATGAGATGGGCGGCGAAAAGGTGTGGGACAATACCCGCTGTGCTTTTGTCTTTGACCACTACGCGCCTTGCCCGGACATCAAGAGCGCCGCGAACCACAAGGAAATGCGTCAGTTCGCTCAAAAGAACAACCTGAAATTCCACTTTGACACCAACTGCGGTGTTTGCCACCAGGTGATGCCGGAAGCGGGCGTGATCTATCCCGGCATGATCGTGGTGGCTACCGACAGCCACACCACCACCCATGGGGCTTTCGGGGCCATGGGCACGGGCTGCGGGGCGACGGATATGGCGACGATCCTGATGACGGGGGAACTGTGGTTCCGGGTGCCGGAAATCATCGAAGTGCGTTTGGAAGGCGAAGCGCCCAAGGGCGTCTACCCCAAGGATGTTGTGCTGGCCGTGCTGGGAAAGATCCGGGCGGACGGCGCGGTGTACAAAGCCATTGACTTTACTGGCAGTTATGTGGAAAAGCTCAACGTGGCAGGCCGCATGACCATCTGCAACATGGCAGTGGAGATGGGAGCGAAGACCGCCTACATGCAGCCCAATCAGGATGTGCTGGATTATGTGGCAAAGCGCGCGGTGCGGCCATATGAGATCCAATACACCGATCCAGGCTATCAGTACGCTGAGACCCACGTGTTTGACGTGTCCAAGCTGGAGCCTGAATTGGCCTGCCCCAGCAGCGTGGAAAACGTGCATCCTCTGTCCGAAGTCGTGACAAACGGCCCCGTAAAGCTGGATCAGGGCTACATAGGTTCCTGTACCGGCGGGCGCACGGAGGACATCGCCATCGCCGCGAACATCCTGAAGGGCAAGCATATTCCCGCCTACACCCGTCTGGTGGTGGTGCCCGCCTCCCGGGACGTGATGCAGGAGTGCATCGCCAAGGGTTATATTCAGGACTTGATGGACGCCGGAGCCACCATCACTACTCCCGGCTGCGGCGCATGCTTGGGTGCGCATGAAGGCATCCTGGCCCCCGGAGAAGTTTGCATCACCAGCACTAACCGCAATTTCCCCGGCCGCATGGGTTCCACCGAAGCGCTCATGTACCTGGCCAGCCCGGCTACTGTGGCTGCCAGCATTTTAAATGGCGTCATCACCGATCCCCGGCCTTACCTTGACTGACAGAAGGAGGAAGCGCAAATGAATACCAAGATCACTGGCAAAATCATCGTGGTGGGCGATAATATCGATACCGATCAAATCTATCCCGGACGCTTCCTGGCTATCACCGACCCCAAGGAAATCGGCAGCCATTGCCTCTGCGGCGTCAGCGAGGAGATCGCACCCAATTTCCCGAAGGGCGGCATCGTGGTGGCGGGCCGCAATTTCGGCTGCGGCTCCAGCCGGGAGCACGCGCCCATCGCCTTACTGAACATGGGTGCGTCCGCCGTGCTGGCGGATTCCTTCGCCCGCATTTTCTTTAGAAACGCCGTGAACCTGGGCCTGCTACCCGTGATTTGCAAGGGCATCAGCCGGCATGTAAAGGATGGTCAGACCCTGACCCTGGATCTGGACGCCGGAACAGTCACTGTGCTGGAAACCGGCGAAGTGCTTCCCTGCGAACAGCTGGGCGACCAGGCTATGAAGATTCTCGAAGCGGGCGGCATTAAGCCCATGATGCGGGCTCGCTTTGGCAAGCAATGACATACTTGCTCCTGAAAAGTCAAAGCTCATCCTGCTGAAAATTTGGGATAATTGCAACACTTTTTGCCCTGCTGCAACACTGTCTACCAGTGCTGCAGCAGGGTTTTGGCTCCTTTACTTTTTTTTTCAGCCTCAAGCCGTCTCTGAAAGCTTTTCCGACAATTTCGCCAACAACTCGATAAGCATTGAAACAACTCGATAAGCATTGAAAGACGGGTCAAAGATGATCGGCTTCAGCTTTCCAAGATCGACTTTACCGTCGGTTAGAATGGATTCGTCCACTTGAGAGGCCACTACCTCACCGATCAGATATCCGGTTTCAGGGTCCCAAGAACGAACTTTGCATGAGTGGTTGGCTGGGATATGATTTCAACCAGTTAAACATGATCGGCACATGAAAAGCTGAAAGCATCAGATCAGTTGGGGTGGATTTCTCGGATGAGTAGCATCCGGCACCGGGTTGAAGAAATCGTTCTTGATGAATTGGTTTTTAACTGAGTTCGTATCGCCGCCTCTTCAGGGTCGGCTTTTTCATGGGCTACACCAACTTGATATCAACTTACAATTGAGTTGCAAGTTGGGAGCGAGCGGCCTCTGATGCATACTGACCAATAAAAATCATTTTCTTGCAATCTCGGTTCTACCGGTTTACTCTCAAACGTCAGCTCAGTAAAAACACATTCATGACAAAGGTCGGTTCAGGGACTTCACCTGCGGCAAGTGGTCAAGTCGGTGGTGAAGCCGGAGAAAAGCCAGTATCAGTGAAGCTTGACATACAGCATGATGCAACAAACTTGAGACTAAATCTTAAGACAGTCTCAAGTTTAGTCTCAAGTTTTATATGTCATAACTCAATATCTGCTGTAGACATGGAACCAGCAAACCATCTTGATGCGCTTGTCTTTCCTGCGCAGTAAGCGCGATTCTCTCTGCGGAGTCCACGCAGCAACACTGTGATCTGATCCCTGCTGAGGTTTGGTAGAACCTGCTGGAACTCCTTGAAAGACGCTCCCTCCTTTCCCTTTTCCCGCATGTGCTTTAAGTAGCTCTTTATTTGTCTCACGATCCAGGCCGACAATTCTTGTGTGGACGCCGGATTTACCAACAGCACTGTATAAGCTGCGGGAAAGAACATACTTGCTCCGGCCAATATGCTCCACGATCCCCATTTCTGTCAAGTGCTTCAGCCGATCTTGCATATGGCTGTCGAGAAGCATGTCGTGATACAGAGCATTGATCGTCAGAAAATCAGCAGTAGTGAGCGTGTTGAGCCGTTCATTTCCAATCCGATTGATTACCGATAGCATCTGCTTATCGATCACCAGGCCATTCAAAGTCAGGCTGACAAAAGTGTCATCTGTCCCGGTAAAGTCCGGCAGTGGCTTGGCTTCTTTCACGCTGGTTTCGTAAAAAATGTTCATTCCTTGACCTGATCGTTCCACCAGACCGCATAGAGCTAGGATTTCTGCAATTCGGCGGTTGCGGGGGATCTGCCGATCCAGGATGTTGTCAAGAGAAATACCATTAGGCAAGCCGCCGGGGCTTTCGATCACAAGTCTGTCCGGGAATTGCTGAATGAATACGTTCCCGGCCAGCTGATAGTTTCGATGGCTGACAGCGTTCAGGATCGCTTCTCTAACCACGCTTTCGTTGAACGTTGGGATATCAAAGATAAAGAGAGCCTGTGGTCTTCCGGACGGATACGCGCAGCCTGCTGACGGGCATCATCTTCTGTGGGCACTGCGGATGCAGGCTCTGCTACAATCATCAGCACGAAGAAAGGAAACTGGCCAGCGGCGGTACCAGCGTGTACGACTACGAAACCTACCGCTGCTACCGGAAAATCTCCGCATCGAGAACATGTGATGGGCAAAGTGGCTACAAGGCGACCGCGCTGAATGAAGCGGTAGAACAGCAGGTCAGGCTATTCCTTTCCAAGCTGGAAGCGGTACCCAAGGAGCGGCTTGTGGAGCTTGCCAGCGCCCGGAACGAGGAAACCTACAAGGTGGCTTACAAGCAGGCGCAGAAGGATTTTGAAAATGCTCAAAAGCAGGTCACTGCCCTGGAGGAGGAAGCCGTCAAGGCGCTGACCGGAGAAAGCCAGCTGGATCTGAGCATCGTCAACCAGATGCTGCTGAAGCACCGGGCCAAGCTAAAAGCTTCCCAGGCAGCAATGGAAGAAGCGCAGACCCGGATGCAGGAGGAACAGGAAAATGCCAAAGCCACCAGAGCCCAGGTGGATGAACTGCTTTCCTGGGTGGAGTGCTTTGAAAAAGCCGACATCGGCACCAAGCATCTGATCGTTGCCCGTCTGATCGACCGGATAGAAGTGAAGACCGGTTACAAGGTGTATATCAAGTTTAAGATTTCTCTAAAACAATTCCTCGGTCAGGAGTAGTCCTGATCGGGGAATTGTCTTTTCAGCCAGTATCAGTATCATGAAACCAGTTCCCCAATCACCTGTGCCGAATCTCCGCTGATCACAATGGAGCGGTCACGAATCTCCTCCGGCACTGGCAGGGCCTCCATGTTCAGGCAGGCATAAGTCGCTTCCGGATTCTGATACACCTGCTGCCAGAAGCTATATTTGATGATGCCCGGTGTGTTGTAACCGACGCCGATCTCCAGAAATACCACCCGTTTATGCTGGTGGGCTGTCAGCCAGACTTCGTATTCCACAGCAGCTTTCTGCCAGCCTTCATCCTCCACAAACTTGTCGTCCGAGCGCAGGTTCATGGTCAGGGGCCGTCCGCAATTGGGGCACCGGGGCAGCAAATCCGTGGGGATGCGCATGGACGCGGTCTTTCCCTCCGGCAGCGTCAGCTCATTGTGTCCGCCAATTATGAAGCCCTGAGCCTGAATCATGTTGCGAATCATGGATTCGTTTTCCCAGGTCTTTTTGCAACAGGGTTTGCTGCACTGAAACAGTCCGTAGTCGCCCTGGGTGTAGAATAAGCGTTTCTTATCAAAGCCCGCTTTCTGAAAACAGTGGTCTACGTTGGTAGTCAACACGAAATAGTCCTTGTCCCGCACCAGCCGGAAGAGATCGGCATAGGTGCTTTTCGGTGCGTCCATATACCGGTTGATCCAGATGTACCGGCTCCAGTAGGCCCAGAATTCTTCCTGCGTTTCATAGGGATAAAACCCGCCGGAATACATATCGTGAAAACCGTACTTAT
>JAFUFC010000035.1 GCA_017470095.1 Clostridia bacterium | reverse complement strand
GCGGACGTTCCGGACACCCAGGCTTTCCGCCCGTTTCTGTGCAACGCCCATCATGTCCTCCGAGTAATCCAGGCAGGTAATGTCTGTTTGGGGAAGATTCCGATAAACGGGCATTGTCAGCACACCCGTGCCAACGGGCACCTCCAGTAACCTGCCGCTGAAATCTTCGTTGATGCCGGACAGCGCCTGCTCCAGGTATCGCCCGTTTTCATCCTTTCCCATGTTCCACACCGCGCGGCAGATGGCCTTTCCCAGGATAGTGGAATAGGTCATCATGCCGTCGTAAAAATTGGACGCGCCGCCCGTGACCTTGTAGGCGCTCTTGATCTGCTCATGCCGCGTCATTGCCCTTGACCTCCTTGCAGTGCCTTGAAAATGCGCTCGTCCTGCTTTGCCAGAGGAGCGGTTCTCGCCTTCGCTTCCGTGTCGTCCGCTTCATCATAGCCGTCATAAGGCGCTTGAGGATCAGCGGGCTTTTGTCTCCGGAAGGAATTGCAAAGCTCGTCCCTGTGGGCAAAGGCAAAAGATAGATTGTCTGTCCAGCCGGTATGACCGGTGATGATTTTGGGATAAATCTTTCTCTCCAGCAGCAGCTTCTCCAGCGCCGCCAGAGATCGCCTGGTCAGCGCATTGTCCTCCGCCAGCGAATGGATGAAGCTGTACCCACCGTCCGCGCCGAACCATAGGGTGTCGCCAGTGAAAAGATACGCATCGTTGATCAGGTACACCATATGACCCCAGGTATGTCCCGGCACCTGGATGCATTCGATTTTGATGCCGTCGATGTCCAAAATCTGCCCGTCGCGCAGGAGGACTTTCGCGTTGTCTGTCCTCACCATCGGCAGCTTGTACAGCCCGAACATCACCCTGCGCTGCGTTTCGCCGGTCAGGTATTTGTTTTCCGTCTCGCTCAGGTACAGCGTGGCATTTTTGAACAGTCCGTCGCTGTCCGCCTCCACCGCGCCTACATGGTCGGTGTCCTGGTGAGTGATCAGGATGTGGCGGATGGACGCTGGGTCGATATCCAGCCAGGCCATCTTTTCAGCCAGCCGGTCGTAATTGTAGCCCGCGTCGATCATGACCGTCGTTCCGTTCTTCGTATAGAAGAAAATGTTAACGATCCATTCCCGCACGCAGGCGACGCGATCATCGATACGCCCCGTGTTCAAAGGCTTGAAGATCCCCCTTCCCCCGATAGCCCAGACTCATGACCCTTTTCTGGAATTGCGGCGCTTTTCTGGACACGCTTCAACGCCCCCGTTTCTCAATCGTCCTGTTTTATGGGCTTTCTGGCGACGCAGTGCAGCCGGAAGAAGCCTCGTTTTTCGCCATGCTCCAGAATGAGTCCGGCCCTGTCACAAAGCTTTCTGACTTCGTCCACGCCGTAGACGCGAACGTCTCCATGCCCTGCGAAATTGATGATCGGCATTTCGATGTGGTTGAAGAACCAGCGTACCGGGGCGGTTTTCGCGGTCATATCCCGCAAGATCAGGCGTCCGCCTGGGCGCAGCACCCGGAAGACGCTGTTAAAGAAGTCCTGTACATTCGGGTAATGATGAAAGCTTTGACAGCAGATCACGGCGTCAAAGGATTCGTCCGGGAAGGGCAGCTTTTCGCAGTCCCCGACCACGAGCCGAACACCGGGCATCTGCTTCGCCTTCGCTACCTTGATCATCTCCGGCGTCAAATCGATGCCAGTGTAATGCTTGTCCGGGTATTTTTGCTTGAGCAGGGTCAGCATCGGTGCGGTACCGCATCCGCAATCGAGCAGATCATGGAAGGGCTCCTTCTCCAGCTCCGCCAGCACGTCCGGGTAGTCCTTCTTGCACATTTTGTAGACCCCAGCTTCATCCGTTTCATAGACCCGGGCCGCCTTGGCAAACTCCTTCATTGAAAGCGCCTTATATTTATCTTTTGTCATGCGCTTTTCTCCCTCCGTGCGATCATCATTCCGATCAATTTCTCTTTCCTTTGGATTTCCTCTTGTATATGATCCAACCGGTGTTGCCGAGGGCACCGTAAACTCGCCACCGGGTATCCAAAATTTCATATCCGCTCCTCTTCCCTATCCGCATCTCCTCATCATGAATGCTTCGATTTCAGTTACATACTTCTCCGGCTCCGCGGCCATATAGCCGCAATGGGCATAGCCGGAACGTAGGGTCACCTCCGCGTTTGGCATATAAACCGGGATCGTCCTTTTTGCGTATTTCCAGTCGAAGTCCTTCTCGCCGAAATCCAAATGCAGTTTCTTCTGCTCGTCATCCGTCAGCCTTCTCAGATCATAATGGCAGCAGGCATGGCAGATGGCGTCGATGTCTTCCGGTGTGATTCGTTCAAAATTGCTGGTCATCATCTTTGCGAAGTCATATCCGTACATCTTTACCAGAGAAGGAGAAGCATTGGCATGCGATTTTGCAAGCGACTTCTTCCCGTTTCGGAATAGCTTTTTCATGAACCACTCGGCAAAGCGCGCATTCTTGCAAAGCGCGGCCCCATCAAACCAGGCGTGACGCACATGAAAACCAGCATCAAGGAACAAACGATACGCCACAGCCACGCCGAGAGAGGCTCCATACACCAGCGCGATCTCCCGACAGCCGATATCAAGAAGAAATGCTTTCAGCTGGTGATATTCTTCTTCGGCGGAATGATAAGCGCCTGCTCCCCCGTGACCTCCTTGGTCCGGGGCGATCACATGATAGGAGCCCTTCAAGAAAGGTTTCATCCATTGATAGAGTTCATTCCCCGAAACCATCATCGGATCAAGAAGAATGATGGTTGGATCGTCCCGGCTGCCATATTCATGGATCAACATGTTGCGTCCTTTTTTGTTAGCTATAACTAACCTGTGTTTTTTAGGAACGCCCATCCTACCGCCTCGCATTTTGAAGCCAGTGAACGATGGGCGAAAAAGGCTTGTTAGTCTCCACTTACTATTATAGCGCAGAAGGAAGATGTTTTCAAGATGGGGCATCCGTTTTTTATATTGTTTTATCACAACGATCCTTGCGCATAAACAAATACATGTCCCATTGCAACGAGGCGCCGTTGTTCCTACTTTCGTGGTGATCAGTGTGATAAAGAGGCATTTCTGCCATAGGTAGCAGGGATTATTCCACTGGAATCATTATATCGCATACTGATCAAGAGCAAAGGCGGATGTAACGCCTTTGCGACAATAACGGCTGTGAAACTGAATCCTACCAATCTGTCGTTTTTATGACTTCATTTTCCGTTTGCGGCTTCTTTTACCCCACAACCACCGGGTACAGGGACAATGGAGTTTTTCCGGAAAATTTTATCATTTCTTTATCAGAGCCACTTTTGACAGGCCTGAAAGCGTTGCGCCATAAGGTGTTCCGCCGTTCCGGCGCTCATTCCCATTCCCATTCGAGGAAGCGTTCCTTATATCTATATATTGAATAGCGCATTCGCTACATTTTGAAGGCTTTTTTGCTATTTTCTCCGATTTTTTTATGGTTTGCATGAAAAGTGTACTCAAAATGTACTCGCTATATCCATATCAGTAAGCAAGTCCATCACCAACCGCAAGCCCACGGCATTGCTGGCATATTCCGGGCGGTAATTCCCACGGTCATACACTTTGCACATGTGCCCGCCCCGGTTCCAGCCGCCACCCCGGGCCAGGTGATAAGCACCGGATTCCGCGCCGTGAGGATTGTGTTGCGGCGCGTCGGTATAGGCTTCGTAAATATCCTCGCACCATTCGCAGATATTCCCGCTCATATCGTACAAGCCCAATTCGTTGGGCTTTTTCTGCGCCACGGGCTGCGGGCGATCCACGTTATCATACCACGCCACATCGTCAATATCATCGCTGCCGGAATAGGCATAACCATGGGAATATTGCCCACCTCTGGCGGCATATTCCCATTCCGCTTCTGTCGGCAGGCGAAACCGCAGCCCCGTTAGCTGGTTGAGCCACGCAATAAAAGCATGGCAATCGGACAGGGTGACGCTTTCCATCGGCAGATCATCTCCATGGAAGTGCGCGGGATTGTGCTGCATCACGGCTGTCCACAGGGATTGCCGCACCTGGGTTTGCTCGATATAAAAATCATTCAGGGTCACGGAATGAACGGGCTTGGTGTCCCGTCCGTTTTCGTCACCCATCTGGAAGGTGCCGCCTGCACATAGATCATGGTCAGTTCCTGACCGAGAACGGAAATGATTTTTTGCTGTTCCATATCAATTTTCTCCTTTTGTCTGTTCGGTGATCATGCCAGGGGATGCCGTCATGTGAATTCGGTTGATTTCCTCAATCTGGCTTTCCCGCAACGGCGGGAAGCAATGGGTGCAGCGGGCCAGCTTGCTGTACGCTGCATCCTCCAATTCGCCGTAAGTGAAGGCCGTCAGCGGCAGGTATTGGCTTCTGACGCCGGGGCAGTTTGCCGTGCTGTGATACATGGTGCCGCCCTTGGGATTATAATATACAGGCGTGGAAGCGTCGGGGATAGCCATTTGCCGCCCGGCGAAATCCTCCCAGATCACCAGCTTGGTGCCGTGGGTTTCGCTGACGGGCAGATTGTCCCATAACCAGGTCTGATTGATGCCGTCCACATTCTTCAGCCGCTGCACCCGGATGCAGCCGTGGCTGGCACGGAAGCCCAGCTTGGGCTCGGTGTTCTTGAAACTCTTGCTGCCATCGCCATTTTTTACATAGGGCACTTCGTGCAAAAGATCGCCGCTGTTGAAGCGGATGGCCTTTGCACCGATCAAATTATCGGAGGTCATGTTACCCACCTTCGACACCAGCATAAATTCCCCGGAGCGGGTCTCGTTGTAGGGCTGGCGTTCATTGGCCAGGCCGGTGGAAACGGCCAGCGTGGTCATCAGGTGTCCATCGTGGAACAGGTACAATTCTTGGGTCAGCTTATCCACCACGATACCGTAATGCTGATCCGGCGTAACGGTTTTGAGATACAAGGTTTTCACATATCCCGTCACAAAAGCGTTCCAGGCTTCGGATTTGGAGCCGTGGAAGGAACTGGAATAGCACTCCACTAGCGACCATCCATCCTCCCGATTTTCCAGCACATGCACGCTTTGCGATGTGCCCGTGATTTCCCCGATGCCCGCCGCGTCCTCGCTGGGCTCGGCCCGCAGGGTGATCTGGTTTTTCTGCCCCACGTCGATCACGGCCATAGGTGCAGTCAGCATGGCCCAAACAGCTTCTTCATCGGTAATATCCATGGGCGTACACCAATAGCATCCCTCCGGGTCATGAGCGGCGCTGACCGTGCTTCTGGCGGCAGGGGTAGGATAATACGGCTGGGTTTCTTCTGAAAACGCCAGGGCGGGCATGGACAGCATCAATGCCACTGCCAGACTGAGCATTCGATATTTTTTCATGGGGATACCTCCAGAAATGGGATTGACAAAACATTCTTTTGACGCTACACTTGTATCGTCAATTGCATTGTAACGGATGCTTCTTTCCTTTGTCAACCCTTGCGAAATGGAAGTGAACAAAATGAGTCAAACTGTAACGTCCACCGATTCCTGCGGCGCATGGAGCGATAACGAATGGCTGCGCCTTTCCAACACTGAATCCAACCGCATTGCCCGGGAGAGCCTAAAAACGGCCATCATGCAGCTTATGGATTAGCTTGTAGGCATGACCTACGGAGATTTCATGCATCTCCGCTAATTCCGCTGCTGTAATAAAGCTTTTGTCTTTCATTGATTTCACCCCTTTTTGTTTTTTTGATGTAGCGTTCTCGCACTCATCACATTTTCATTTTAATGTAGCGTATTCGCACTGATTGTGGTATAATCCAAAAGAAATACATTTTGAGGAGTGATCCTTTATGATGACGATAGGCGAAAGAATCCGCTACTTTCGTAAACAGAAAAAAAACACAGGCAAAGCTGGCAGAAATGACCGGTATTCATCCCGTGTCCATCCGAAAATATGAAATCAATAAAATGCAGCCACAGCTTGAACAAATTGAGCGAATTGCCCAGGCTCTCCGTGTAAACGCCAACGCCCTGATCGGGTTCGATAATTTACCTACAAGGGTTCATACAATAGGCGATTTGCTTGGTATCTTGATGATGTGCCATCGTTCAGGACTCATGTACTTGGATGCGCCGCGAAGTCCAAGTACAAACCGATTAAATATAGACTACATTAGGCTCATCCCGAATCCTGCGTTGAAGCCTATCATTTCTATAGCATTACATCGTCCTGTTATAGATCAAGAAATATGCATAGGTGACTTTGATGTTGTTTTAAAAGACCCGCAAGTCCTTGTGCTTATGATCAGTTGGGAGCGGGAGTATTTCTATACTCAAACTCTTTTGGAAACAAAAAAAGGATCCAGACCATGTGGATCAAGAGGCGCTTAATCTGCATTCAAAGAGAATGGAGGAATTTGAACTCAAACTTCAAGGAATCAATGCGCCATTAGAATTATTGCCAAATCCTGATATGATGGAATATAATATTTTTACTTTCCAGCCTGATGATCCTCTTCCGCCCAGAGATGAGCCGCTTTCAGAGTAAAATGCACTCAAAATGTACTCAATGGACATGAAAAAATCCCGGAAACCCGCATAATTGCTGGGTTTCCGGGACTATGTTTTTTATTCCCATTCAATGCAATATAACGCTTTTAGCTTAATTTCTGTTTCTCCTGTTCGTCCATGTGATTCTGATTCTACAGATTATTTGTATTCTCCATGCTCTACGGCCTCAGTTTATCATTTCTTTATCAGTGTGATAAAGAGGCTGTTTTGCTGTGGATTGTGGGGATTATTCCCCTGGAATCATAATATACGACATTTAACGATAAAGCAAGTGGTTTGAAGAATAACTTATACAGGCTGTTGTCTTTCCAGAAAAATATACTTGCTCAATCATAATGAGAATTAGAGCTTAAATTGGTTTCAGACTTCTCTCCCGTATCATCAGAGAGGTTATCAGCGTTGCTGTCAGCATACCATCTGTAAAATCGATTTGAAACAATTCTTTCATCTTATTAACTCTGTAGAACACGGTGTTTTTGTGTACATGCAATCTGGAGGCGGTCACGCCCGCCTCTTGATGGGAGAATAAGTAAGCCTTGAGCGTGGCGTAATATTCCGTGCTGTTTTCTGCATCATAAACTTCCAGCGTATGCAGCAGGCTGTGTTCATACAGGCGGATATCCAGCAGCCTGCGGGCATCCTCTACCAGAGACGGCAGCTTATAATCATCATATCTGCAGATACCGGCGGGAGCGTGCAATTGCCGGACAAAGAACATGGTACGTCTTGTAATCTCATATTGATGAATAACTTGATCCAGACTGCTGAATGGATCGCTGATGCTGCCGGTGATGCCCGCATTAGAAAGAGCAGCGCACAGTTTTGCTGTTCCTTCCCGGTCGCTTCCGTCGGTCAGCACCACTGTGCCTCCATCATGGGAGACATACCACCAGGATTTCAGGCTTCCGGTGAGGAAAGGAAACAGCGTTTGCTGGTCGGCAGTTCCATCAAACCACAATAGCTGATATGTCGAAAGCCCATCGAACACCGGATCGATTACGCGGGAGCGGATATCCTCCATGTCCACCAGACCATTCAACAGGCTCCACAGGAGAAAGTGCCCATTATTGGCATTCATCGCACGGGGAGCGCCTTTTGTCCATAAAAACAAGCCCAGCATAGCGGCGCATTGGGACACCGCATCCAAATCAACTTCCGCGAATTGCCCCACGTCCGGCAGCGTCAGATGGCCCATCCAATGTCCATTGTAGATCGCTCCGCACAGATACCGATTGCGGCGCATATATGGGTAGGCCCACAGAACAGGCTTGCCTGTCAGCAGCATGGAGGTCAGATGTGATTGGTGGGAGGCACTGTTGTCCTTCGTCACATGACGATACAGGTTTCGATGATCTTCGTTATCATCCATGGGATAAGACGGCGAAAATGCCAGGGGATTGCGGGTAATATCACTGATTTTCACAGGATGATTCAAAATATGTTCGATTGCCGCGGCTGTCTCTTGGTAGGCCGCGTTTTTCATCAGTAATTCCATAAACAGGGTGCTGATATCTTCCAGAGAATATTTCATATAGCTCCTCCTTGAAGATTGGATTCTATCACAAAACTACGCCGGTTACTTGTGTGATTATTCGGCGTAAATTGAAATAATCCTGCATCTAAATGACAAAATAATGATGTATTGGCTTTTCATGCTACAAATTCATCAACTATTTTTAAAACTGAAAACATGGCACGTTTTCACTTTGAATGGTAAAATTGCACATAAGATAACCTTTGCCCTATCCCATGGCAAGCAAAGGAAAAGGAGGAGACAGAAGTGAAATTCCGCACATTGGTCAGCATCATGCTGGCAGCTGCGCTCATGGTCAGCTGCCTTCCGTCCTCTATGGCGGAACAGGAAACCTATACCGGCACTGCCAAAGGCTTTGGCAGCGATGTGATCACTGAGGTCATCCTGGAGGATGGCAAAGTGGTGGGCCTGAATGTAGATGATTCCAGCGAAACCTATCCGCTGGCCGGGATCAAACGGGAAGACAGCGTAGATCAGCTGATCGCCGCGATTCTGGCCCAGGGCGACGCGGAAGGCATCGACGCTCACACCGGGGCGACCTTCACCAGTGAAGCCGTTCTGGCAGTCGTTAAGGAAGCCCTGGCAGGAGACGCTGAGCTGCCGTATCAACCGATGACGCCCGGCACATACACAGCGTCCGCTATGGGCATCAATGACCGGATCGAAGTGACGATCACGGTCAGCGAAAACCGCATCGAAAAGGCCGAGGTGACTTACAACCAGGAAACGCCCGGTATTGGCGCGCCATTATACGACAAGAATGGCGAGCTGGTTGAAAATGGCGGCACAGCACCCGTGCTGTCCATTCCCGCATCCATCGTTAAAAACCAGTCGCTTGCTGTGGACGGCGTTTCCGGCGCGACCGTCACCAGTAATGCTGTTCTGAAGGCCGCAAGGGATGCGCTGGTACAGTCCGGGGCCAATCTGAGCAATTGGCAAGGCCAGAGCGAAGAAAAAGAGACGATCACCCTGCCTGAAAGCGCGGATGTAGTGGTGATTGGCGCTGGAGGAGCCGGTATGGCAGCCGCTATCAGCGCCGGACAGCAGGGTGTGAATGTCGTATTGCTGGAAAAGACTGGCATGGCTGGCGGCGATACCTTGGTATGTGGCGCGACCTATAACACCTGGGATCCTGAGGGTCAGAGCAAGATTCCCATGGGTGACGCGCAGCGCGGCGTGATCGAAGCTGCCCTGGCGGAGGCGCCTGCCAGCGAAGAACATGCGGCCCTGATTGCCGAAGTGAAGGCCGAATGGGAAGTTTTCCAGCAAGAAGGCAAGGAGGGCACCTTTGACAGCCCGGCCTGGTACACCCTGCAAACCTGGAATGGCGGCGACAAAGTGGGCGACCTGGCGGTGATCCGCAAATACGCTGATAACGCATACGCCGGTTATGAATGGCTCCTTCCCCTGGGGATGG
Organism: Clostridia bacterium; assembly: GCA_017470095.1. Lineage (GTDB taxonomy): Bacteria > Bacillota > Clostridia > Christensenellales > Aristaeellaceae > RUG563. The sequence goes on along the minus strand of JAFUFC010000035.1, from coordinate 5,210 downwards.
AGTTTAACCCCAATGTTGGCCAGGGCGCTGGCGCACTGTGGGAGCGCAGCCATTACAGCGTCATGAACATGGGCACCGGATTTATCAGCACCTATCTGGATATCATTGACAGCATGGAAAACGTGCAGCTCTTCCTGAATACAAAAGGCACGCAGCTGCTGACCGATGAAAACGGACGGGTCGTGGCAGTGATCTGCGTAGATAAGAATGGCGAAGAGCATACCATTCAGGCGACCAAGGGCGTGGTGATCGCCACCGGCGGCTATGGCGCGAATGGCGAAATGGTGCAGAGCTACAATACCACCGGCAAGTGGGACGATTTGACTCATACGCCTACCACCAATCGCCATGCGGCTTCTCAGGGCGACGGCATCGTGATGGCTACAGCCATCGGAGCGGATACCCGGGATATGGATCAAATCCAGCTGCTGTATCTTGGCAATCTGGTAGATGGCGGTCTGACCAAATATCCTTCCCGCTGCGTGATGGCTACGACCCAGACCATCTTCGTCAATCAGGAAGGCAACCGCTTTGTACAGGAGGATGGCCGCCGGGATCAGATCTGCGGTGCCGTGCTCAAGCAGACCAATCAAATGTTCTATATTGTGGAATCCGCTGACGGTTCCCTGTATTCCGATATCAATGACTCTGCCTGGCGTTCTGCGGATGGTTTCACCCGGGAGTTCCTGGAAGAAAACGGCTTCATTTTTGTGGCTGATACGCTGGAAGAACTGGCTGAGAAAATCGGTGTGCCTGCTGAAAACTTAAAGAACAGCGTGGACACCTACAATGCCTGCTATGATGTCGGAGAGGATCAGGAGTTCGGGCGCACCAATTTTGACGCCCGTCTGGAGCACGGCCCCTGGGTGGCAACACCCCGGCAGGCAAGTATCCATCATACCATGGGTGGATTGCGCATTGACCCCGAAACCCGTGTGCTGACGCCCGAAGGCGAAATCATTAAGGGCCTGTATGCTGCTGGTGAGGTCATCGGTGGTCTGCATGGCGGCAATCGTTTGGGCGGTAATGCCGTAACTGATGTGGTAGTGTTCGGTAAACTGGCCGGTGAAAACGCCGCCAACGAGAAATAATGAACTGAGCGTGTGGGGGTGGGAGATCATTCTCCCGCCCCTCTTTCCATCTTTCGGAAGGGTTGTATTGATGAAGAAACTGTTTGAAACAGCCAAACTTGGAAATCTTGAAGTCAAAAATCGACTGATTCGCTCCGCCACCTGGGAAGGGATTGCCGCTGAAAATGGCGGCATCACTGAACCAGCTTATGCTCTCTATGAGGAACTGGCAAAAGGCGGCGTGGGGACCATCATCACCGGCTTCACCAGCGTTTCCACCGACGACTGCTATATCGACGGCCCCATGCGTTTGTCGGACGATTCGCTGATTCCCCAGCACAAAAAGCTGGTGGATTTGATCCACAGGGAAAACTGCCCTGCCATCGCGCAGCTGGCCTTAGGCGCTTTCTATCGCCGCGGCGTTCAGGTGGAGCCGGACGGCATGACCGCGGAGGAAATCCGGCAGGTGATCGGATGGTTCGTGGACGCCGCCGTCCGGGCCTGGAAAGCGGGCTATGACGGTGTGCAGATCCACGCGGCCCATTTCTTTTTCCTGAGCCGGTTCATCAGCCCCCGGGCCAATCACCGCACAGACGCCTACGGCGGCAGCACGGAAAAACGGATGCGGATATTATTGGATATTTTGCGGGGCATCCGGGAGCAAGCGCCGAGAATGCATATCACCACCAAGATCAATTGCAGCGATTTCACCTACGGTGGGCTGGACGAGCAGGAAAGCCTGACCATCTGCAAGGCGCTGGCTGCTGCCGGCATTGATTCCATCGAAGTCAGCGGCAACGGCACCTCGGTGCCAGGCATCCGGCCCCATGTGAACGAGGGCTATTTCGCCCCATTTGCCGCCAGACTTTCGGAGGAAGTAGACGTGCCCGTGATCCTGGTTGGCGGGATGCGCAGCCTGGAGGAAATGGAAAGGGTGCTGAATGAGACGAAAATACGCTTCCTTTCCCTGTCCCGGCCGCTGCTGCGGGAGCCTGATCTGCCGAGTAAATTGCAATCCGGCGAAAGCGGGGAATCCAAATGTATTTCCTGCAACCGCTGTTATTCCTCCACCTGCCATCGCTGCGTTTTTAGGAAGTGATCAGATGATCAGCAATAAAGCAGTTATTCGTATTCATGGCGTCGTTGCTTCCACGCCCATGGAGTATGAATACCAAGGCGAATATGCATTTGAAAATAATACGCACCTGATTGTTTACACCGATTACACAGGCAACGTCATCACCAAATGTGCCATTCAGGCTAATAATGAATCCATGCTGCTTCATCGCAGTGGTGCTTTCAATGGAGAAATGTTTTTTCAACCGGCATATCCAACTTCTGTCAAATACACAGCCGATATGCTGGAAACAGAAATGGTGCTTCACACCTTTGAATATTGCCTCACGGCAGAGGAAGTACAGCACATTACAATTGCTTTTCGCTACATGCTTACCGATCCACATGGGATGAATGTGATTCATGGGCAGCAAAAGATTGATGTGACCTGGGTAAGCGACAAAAGGATAGTGAAATCTCATGATTAAGCTGAACGTGCCCACCAAGCGGGGTACAGTACTCAACGGCGTTTTGTTTGACGCCAAAAACGCCCATACAGTTGTGATCGTCATCACCGGCATCCACGGCAATTTCTATTCCAATCCCTTTTACTACAACTTCGGCGACACCCTGAACGCGGACGGCATCGATTTTATCTACGCCCAGACCAACGATGCCCTGGGCAAGATCGACACCGTGAACGTGAATACCGGAAAGCCGGAAATCATCGGCTCCTTCAAAGAAGATTTTAACGATACAGACGAGGATATCGAAGCCTATCTGGACTACGCGGCGCAAGCGGGCTACCGGCACATCATTCTGGCTGGCCATTCCCTGGGGGCCAACAAGGTGATCTATTACCTGTCCCGGCATCACGATGCCCGGGTGGAGCATTTCCTGCTGCTGAGCCCCGCCAACCTAAAACACATGACCAGCGACACGTCGGAGCAGGAAAAGCAGATCGTGAAGCAGATGGTGGCATCCGGCCACGGCCAGGAGTTCCTGCCCTTTTACTTCATGGGCTGGCTGCCGTGCTACGCCGATACCGCTTATCAATGGCTGTTCACTGATACGCTGAACAACGTTCATGTGGAAACAGACGGCGATTTTTCCCAATGCGAAAAAATCACCCATACTGGGGCGCTGCTGATCGGCACCTATGACCGCTTCACTTACGGTGACCCGGCGGGCTTCCTCAAAAACATCAACAATCATATTCCAACCGCAGCACAAAACAAGCTGATCTTTATCGAAAAAACCGGCCACACCTACCAGCAGAAGGAGCAGGAGGTGGCCGACGCGATTTTGAAACTGGTTCTGGATTGGAGGAAGTAATATGCCGTTCATTCTGTCAAAGGTCAGCACAAAAATGACCGAGGCCCAGGAAAGAGAGATCAAGAATCGCCTGGGCCGAGCCATTTCCCTGATCCCCGGCAAAAGCGAAGCCTACCTGCTGTGTGGATTTGAGGACAATTACCATCTGTTTCTCCGGGGCGGAAACGATGCTCCTATCGCCTATATCACCGTCAGCATTTTCGCCAATGAGCGGCATGTCGGCAACGATGCTTTGTTCTCGGCCATTACAGATGCTTTTCATGCGGTTTTGGGGATTGCCCCGGATCGCGTTTACATCAAGTATGACGATATTGCCGTTTGGGGCGTATGCGGCCGGGCCATCGACAGGAGCGATTTTCAATGAATGAACAGATCACATTGACGGTGTTCACCGATCCCATGATGGGCCTGTCCTATGAAAGCCAGCCGATCCTGGATCGGCTCAAGGTGGAATACGGAGAGCGGCTGCAAATCGACTACGTCATGTCCGTGTTGGTGCGGGACGTGAGCGATTTCATGACGCTGGAGGAAAGAGTGCTGCCGCCCGAAGAAGGCATCCGGCGCTACAATCAGCGGCTGGCGGGCATTTACAAAAGCGAAGAATCCATTGGCAGTCTGCCCATGAACATGGAAAACTTCCATCTGTTCGATCCTGACCATCGCAGCTCTTATCCGCTGTGCCTGGCCTATCACGCCGCCAAGCTGACCGCTCCGGAAAAGGAGGAGCAATTCCTGATCAACCTGCGGAAGGCCACCGTGCTACAGGGCCGGATCACGACCCACCAAGAAGTCATCCTGGAAATCGTGAAAGAAACGGGTGTGGATGAAAACACTTTCATCATCCATTTTCGGGATGGATCAGCTGAATCCGCACTGGAAAAGGATCGTCTGCTGGCTCAACGCTTGGGCGTCCATGCCTTGCCCGCATATCTGTTGACCTACCAGAAAAGCAGTTTCTTGCTGCCGTTTCTGACAGAGTTCAGCACCTTTTCTTCAGCGATTGATCAAATGTTGAAGAAAAAGAACCATAAGATCACAACGGCCATCGGAAGCCGTTCCTGATATCCTCAACACCCACCTGATGCAGGGCGATCAGCTGGCGCTCCTCATTCTGATCTATACTGGAAACGCGGGCATATCCATAAGTTGCCATAATGCCACCTCCGATTTTTTGAACCCCAAGGGTCACTAGACTAGCACGGATACAATACGTCTTTTCAGGCTACTGCTCATACTGGCAAGCAGGGCAAATGTAATACATTTGCATATCTGCAAGCAATGCAATTGTTATACAAATTGCAAAAAGCTTGTTGGTGGCTCCGCCCCCAAGCCCCTGAAAGCCAGCACTTTGTGCTGTGGTTGTGTGGTGAACCTTTGGTATCACCACGGTTCAGCAAACGCTGAATGATAAAGAAAGACCCCTGCGCCTGTTGGCTGGCCTTTGATACCAACTTTTCAGGTGCAGGGGTTTGGTGGTCTTTTGGTATTCGTTTTGTTACGGGTTATTTTTGTCTTTCAGGTATTTTCTGGGATCGGCGGATTTTTTGCTTCCTCAGTCCAGCACCGTGGTCTGGTATCACAATTGGTATCATTTTTTCATCCATCGTGATACCACTTTTGGTGCATCCCTCAGAAACAGTCCAGGAAGGCTTCGATTTCCGCTTCAGTTTCGGCGGGCAGTTCAGCATCGTCCATTGGGGCTTCATCTTCTGCTACTGGCGGCGCAGCCGTGACCGTGATCTCTTTCAT
>JAFUFC010000034.1 GCA_017470095.1 Clostridia bacterium | reverse complement strand
CGCGATTCATCCCCGGCGCTTCCACGGAAGCAAGATGCTGACGGCTGATGCCCAGCAATTCTGCCATTTGCTCCTGCGAATAACCCTTCTTTTTCCGATAGTATCCGATGGCGTAGGACAGATTCTCCATCCGCTCCGAATTATCAAATGTTCGTTCCAATCCAGTCACCACCTTCAAGTGTAGTCTATCCAATGGCGAAAGAATTGAAAATAATTTGAAATGCGAAGTTGACGCATTACAAACGACAATATATAATTGAATCACGTTATTGCTTTCTTTCGGGAGGCGATCATATGGCGTCTTGCTTCTTTATTGGTCACCGGGAAACGGATGTTGCGCTGCTTCCGAAAATAAAAGCCGCTGCTGAATACTTGATCCAGCAGCAGCAGGTTTCCGACTTTTATGTGGGGATGTATGGTAACTTTGACAGGCTGGCAGGGGAAGCTGTCATTCAGTTGAAACATGAATATCCCGATGTACGCTTATTCCTCGTCCTTCCTTATCATCCCGCCGACCGTCACATAGAAGCACCACCGGGATATGACGGCACATTTTATCCTGATGGCATGGAGGCAGTATCCAGGCGATACGCCATAGTGAAAGCCAACCGAAAGATGATTGATCACTGCGATTGGCTGATCGCCTATGTGACACATACAGTCAGTAATGCGCATAACTTGTTAGATTATACTGTGCGGCGGCAGAAGAAGGGCCTAATTCAGATTATTAATTTGGGCGCTGGCGAGGGGTGATCGCATGAAGAAGGCACTGCGCTTTGGCTGGAAATCCATGAAAACTCTACTGACAGTGGCTCTTTGTTTTTTTCATATTTATAATGGGTTATATTCTGTTCAATTTCACTCCCGCCAAATGGTATGTTCGCTTCAACTGCCTTTGTGGGCGAGCACATTTCCATGCAGGAGAACGCTTTACGCCGGATGCCATGCTGTTTAACGAGATCAGTCAGCAGGAGTTGTCGGACGAGCATATCACGATCCTTTCCCAGCCCTGCAAACGTCATGAAGAACGGCTTCTCATTACAATCTATGGCAGCAAAGAATACACAGTACGGGTTATGGGGCAATAAACCATACTGCTATGCAGCGTTACCCATTAGGACGAAATCAGCCCTTGAAATATAAGGGCTGGCGAAGTATGAATGTGCAGCCTCTGATCTTGGCGTCATTGTCTGACTGAACAGGGGTAACGCCAGCAGCTGTCGTGTTTTTTCTTTTTACCTTTGTCGGGCAATTCTCAGCTTTTGGGCGTATTTCAACCTAATTATTATGGAGGAATGACAATCTGGCTTTTCCATGCCAGATAATAACTTCCCACAGCTATTATCATAGGCGGGAAAGAAAATTTTTGTTTCTTTTCAAAAACAGTTCCGCAAAACCACCCCTTTTTCTCCTATAGTTGAGAGGGCATATTATACCTTGCCTTCATATGCAGCTTGGGGCTTTTCCACATTGGAAAGTCCCTTTTCTTATGCCTTCTCATATCATTCTCACCGATTCCATGAGATTCTCATCAATTCTATGAGAAATCCTGTGAATATCACCATCAAAGAAAGGAGTTTCCCCATGCGTATCCACACAAGAAGTCCTCCCTCCACTCTCAATCCCGGTTCCCTACAACTGAATAAGATAATTCAAGAGGAGAATATGCTATGAACACCATATTTCTTGAATCTTTTGCGATCCGCGTACAGATTGCTGAAAACAAACCTCATACCCACCACAACGAAAATCATCAAATCATAAAAGGAGTTGTATTTCTATTTATATCCAACAGGAATCCCAGGGCACCAGCGATAAGATCATCGTGAGAAGAATCGGAGGGACGAAGTATAAGGTGCGTATCATGTTTAATGAAGAGGGCCAGGAAACCATGCAGGACAAGGTGCTGCGTATGATCGAAAACGACCTGGAATTTACAGAAAAATCGGCTGAAACCGGCTTCCAAAAAGATTTGGACTGTGGTACAATGATCGTGCCACAGATGAGCCGTCCAGCCTGAAAGGAGTTCGCACATGAACATCAGGCAGACGGAACCGAGGATCACTGCGCTTTACGAGCGTCTTTCCCGTGACGACGAATTGCAGGGCGACAGTAATTCGATCCGAAATCAAAAAATTTTCTTGGAAAACTATGCGCGGGAGCATGGTTTTAATAATTGTGTCCATTATACGGATGATGGCTGGTCGGGCGGCAATTTCGAGCGCCCCGCTTGGAAGCAGCTGATCCGGGACGTTGAAGCGGAAAAGGTCGGCGCTGTGATCGTAAGAGACATGAGCCGTGTAGGCCGCGAATACCTACAAACGGGATATTATACAGAGGTCGTTTTCCGGCAGCATGACGTCCATTTCATCGCTATCGGCAATAACATCGACAGCGACGATCAGAGCACCACGGACATTGCCCCGTTTTTCAACATCATGAGCGAGTTTTATCTCCGCGACATGAGCAAGAAGCAGCGGGCTGCCTACAAAGCCCGCGGCCTGGCCGGAAAGTCCACCACGAATCAGGCCATTTACGGCTACAGGAAAGACCCGGAGGACAAGCATCATTGGCTGATCGACGAGGAAGCAGCCGGAATTGTTCGCCGCATTTTTCAGATGGCCGTGAACGGAGAGGGCCCCGGCGTGATTGCTTCCAAGCTGCGGGATAGTCAGGTGGAGACACCCAGCTATTACGAAACCACCCATGGCATCTGCAATCGGTCAGGCCGCACGGATATGACGCGCCCCTATGACTGGTGCCCATGCACCGTGACCAACATCCTTTCCAAGCCGGAGTATATGGGGCACACGGTCAATTTCCGCAGCTCTCGTGAATCGTACAAGTCCAAAAAGGTCATTCGTTTCCCGGAAGAGGATTGGGTCATCATTGAGAATACTCACGACGCCATCATTGATCCTGAAACCTGGAAACTGGCGCAATACACCCGACGCACCATTCATCGGGTGGACAAGACGGGCGTATCCAATCCCTTCACCGGACTGGTCTATTGCGCCGACTGCGGGGCAAAGATGTATAATCATCGGATGCAGCCCGATCCCAAGAAGCCGGGCGGCGTTGATCCCGAAACCGGGCTGTATCCCTACGACCATTATGACTGCTCCACTTACACCCTGACCATGAATCGCGTGGACAACGCCTGTAAAGCGCATTATATTTCCACCAAGGCGCTGCGGGCGCTGGTGCTGGAAACGATCCGGCTGACCAGCCGATACGCCATTGAACACCCGGAGGAATTTTCTCAAAAGGTACGGGAGGCGTCGGAGATCAAGCAGAACAAGGCGGCAAAGGAACTGAAAAAGAAAATCGCCCAGGCGAAGAATGAAGTGACCCCAAAAAGTTAGACAAAATATGAATTAAGCGACCAGAAGGGCTTGTTTTCTGTGAAGAGCAGGAGGCAAGCCCTTCAGCTTTGCCTTGATGCGGCGGTTGTTGTAGTAATCAAGGTACGCAATCAGTT
>JAFUFC010000033.1 GCA_017470095.1 Clostridia bacterium | reverse complement strand
TGATTTCTGCGCCCAGGAAAGCCCCAGGCAGGGCCAGCGCCGCCGCGATCAGGGCCGGTTTCAAGAGCACCTTGCCGCTGCGCAGAAACTTGCCGGTGGCCACCGCCGTGCCAAAGCAAGCGGATAGTTTGTTGCTGCCGGAGGCCAAATCGCTGGGCAACCCTGCCACCAAGTAAGCGGGCAGGGAGATCAGCCCGCCGCCCCCGCCGATGGCGTCCACCGTAGCTGCGGCGAATACCAACGGCAGCACGATTAAAAACGAATGCCAGGTCAAATGCATAAATCCTCCAGGGAAAAAGCCCGGCGGAAACTTCAAAAGCGGGCCGGGCTTTTCGTGAGATGGTTTGGTTTTTCGTTAGCGGATGGCGTCCTTGCCGCCCATGTACATCCGCAGGGGCTCCGGGATGCGGATGCTGCCATCGGGCTGTAGGTTGTTTTCCAGGAAGGCAATCAGCATACGGGGGGGAGCCACCACGGTGTTATTCAAGGTGTGGGGCAGGTATTTTTTGCCATCGGCGCCCTTCACGCGGATGCCCAGGCGGCGGGCCTGGGCGTCGCCCAGGTTGGAGCAGCTGCCCACTTCAAAGTACTTCTGCTGGCGGGGGCTCCAGGCCTCCACGTCGCAGGATTTCACTTTCAGGTCGGCCAGGTCGCCGGAGCAGCATTCCAGCGTGCGCACTGGAATATCCATGCTGCGGAAAAAGTCGACCGTGTTTTGCCACAGCCGCTGATACCACATCATGCTGTCTTCAGGCTTGCAGACCACGATCATTTCCTGCTTCTCAAACTGGTGGATGCGGTATACGCCCCTCTCCTCAATGCCGTGGGCGCCCACTTCCTTGCGGAAGCAGGGAGAATAAGAGGTGAGGGTCTGGGGCAGTTCGTCCTCATTGAGCATTTGATCAATGAACTTGCCGATCATGCTGTGCTCGCTGGTGCCGATCAGGTACAGATCTTCGCCCTCGATCTTATACATCATGTTTTCCATTTCGGCAAAGCTCATCACGCCGTTGACCACGTTGCTGCGGATCATGAACGGCGGCACATAGTAGGTGAAGCCCCGGTCGATCATGAAATCCCGGGCGTAGGACAAAATGGCGCTGTGCAGCCGGGCAATGTCGCCTTTCAGATAATAGAAGCCGTTGCCGGAGGTGCGCCGGGCGGCGTCCAGATCAATGCCGTTCAGGCGCTCCATGATATCCACCTGATAGGGAATCTCCCACGCGGGCACCACAGGCTCGCCAAAGCGCTCATTTTCCACGTTCTGGCTGTCGTCCTTTCCGATAGGCACGGAAGAATCGATGATTTGAGGAATGACCATCATGCGCTTGCGGATTTCCTCGGCGTATTCGGCTTCCTTCTGCTCGATGGCGGCCAATTCATCCTGCATGTCCTTCACTTGCTGCTTAGCCTGTTCGGCTTCGTCCTTCTTGCCCTGGCCCATCAGCGCGCCGATCTGCTTGCTGATCTTATTGCGCTGGGAGCGCAAGTAATCTGCCCGTTGGATGGCCTCCCGGTTCTTTTTGTCCAAGCCGATGACCTCGTCTACCAGGGGCAGCTTAGCATCCTGGAATTTCTTTTTGATGTTTTCCCGAACGAGATCGGGGTTGGTACGGATGAGATTGATGTCGATCATGGAAAAAAGCCTCCTTTAAGCGTTTTCTGACAATAAAAAAACCGCCCGCATCAGGGACGGAAGAACCGCGTTGCCACCCCGGTTGGCATGCCCTTTCGGCATGCCCGCTCGTGTGCGCTGTAAGGGGCGCGCCCCGGCGGCTCATCGCCGCCCGCTTCCGGGTGGATGGCGGCGGCGGCGCGCTGTCTTGCATCAACCGGCAGCTTTCTGGATGCGCGTGAAGCCGTTGTTCCCGTTCTTCGCGGTATGAAAGCATTATAGCCCCTTTTGGCAGGAATTGCAAGGGGAAAATTGCGCCTTTGACAGCTTCCTTTCAGCACGATTCGTTTATGGATTGGATTACCATGGAGCCTTTTTGCAGTTTTCTTTAAAAGGGAGCAGGGGGAAAAACGCATATAAATGAAGCTGCTCAGCATCCCGCCCCGCCCACAGGGACGAGAAGGAGGAACCCGGGGAATTGGCATAAGATGCATGGGCAAGCGTCATCGGGCGCCGCAAGCCGTGGGGATAGCCTTCAAAGAACCGTTTTCTTCTGTTAATTTTCATTTCCGGGCCAGGGTGGCCCAAAAGGTGGGCACGCCGTGATCCCGCAGGAAGCCGCCGCCGTTAGTATCCTCATACACGTCCAGCAGCGTTAGCCCGGCATGAATCTGCCCAGCGATCTGCTCGTGGATGGTATGGGAAAATTGCACGCCGCAATCGGCCTTTTGAAGGCATGCCATTTGCTCTGGGTTTTTCAAGGGATCAAAGGGCAGGGAACCGGTAATGCGGCTCTCATCATCGTCAAACAGAAAATTGATGCCGTTGTCCAGCCCAGCCATGAGCAAGCCGCCCTGCTTCAGTACCCGGGCACATTCGTTCCATACGGGCAGCACCTCCCGGATGTAGCAGTTGGATACGGGATGGAAGATCAGATCGAAGAATTCATCTTCAAAAGGCAGGGGCTTGGTCATATCTGCCCGAACGATGTTCATTTCATAGTGTTCCCGCTGCGCCACCAACCGCTCACTGTCCAACTGCCGGGAAGAATAATCCAGCACGGTGCATTTCGCCCCCAGCGCGGCGAAAATGGGCATCTGCTGTCCGCCGCCTGCGGCCAGGCCCAACACTTGCTTTCCCCTTAATTCTGGGAACCAGGAAGTGGGCACCGGGAGATTGGGCGTCAGAACCATTTGCCAATCGCCTTTTACAGCCCGCTGATAGGTTGCGTGATCGATGGGTTTTCCCCATTCCCAGCCTTCATCCACCCATCGGTCAATAGTTTGGGCGTTAATATCGGTATAATCCATGGCGCGTTTTTCCCCCCTGTGCTTGTTGAACTGAACCATTATACCACATGGGCGGCTTTTTTTCAATGACCGGCAGGCGCAACGCAGGTTTATCTTGCGGGGACGGCAGTTTTGCGGTATACTGCATGTGTTTGAGGAATGAACGTCCCTGCGGGGATGAGCGAAGGGAGATCCAATGCATGAAAATTGCTATTGCCTGCGATCCGGCAGGGGAAGTGCTGAAGGGACCCATTGAGGAATTGCTCACCGAAAAAGGCATTGAATATGTGGACTTTGGCATTCGTGAAGGGGATCCCAGGGATTATCCCATTTTCGGGGTCCGGGCAGCCAATGCCGTGGCCAAAGGCGAATGCGACCGGGGCATCATCCTGTGCGGTACGGGCGTTGGCATTTCGATGGCGGCCAACAAGGTGAAGGGCATTCGGTGCTGCTGCTGCTCCGATTACTATAGCGCCACGCTGAGCCGGGCCCACAACGATTCTAATATGCTGGCCCTGGGCGGCCGGGTGATCGCCCCGGAAAACGCCAGGCTGATCGTGGAAGGTTGGCTAACCACCGAATTTGAAGGCGGCCGCCATCAACGGCGCATCGATATGTTTAAGCTAATTGAAGAAGGGAAGCCCGTCGAATAATGGCCAAGCAGGAAAAAACCAATGTGATGCGCACCCTCGAACGCTTCAAAATCCCCTATACCGATCATTATTATGGCGATACGGGGGCCGTCAGCGGCGCAGAGGTGGCAGTGGCTTTGGGGGAGGACCCGGCTCGCACCTTTAAAACCCTGGTGACCGTAGGGAAAAGCAGGAATCATTATGTGTTCATGATCCCTGTGGCGGAGGAACTGGACCTGAAAAAAGCCGCCGCTGCTGTGGGAGAAAAGGCCATTGAAATGATCAAAAGCAAGGAACTGCTGCCCCTAACGGGGTATATCCACGGCGGCTGTTCGCCCATCGGGATGAAAAAGCCTTTTCGCACGGCGATCCATTTTACGGCGGAAAATTTTGATACCATCCTGTTCAGCGCCGGGAAAATCGGCTATCAGGTGGAATGTTCTCTGGAAGGGCTGCGCAAGGCCGTGCCTGTGGAAACGGCCGATTTGATCGTATGACAGGAAAATGGATGAAGCGCTGCCTGGGTTGGATGCTTCTGCTGCTCTTGTTGCCTGTGCCGCTGGCAAAAGCAGACAGGGAGCAGTTTGAAACGCTGCCTCGGGAAACGCTGGCTTTTGAGGGATGGACGGATCAATCCGTCACTCTTTTGTATGGAGATGAGCGCTATATTCCAGGTGCCGTGGGCATGGTGTATGCCGATTTGAGCACCGACGCAAGCCGGGAGCTGCCCCTGCTGGCAGTGTTTTTCGTGCACGACGGGGGAAATTATTCCACCATGACGGTTACTGCCGGTTCTATGAGATATAATGTCACGACTCAATCTAACTTGAATAAATCCGGCATTGCCGGGCACCCCGATGCCTTTCATATCGCCGTTGGGCCCACCTCCATTGATATGTTTCAGGCCATGGCTGTGGAAAAGAAGGTGACCATCACCTTTGGGCCAGCCAAGGATCGGTATGAAATCATCCTGACTACGGAGAAAAAGGAACTGATCCGTAGGATTGCCGCGGAATACACCGGTCATATCCTGCCCCTTTATCAGACTTTGGAGGATTTGGACAGGAAACGTCTGGTGGACCGGCCGGCGGCCGTTATCCAGATAGAAGAGACGACCGGCTCAAAACCGACCTATCATCTGCTAACGACCAAGTCCACCGGCAGTGCGGTGAAGAAATTGCAGCGGTATTTGATTTATTATGGCTACCTGAAGGGTACGGCGGATGGAAAATACAGCAAAGCGGTGTACAACGCCGTCAAGAAGTATCAGAAAAAAATCCATATGTCCCAGACCGGCAGAGCCGACGCCAAGCTCCAGCAAAAGCTGTACGCGAAGGAGATTCCCTGGACGCCTGCGGTGACGCTGGATGGATCCGCCCTCCAGACAATGGAGAAAGAAAAAATCCTGCGCTTTGCCCTGAAAAACGTAGATTGTGAATATACCATCACCGGGGCCCATGTGATCATGCGCGTGCTGGATGAAAAGGGTCGGCCTTTATCCGTAAACGGGCTGACCAGCTTTGCTTATCCCATGGACGGCTTTGCCCTAAAACCCGGAAAAGCTTACTTGGGTCCGCAGGATACTGTCAGCCTGGCTGCGTTTCCCGGCGCGATGGCCGTGGAAGCGGGCATCGTGCGCTACACCCTGTCCGATGGCACGATCGTCCATGTGCCTACGGAAAAGATTGAATGGAAAACGATTGGGGAATGAGCGGGAGCGCGCATCCCGCGCTTGTGCTTTTTCCCGGTTTGGGCTATAATATAGATGGTTCATCAAAAGATGAACGGAAGAAAGGAGCGGTTTCCATGGCAAACCAGGAAGATTTGGACATCATTGAGCTGGAGGGTGATGACGGCGAGGTGCTCAGGCTGCTGGTGGAGCGTTATTTCTTCTATAATGGAGATGAATACGTGCTGCTCAGCGACGAAGTCGATCTGCCCGAGGGAGAAGAAGTATCTCGGTATGTTATGAAGGTGCAGCCTGTCGAAGGGGAAGATGGGGAAGAAGAAATGGAAGAATTCGTCCCTGTGGATGAAGACCTGATGGAGCAGCTAATCCAGGTGGTGGAAGCTACCTTCGATGAAGCGGACGACGAGGAATAATCAAAGAAACATTCGTTCTATGAATGAAACCATTGCCCGGAAGCTGAAAATGCTGCCTGATTCCCCCGGCTGCTACCTGATGAAGGAGCAGGGAAAAATCATTTATGTGGGAAAGGCAGTCAATTTAAAAAACCGCGTGCGGAGCTATTTTCATGGCCGCGACCACACCCCGAAGGTGGCGGCCATGATTTCGCATATCGAAGATTTTGATATCATGCTCTGCCGCACCAATCTGGAAGCGCTGATTCTGGAGTGCAACCTGATCAAGCTCCATAAGCCCTACTACAATATCCTGCTCAAGGACGATAAGCATTATCCCTATATCCGCATTGACTTAAAGGAGCCCTACCCCCGGGTCACCTTGGCCCGGAGGCAGGTGAATGACGGCGCCAAATATTTTGGCCCCTATATCGGAGCCACTGCGGTGCGGGAGGTGCTGGAGGCGCTGCGGAAACTATTCCCCTTGCGCACCTGCAAGCATGTCTTGCCCTTGAAAACGCCCAAACGGCCCTGCATGAACTATGAGATTGGCAAGTGCCTGGGGCCCTGCGGGGGCAAATGCACCGAAGAAGAATATGACGCCATCGTGCAGCGGGTGATCCAGTTCCTCGGCGGCAAATACCAGGATGTGACGGCGGGAATCGAGCGGGATATGAAGGCCGCTGCCGCCCAGCTGCAATTTGAAAAGGCCGCCCAACTGCGGGATCAATTGCGGGATATAGAAGGGTTGATGCAGCGGCAACAGGCCATTCAGACCAGCGGGGTAGAGCAGGATGTGTTTGCCTTGGCGCAGGATGACCTGGACGCTATGGCCCAGGTGCTCTACATCCGCAATGGCCATATCCTGGGGGGCGATAATTTTGCCCTGCCCCGGGAAGGCAAGGAGGATCCCGGCGAAGTGCTGCTGGATTTCATCATCCAGTTTTATGATGGGGATCGGCGGCCGGCCCGGGAAGTGCTGTGCCCGTCTTTGCCGGGGGACATTATCGGCCCGGACTTGGAAGAATGGCTGCGCCAAAAGCGGGGCAGCGCTTGCACGCTGACGATCCCGCAACGGGGGGATAAGCGGGCTTTGACCCTGCTGGCAGAAAAGAACGCCCGGGACGCGCTGGAAAAGCGCAACGCCAAAAAGCAAATCCAGGAGGAACGCACCATTGGCGCGGCGGAGGAACTGGGCAGGCTGCTGGGACTGCCCCACACGCCACGGCGTATTGAGGGCTACGATATATCGAATACGCAGGGCCTGCTGAATGTGGCGTCGATGGTGGTGTTCATCGATGGGGCGCCCGCGCCTAAGGAATACCGGCATTACCGAATTAAATCCTTTGAGGGCGCTAACGATTTTGCCTCCATGAACGAAGTGCTGGGCCGCCGGTTCCGCCGGTGCTTTGCCGAGGACGAAAAGGATCGCTGGCCCCTGCCCGATCTGGTGCTGATCGACGGCGGCCCAGAGCAGCTGGCCTTCGCCCGGGAAGCCATGCTGGCCGCTGGAGCGGATGTGCCCATGTTCGGCCTGGCCAAGCGATTGGAAGAAATTTTTTTGCCCGATCAGGAAACGTCCATTTTGCTGGATCATCATTCGCCGGTTCTGCACCTGATCCAGCGCATCCGTGATGAAGCGCACCGCTTCGCCATCACCTATCACCGTTCCCTGCGGGGCAAGGCCCACACCCACAGTGCCCTGGAGGATATCCCCGGCATTGGTCCCAGCCGTCGGCGGGCTTTGCTGCAATATTTTAAGAGCGTGAAGGCTGTTCGGGAGGCCAGCGAGGAAGAACTTTCCAAGGTGTCCGGCATGAATGCCCCGGCGGTGAAGGCAGTGTACGCTTGGGCGCACCCGGAGGAAGGAAAGCAAGGGTCGCTTCCCCCTGATTGATTGTGTTATTGGAAAAGGAGTTTTTTGATGAGTACATCCCGTTTTGCTTTATTTGTGGATTTGGAAAACTGCGGGGCCAAAGCGGCCACGCTGAACAATATTTTGGAAAAGGTGAAGATCCGCGGGGATATATTGCTGGGCAAGGTGTATGGCTACACCGACCGGTTCAGCGATCTGAAAGAGGTGCTGCTGTCGAACACGTTCACGGTGGTGCCTTCCATCCGCTATGGCTTTGCCCAAAAAAACAATGCCGATATTATGCTGGTGATCGACGCGCTGGAGGTGGCCTACACTAACCCGCTGATTGACTCCTTTTGCATCGTATCCGGCGACAGCGATTACACGCCCCTGGTAGGCCGGTTAAAGAGCATGGGCAAATTCGTGCTGGGCATCAGCCGCAGCGAGGTGGCCAGCAGCATTTTTATTAACGCCTGCAACGAATTTCAATTCCTGGAATCCGTATCCTCCGTTAGCCGGGATAAGCGCAGCCGCAAAACCCAATCGAAGGATGAGCCTTTGGACGATGCGGGGCTGAATAAGCTGCTGGAGGGCATCCTTTCTGAGCAGACGGACGAGGATGAAATGTACGCCAGCGAGCTTAAGGGCGTGCTGCTTCGTTTGCGGCCGGATTTCAACGAAAAATCCTTTGGCTGCGCGTCTTTTGGCAAGCTTCTGTATAAATTGGCGTCCAAATTTGGCACCATTAAAGTGAAAAACGATAATTACAATGTGATGGTGTCTTTGAATGCCGACGCGCCGGAGGAGAGCGCGGGGAAGAAGCAATTGACCCAGGATACCTGGCGCTCCGCCTTTACCGAGCAATTGCAGCATTATAAGGATGATGGCTTCGAGCGCATCAATCCGTCCATTCTGAAAGCTGATATCCAGGCATCCTATCCTGATTTTTCGGAGCGCAGCATTGGCTTCAAGCGGTTCTCCGATGTGCTTAAGCAAATGGAAAAAGAGCATCTTTTGACGCTGGAAATGGACGAGCAGAAAAATATGCTGGTGAAAATGCTGTAAAGCGCCAGGGAGCAAACAACCAAAAGGAGGGAACAGGCCATGCAGCCCAGGCCCATTTTGTGGATCGTCATTCCCTGTTACAATGAGGAGCAGGTGCTGCCCATCACAGCGCCCATGTTTCTAAATAAAATCAATGACCTGGTAAAGATGGAAAAGATCAGCCCGTCCAGCCGGGTATTGTTCGTCAACGATGGATCGAAGGATAAAACCTGGCAAATCATTTGCGATCTTTCCAAGCAGGACGAGCATTATATAGGCATCAGCCAGAGCCGGAACCGTGGGCACCAAAACGCCGTGCTGGCTGGGCTGATGGAGGCAATGAACCGGTGCGACATCACCATTTCCATCGACTGTGACGGCCAGGACGATATCAATGCTATGGACGCCATGGTGGATGAATACTGGAAGGGCAGCGAAGTGGTGTACGGCGTGCGCTCCAAGCGGGCGACGGACACCTGGTTCAAGCGCACTACCGCTGAAGGGTTTTATAAAGTGATGAATGCGCTGGGCGCCGAAGTGGTGTTCAACCACGCGGATTACCGGCTGGTGAGCAGCCGGGTGCTCAAGCATTTTGCGGATTATGAAGAAGTGAACATCTTCCTGCGGGGCATGTTCCCGCTGGTGGGGTTCAAGAGCACCAGTGTGTACTATGAGCGGGCCGAGCGGCTGGCGGGGGAAAGCCATTATCCTTTGCGGAAAATGCTGGCCCTGGCCTTTAACGGCATTACCAGTTTGTCTGTAAAACCCATTACCCTGATCGCCGGGTTGGGGGTGTTCGTCAGCTTATTGGGCGTGGCGGCGGCTATCTGGGCCATTGTGGAGGCTATTTTAGGGCACACGGTGGCCGGCTGGGCTTCAATCATCTGCATCGTGTGCTTGCTGGGCGGCATCCAATTGATCAGCCTGGGCGTGATCGGCCAGTACATTGGCAAAACGTACCTGGAAACCAAGCGCCGCCCCCGCTACATCATCAGCGAGCGTACTTGGGAACCCACCCAGCGCCATTGGATCGAAGAAGAAAAACAATAAACCGGCACATAAAAACCGCTCTTCCCAGATCGTGAGGAAGAGCGGTTTGTTATGATTCGCCTCTCGGCTTTAGTTTGGCTTCGTGGCCCTGGTCGCTGGGGAAGTAGTACCGCTTGCCCACTTTTTCGTCGGGCATGTACTGCTGGGCCACCCAATGGCCCGGATAATCGTGGGGGTATTTGTATTCCGTTTCGGTGGTCACCCCCAGGCGGTTGCTGCCCTTGTAATGGCTGTCCCGCAAATGGGCGGGCACGGGGCCGAAGCCCCCTTGCTCCGCGTCCGCCATGGCTGCTTCAATGGCCATCGCCACGGAATTCGACTTGGGGCTTACGCACACCGCGATGATGGCCTGGGCCAGGGGCAGGCGGGCTTCCGGCATGCCAACCGTTTCCAGGGCCTGCATGGCGGCCACCGCTTGCAGCATGGCTGCGGGGTTGGCCAACCCCACATCCTCGCTGGCGTGGGCAATGATGCGGCGCGCCAACATCCGTGGATCGGCCCCGGCATACAAAAGCCTGGAAAACCACAAAAGCGCCGCGTCGCTGTCGCTGCCCCGCATGGATTTGCAAAAAGCGGAAAGCATGTCGTAAAACTGGGTATCGTCGCAGCGGATGATGGGCTTTTGAATGCTTTCTTCGGCGATGGGCAGCGTCACATGAATGCGGCCGTTTACCGTAGGCGTGGTCAGCACGGCCAGTTCAATGGCGTTCAAGGCGGTGCGCACGTCGCCGTTGGCAATGTGGGCGATGTGGTGGAGGGCGTCGTCATTCAATTCTGGGTTCATGCCGCCCAGGCCCTGTTCCTTGTCTGTAATGGCCCTGCGGATAGCCCGCTCAACATCGCTTTGTTTCAGCGCTTCAAAGGCGAAAATCCGGCACCGGCTGACGATGGCCGGGGTCATGGCAATCATGGGGTTCTCGGTGGTAGAGCCGATAAAGCGGATCAGCCCTTCCTCCATAGCGGGGAGGATGGAATCGCTCTGCGCCTTGCTCCAGCGGTGGCATTCATCCAGCAAAAGGTAGGTGGGCTGGCCATACAGATCCCGGCGGGTGGCCGCTTGCTTGAGCTCTTCCCTGACGTCGGATACGCCGGAGGTAACGGCGTTCATTTTCACGAACGCAGCATTGGTCTGATGGGCGATGATGCTGGCCAGGGTGGTTTTGCCGCAGCCGGGCGGGCCGTAAAAAATGCAGGAGGTGAGCCGGTCGGCCTCGATGGCTCGGCGCAAAAGACGGCCAGGGCCCACAATGTGCTCCTGGCCGAAAAATTCATCCAGCGTCCGGGGCCGCATCCGGTCGGCCAGGGGCGCGTTAGCTTTTTCGTTGGCAGAAAACAGGGTCATGCTTCATCCTCCGTGATCAGGGACGCGATTTCTTTGCCTTCGCCCCAGTGGATTTGATGGGGCGTTTCCCCAAGGCCCAAGCTCATGTGCAGCAGGGCAATGCCCATATCCAGGGGAGAAGCGCTCATGCCGCCCTTGAGCAGCATCAGCGTGTGCCCGGCGTAGGATAATTTCCAGGGCTGCATGTTCACTGCGGAGGGTGCCTGGCGCACGCACTCGGCGGCGTGATAAGCCCATAGGGGCCAGGCGGCGGGGTCGCCCACGCAGATTTCAGTCAGCTTTTTTCGCTTACGGCCAGCGTTCACTTCATTGGAAATGCCGATGGGTGTGATGGCCAGCGCCTTTTCCTGCTCCTTCAGCGGCAGCATCAGCTCCTTGCGCCGGAAGGAGGCCACCCAGCAGGTGCCCAGGCCCAGGGAGGTGGCTTCCAGGATGAACGCTTCCCCGCTGATCCCTGCATGCAGTGCCGCGCGTGGCACCGATTCATCAGCGATGATGGCGGCAAAGCGGTCGGTGCCGGAAATGCCGCCTACAATGGGCAGATGGCGGAAGAGCAATTCTGGGTCCATTTCGCCCATTTCGATGCGAACCCCCGGCAGGCACAGCCGCACGGCGGCAAAATTGAGGGCGCTGAGCTGGGCCACATCCGGGCCATTCCGGTAAGAGCGCACGCTGCGCCGCTTGTTAACGGCATCCCAAAAACGGGATCGCTGGGCTGGAGAATAAAAACCGTCCAATGCGCAATGTTCCATAACCCATCCTCCTTTGGGATGTAGTGTATCACGGGGTGAAAAAAACGTCAACAGCGGATCCTGTCATATTTTTGCAGGATCTGTTGAGGTACAATAGATCGGTAACATAAGGTATAGAAAAACAGAGAGTCAAGTGATA
>JAFUFC010000032.1 GCA_017470095.1 Clostridia bacterium | reverse complement strand
ATTTTACTAAGAGTGCCAAGCGTGGCAACACTTTGGCAACACAAAGTCGGATAGCCCATCCCAAAGGATGGAATATGACGAATGTGGATAATAGGAGCGAAATAACCCTAACAAAATCGCTTAAAATGGCTTTGCCAGAAGCGAGTGGGAATGCGTGTTAGGGTCGGGTGAAATCAGCCATCCACAGTCGCTTTGATTTAGCCATTTTGGGTCGGAAAGAAATAGCCAAAATGAGTCAGTTAAAAATCGTCAACTGCATCCTGTCTGGCGGATGACATAGGAGCGGGATGCGGTTTATGTTCACGCCGAAGGCGGGAAGGATAAATAGCACCCTTGACGCAGCGACACGGAATACCCTCTTGTAAAGGAAAGGAATACCTTCCTTTCCTGCCACCCGGCGAGGGCGGGTTCGGGCAGAGCCCGAAATTCAGTTTAGGCCAGGGGATGCCTCAGCGGCGGGGATGCCCTTTTCAAAGGGCGTCCCCAAGAGCGTTATCGCCATCAATACGTACCAGGCTTATCAAAAAAAGTCATTGCATCTTCCAACAAGCTGTTTACACTGGCGTTTGCCAATGCATCAGCTAAACCATCATGAAGGAAAACGACAATGACTTAACTGAGATTTTATGCAAAATGTAATACATTTGCCCTGCTTGCAGCTATTATCCCGAAATTCGTTTTGTGCATGCCAAACCAATAAGTATTGTCAAACACATAGGGAAAAGGCTTTTGGCAATGATTAATGCAGTTCTGCCTTCAGCTTCTCCCTTAAGGCTGCGGGCGTGCAGCCTTCCAGTTCTTTGAACACGCGAATCAGGTAATTAGCCGAATTGAAGGCCAGCCGATCCGCGATTTCGCTGACGCTCAGGTCAGTAGATTGCAGCAGCATTTTCGCGCGCTTGATTTTTGCGTTTCTGACATAATCGCTGACAGACAGTCCGGTTTCGTTTTTAAATTTTTCAGTCAGGTAGTATTCGGTATAGCCGACCAGGACAGCCAAATCCTTGGCACGGATCTTACGATCCAAAGATAATTCGATGTAATCACAGCATTTCTGGATGGCATGGGAACAATGCGGATTCGCCCGCAATTGATGCACCCGGTAGATAAAATCATGATACATGGCATGCGCCAGAGAATTCAGCTCGCCGGAATCCCGGCAATCCTCCGCTGTTTGAATGTAGGAATCCCCCAGAGGATAAGCGATCTCCGGGGATAATCCGCCCTCCATGGCGGCACGTGTTACCAGCGTTGTGAATACCACAATGCTGGTTTTCATTTGTCGCAGGGGATCCCTGCCCTGTACCGGCACACCGGGGCTCAGACTGCTGCTGCGGTTTAATACTTGATGGTAATTAATATCACCTCTTCTGACTACATCCAGAAGCGCCTGTTCCGACTGGTATACATCGATCCGGTTGCGCTGATTGATTTCAAGAGGCCGTTCTTTTTCCGGCTTTTTTTCGCCTGCGCGCAAGGCTTCCACGCCCAGCTGCTGACCGGTCAGGACGTTATGCACCAGCATCACATATCTTCCAAACACCGCGTAGGACATGACTGGCAACGCAGGGATCAGGGCGCAAAGCGGTTCGATCCAGCTTGTATCCTGCATGGAAGGATAACTGCCGATCAGTGCAGAACGGACGCTTTTTCCATCAATCGGCATATTCACCACCGGCCCCAGCACGAATACGACATTGTTCTTTCGTTCCTTTTCCAGGGTTACAGCCCACTGAATGCCAATGGAGGAGCCCAGGATGCGAGGCGCGTCATTTTCTGCCCCGGCGGCATATTCAATCATTTTGTCATAAGCCCCCAGGGCTTGAAAGGCGTGATGCAGCGTTTCCCGAATCACGCCTTGACAGGAGGAGCCTATGATCTGACCTTCATTGGAATAACCCCAGATGTGAAAGCTCTCCCCGCTTGGGATCAGGGACTTTAGCAACACTAAATTCTGCTCTGCCTGTGTGATTGCTGTACTCATGCGCATCCGCTCCAGACTTTTTTCATATTTATAGCGCGAAACGCGGAAGGAAGCAATCTGCGATTCTCAAAACATCCTGAATTTTTGACATTTATTCGTGCTTTTTGACTTTACGGCTTTGTCGTTTTTTGTGTACAATCCTCCCGGAAAGTCCGGGAACCATCTTCCGGAAGCAACTGAACGACATGAAAGGAAGCGTGCATCATGACAACCGCGAACACGATCCCCACTCAGGGCAATGAAGTGAAGTACCGCAAAGCGAAACTGTGGCAGATCATCCTCATTGCCTTCAACGCCTTCAACGGTATGGCTGTCTACTTCCTGATCGGTCTGGCCAGCTATTCTGCCAGCATCGGTTATGGCATTGCCACACTGGTTGTGGGCGGTCTGCTGACGTTCACCCGCATTTTCGACGCAATTACCGACCCGCTGCTGGCCTTCCTGTACGACCGAGTGAATACCCGTTGGGGAAAGGTTCGTCCCCTGATGCTGCTGGGCTGGGCCATCCAGACCATCGGCCTGCTGTGCATGTTTAACTTCTTCTCCAGCAAAGGACACGGTGTGCCGGTATTCCTGCTGTTTTACATGGTGTACGTCATCGGCTATACCATCATCAACATGACCGCCCAGACCCTGCCCGCCCTGATCACCAACGATCCCAAGCAACGTCCCACGGTGGGTGTGTGGCAGACGGTGCTGAACTATCTGACCCCCATGGCGCTGAACATCATCGTGTACACCAAACTGATGCCTGCTATGGGCGGCAGCTTTAATCAGGAATTTTTGAACGTGGTCACCTGGATGTGCGTTGGCATTTCCTTTGTCGGCGTGGTACTGACGTGCATCGGCGTATCTCAGTATGATAAACCCGAAAACTTTAAGGGCATCAAGAACGAACGTCTGAAGGTGCGGGATATGCTGGATGTGCTGAAGAATAACAAGCCCCTGCAGAGCTATATCGCTTCCGCCGCGTCCGATAAAATCGCCCAGCAGGCGTCCTCCGCGTCCATCGTCAGTACCATGCTCAACGGCATCCTGATTGGCAACATGGGTCTGGCCACCACCCAGAGCATGATCGGT
>JAFUFC010000031.1 GCA_017470095.1 Clostridia bacterium | reverse complement strand
TGGCCTTTCAGGTGCGAAATTCACTGGTGATCAGCGGCATTGCGGATGGGCTGACCCGCACTGCTATCCTGGAAGGCAAGGGTCTGCCTTACTCCACCCCGGTCACCGAGCTGCCCGCTGACGAGGGCTGGATCGCCGGGCCTGACGCCAGCGAAATCAAGCTGATGCACTGGCAGAACGAAATTAAGGGTAAGGTGAAGGCTGGGCAGACCTACCTGATCTTTGATCCCCAAACCAACCTGAGCTGGAACCTGGTGTTCTATTCTTTGGGCCGCCATGCTGACAGTCAGCCAGCCACCTGGCGGGATACCCAGATCATGAACCGGTCCTTCGGCAACACCTCCTGGACCATTCATCCCGTATATGTGAAGCTGCCCACCGGGGAATGGACCATCGCCACCATGCATAACCGGCCCCACCTGTACGGTTCCATCACTAACAACGGTTTTGGCGGCCATTTGTGCGTTCACTTCCTGCGCACCATGACCGAGGCCCAGCAGAACGACCCCAACTACGGCGTGCAGAACCAGGTCACGCTGCGCAACGCCTGGAAGGCGCTGACAGGGGAGACCATCAGCTACTGAGCTGTAAACCAACCATCGTCACGGCGGAAAAACAAATCCGCCGTGATTTTTTTCTGTTCGCTTCTTTCCTTTTGTTTCGTTTTATGCTATACTAAAGCGGAAAAGCACAAGGACGAGGGGGATGCGCATGAAGCACGATGATACCACAAGATTGCTGGATGCCATTCTGTCCATGAAGGACAGAGAGGAATTGCAGCGGCTGCTGGATGATCTGTGCACCATTCCGGAAATCAATGCCATGGCTCAGCGGTTTGAGGTGGCCCAGTACCTGGAAAAAGGCTTGACCTATGCTCAGATCGCCGAAATCACCCATGCCAGCACGGCCACCATCAGCCGGGTGAACCGCAGCCTGGTCTACGGGGAAGAAGGCTACAAACTGGCGCTGGAACGCATGCGCAAAAACGAGGAAGCATGATGGATTTATCTGTATTGAACCCTATGCAGCGCAAGGCCGCCGAAACGCTGAACGGCCCTGTGCTGATTTTGGCGGGTGCCGGCAGCGGCAAGACCCGCACGTTGACTTACCGTATCGCGAATCTGATTGATCACGGGGTGCTGCCCTGGCATATCCTGGCGTTGACGTTTACCAACAAGGCGGCCAGGGAAATGCAGGAACGGGTGCAAAAATTGGTGGGCGCCGAAGCCGGGGAAATGTGGCTGGGCACCTTCCATTCTGTTTGTGTGCGCATTTTGCGGCGGGATATTGAAAAGCTGGGCTACCAGCGTTCCTTTACCATCTACGATGACGATGATCAGAACCGGGTGATCAAGGATGGCTTGAAGGTGCTGTCCCTGGATGAAAGCAAGCTGCCGCCCCGGGAAATTCGCGCCCGGATTTCCGACGCAAAAAACAAAATGATGACGCCGGATGAGTGGTTCCAGGAATCGGCGAGGGATTACCACTGCCAGCAGATTCACGATGTGTTTTCCTATTATGAAGAACGTTTGCGGGCAGCCAACGCCCTGGATTTTGATGATCTTTTGCTGCGCACGCTGCAATTATTTGTGGATCATCCCCCGGTGCTGGATTATTACCGGCAGCGGTTTCAATACGTCCATGTGGACGAATACCAGGATACCAACGCCGCCCAGTATACCCTTATTCGGCTTTTGACCCAGGAAAGCCGCAACCTGTGTGTGGTGGGCGACGACGATCAGTCCATCTATGGCTGGCGTGGGGCGGATATCCGCAATATCCTGGACTTTGAAACGGATTTTCCCGATGCCGTGGTGATCAAATTGGAGCAGAATTACCGCTCCACCGCCAATATTTTGGACGCGGCCAATCAGGTGATTGCCCACAATGTGGGGCGCAAGGAAAAGGTGCTGTGGACGGATGAAGGCGAGGGCGAAAAAATCCGCCTGTACAGCGCTGGGGATGAGCGGGAGGAAGCGGCTTGGATCTGTGAGCAGATCCGCAAATTAAATAAGCAATCCGTACCCTATGCCCAGATTGCCGTGCTCTACCGCATGCACGCCCAGAGCCGCGTGATTGAAGAAATGTTCATGCGGGCAGGGATTCCCTATAAGGTGTTTGGCGGCACCCGGTTCTATGACCGGAAAGAAGTACGGGACGCGCTGGCGTACCTGCGAGTGATCGTGAACCCCGCCGATGATGTGTCCCTGGCCAGAATCATTAATACGCCCAAGCGCTCCATTGGCGATTCCACCGTGGCGGCCCTGCAGGAATACGCAAGGCAGGAGGAGCTGCCCCTGTTCTCCGTAATCAACGATCCGCCGGAAACCCTGTCCTCCCGGCCCCGGAAGTGCATTGGGGAATTTGCCCTGCTGCTGATGAAGCTGACTGCCATGAAGGACAGCATGCCGCTGTCTGAATTTGTGGAAAAAATGCTGACGGAAACGGGCCTTAAAGCCCAGTTTGAAATTGAGGACAGCGACGAAGCTCGCACCAGGCTGGAAAACCTGATGGAATTTGCCGGCGCGGCCAAGGAATTTGAAAACCAGAGCCAGGAAAAGACGCTGGAAGCGTTCCTGGAAAACGTCTCCTTGGTCACCGACCTGGACCGGCAGGAGGAAGCGCCCCAGTATGTGACGCTGATGACCCTGCACTCCGCCAAGGGATTGGAATACGACGCGGTGTTCCTGTGCGGGCTGGAAGAAGGCATTTTTCCTTCCATGCGGTCGGTGATGGAAGAAAAGAAAATGGAGGAGGAGCGCAGGCTGTGCTACGTGGGCCTGACCCGGGCCCGGAAGCGGCTGTTTTTGTCCTTTGCCCGGCGGCGGATGCTGTTTAACCAGATCACCCACAACCCGCCTTCCCTGTTCCTGAAGGAAATTCCGGAGCGGCTGTTGGTGGATGAGTGGGCAGAAGCCAGCCGCCGTTCTTTCACGCCGGAACCGCCTAAGCCCGTGATGCCTTCCCGGCGGGAGCGGTCCCGGGATTTGAGCTTTGGCACCCCCGGTATGGCGGCCAATTCCCGAGGCGCGCTGAATATTCCCGGGGTGCAGAAGGGTTTCGTTCCCTCGGCGGCTCGGAATGTGTCCTCCGGCGCTATGAACCAGCTGTTCCGCACGGGGGATCATGTGCTGCACCGGAAATTTGGGGAAGGGGTGGTGCAGGAAGTGAAGGGCAGCGGCGCGGACGCCCGCATCGTCATTGCTTTCACGGCTTATGGCACCAAGGAGTTTTCCCTTTCCATTGCGCCTATTGTAAAAATTGAGGAATGATAAAAGATAAGGGGTTCTTTCCCAGACGGGAGAACCCCTCCTTTCAACAGGAGGAGAAGCCGTCGTGGACAAGCATTTTATCGATATGCGCTCCCTGGTGGATTACCTGAATGAAACGGCCCGAGCCTATTATGTGCTGGATAACCCAGTGATTTCCGACGCGGAGTGGGATCGGCTTTACAACCAATTGCAGGCCATGGAAAAGGAAACGGGCACCGTGCTGCCCGATTCCCCGTCCCTGCGGGTGGGCGGGGAGCCTTTGGCCGCTTTCCGCCAGCACCGGCATATCACAAGGCTGTGGAGCATGGATAAAACCCAGAGCGAAGATGAATTGAACGCCTGGTTTGACCGGACCGAGAAGTTGCATTCCCAGGATGCTTCCCTGCCGCCTCTTTCCTATGCGGTGGAGTACAAGCTGGATGGGCTGACGCTGAACCTGACTTACGAAAACGGCGTGCTCATTCAGGCCGCCACCCGGGGCAACGGGGAAGTGGGAGAAGCCATATTGCCCCAGGCCCGCACCATTCGGGATGTGCCGCTGACCATCCCCTGGAAGGGCCTGATCGAAGTGCACGGCGAGTGCATTATGAAATTGAGCGCCTTGGAAAAATACAATAAAACGGCGGATGAACCGCTGAAAAACGCCCGGAACGCCGCTGCCGGGGCCCTGCGCAACCTGGACCCGGCGGTGACCGCGTCCCGCAATTTGTCCGCCTATTTCTATTCGGTGGGCACCATTGAAAATCCGCCTTATACCGACCATCGGGGCATGCTGCGCTTTATTCAGGAACAGGGCTTTCCCGTGAACCCTTATTTTGAAGTGGCGGCCAACCGGCAGGAAGCCATGGCCCTGATTCGGCAGATTGAGGAGCGGCGGCCCACGCTTGATTTCCTCATTGACGGCGCGGTGGTGAAAGTGATGGATTACCGCACCCGGCAAATGATGGGCTTTACGGACAAATTTCCCCGGTGGGAGGTAGCCTACAAATTCGCTGCCGAGGAAAACACGGCCACGCTGGAAAAGGTGACCTGGGAATTGGGCCGTACGGGCAAATTGACGCCCCTGGCCCACGTATCTCCGGTGGACTTTGCCGGAGTGACGGTGAAAAAAGCCACCCTCAACAACATGGGCGATATCCAGCGCAAATCTTTAACGTTGGGCTGCACGGTGTGGATCCGCCGCTCCAATGACGTGATTCCCGAAATCATGGGCCGGGTTGAAGATGGCATTGAAGGCGCGCCCATCCTGCTGCCGGACAAATGCCCCGCCTGCGGCGGGCCGGTCACGGTGCGGGGGGCCCATCTGTACTGCCTGAACCGGGAATCCTGCCGGCCCCAGGCGGTGGCCCGGCTTTCCCACTTCGCGTCCCGGGACGCCATGGACATTACGGGCTTTTCCGAAAAGACCGCCGATCTTTTGTACGATAAACTGGGTGTGCGGGACGCGGCTGATCTGTACCACCTGACGGTGGAACAATTGCAGACGCTGGAGGGCTTTAAGGACAAGCGGGCCCAAAACCTGATTGACGCGCTGGAGGGCAGCAAGCACTGCGGACTATCGAAATTCCTCCTGGCCATTGGCATCCCCAATATCGGCCGCCGCACGGCCCGGGATTTGTCCGCCGCCTTTGGCACGCTGGAGAACGTGCGGAATGCTTCCATGGAAGCGTTGCTGGCCATCGACGAGGTGGGGGAGATCGTGGCCCAGAGCGTGATCGATTTCTTCTCCTTCCCAGAAAACCAGGCCATGATCGATCGGCTCCTGGCCGCGGGGGTTACCCCTCAAACGGAAGCGCGGGCCGCCGGCGGGGCGTTCAACGGCATGACGCTGGTGGTGACCGGTACGCTGCCCACCCTGTCCCGTCAGGAAGCAGAAAACTTTATCCGGGAAAACGGCGGCACAGCGTCCGGCAGCGTCAGCCGGAAAACTGCTTACGTGGTGGCTGGAGAAAACGCGGGCAGCAAGCTGGCAAAGGCCCAAACCCTGGGAATCCCTGTGATTTCCGAAGAAGAAATGCTGAAAATGGCCCAAAACGGCTGAATTGGTATTCCTATGAAAAAGGCTTGACAGGGCATCAAATGCTTGTATAATTTTTATAGATGTACACACGGGATTTTGCGGCGGAGGGGGAGAAAAGGATTTGCTGAGAATGAACACGAGCCGGCTGGAACGCTGGTGCGATAAGACCATGAGCGTGATGCGGGAGCAGCAGCTGGAGGCGTGCCAGGACAGGCTGTCCCGTTGCCCCGGGGCCGGCATCTTTGGCGAACTGTGCCAGGACGAAGTGGAAAAATTGTTTTACTTTTCCTTTTATGCCCAGGAAAAACGCGCGCCGGCACCTACCCGTCAGGAATTGTGCGAAAAGGTGCTCACTCACGTAAGTCAGGAAGCCTGCTTTTTATCGCCCCGGGAGGATGAATTGGTCAAGCGCATGCTGATGAACGGCGGCCAGGCGTATTTGTCCGATTGGGATGAGATCAGCGCCGCCGAGGGGCTCATTTCCCGGCTTTGGTGCGCCCTGGAAGTTACTGAAGAGGATCATGCTGTGCTGCGGCTGGAGGAAAGCCTCTTTGGCCTGATCACCCAGGCCATGCTGTCGGAAAAGTATGCCCGTATCCGAGAAAAGATTTTTTCGTTTGACGCCACGCTGCACAGCCTTTTGTACCTGTCCGGCTTTCTGCATGCCGGGGTGCCTGCCGCCCATTTGAAGGCTCAGCTTCAGGAAGATGGGGATGGGAATACTGATTTGTATATTGCCCGGTATCTCAAAACCGCTTTTGATTATGTGCAGACCGGTCAGGGGGAAATTTTGCTTCTGCATCCCGGCCTGGCCGACCCGGATCATTTGATTCATACGCTGTCCCAATTGCAGCCCCCGGAAACCCATCTCACCCGGGAAATGATGCTGGGCGGCATGAACGGTATTTTGCCGGAGGAGGTGGCCTCCTGCGAAGCCATGCGGGGCGCGCTGATCGGGGCCGTGCGGCCGGAATACGGCGAGGATGAGGCCCTGGAGGATCTGCGCATGATGGCCAAGCAAGGGGCGCGCTTATCGGAAATGCGGGAGGTGCTGGAGAGCATGCTGTGCGTGCTGCCCACGCCACGGATGATCGACGCCCTCACCCAATTGCATTTGCAGACGGTGCGGTGGATGGGCATGCCCTCGGCGGTGCTGAACTGATGCGGGTATACGAAGCCAAAGTGCCCCGGCAGGCGGAGGGAAAGCGCGTTGACGATTATCTGGGAAAAGCCATGCCGCTTTTGCCCCAGCATGTGATTCGGGACGCGTTTAAAAACAAGGATGTGAAAATGAGCGGCAAGCGGGTGAGCCGGGACGCCTGCGTGACGGCTGATGCCCTTGTTCAGGTGTACACCAATTTCCTGCCACAGATGCCCGTCGTGTATGAGGATAATCGCATTGTGATCATCAATAAGCCTGCGGGCATCAGCTGCGAGGCGGATGACTGGGATGGCATGACGGTGCAAAGCGTAATGCTGTCTCGGGCTGGGAATGCCTATACGCCCCGGCTGTGCCACCGGCTGGATAATCAAACTTCGGGGCTTTTGCTGCTGTGCAAGGACGATGAAAGCCAGCAGATTTTGCTGGATGCGTTCAAGTATAGGAAGCTAACGAAAATTTACCAGTGCCTGGCACGGGGGGAGATGCGTCCGCCATCGGCGGTGAAGGAAGCGTATTTGGTAAAGGATGCGGAAAGCGCAAAAGTGCGCATCGTCACCCATGCGACCCCTGGAGCCGTGCCTATCGCCACCCAGTATGAAACCATCGCCTTTGACGGCACCCTGTCCCGTTTGAAAGTGACGCTGCTCACCGGCCGCACCCATCAAATCCGGGCTCATATGGCCTTTCTGTCCCATCCTTTGCTGGGAGATGATAAGTATGGCGACCGGGAGCTGAACCGGCGCATGAAGGCCGTGGGCAATTTAAAACTGTGCGCCACCGAATTGACCCTGTATCCCGGCGGCGCGCTGTCGTACCTGGATGGCATGCATTTTGCCATTGAGCCGCCCTTCTAACGATAAAGGAGTCGAAAAACAAACGATGCCAGTCCGTTTGATTGCAACTGATATTGACGGCACGCTGCTGAACCGGCAGGGCGTGATTCCGCCGGAAAACGTATCCGCCATCCGGGACGCCCAGAAGGCCGGCATTACGGTAGCCGTTGCCTCCGGCCGGTTTCCGGAAAATGTGCATTTGCTGCTGGAGGATTACGGCCTGCGCTGCCCTGTGATTGGCGAAAATGGGGGCAATATTGTGGATGAGCAGCTGCGCCCCATCCAGCGGCGTTTGATGAACGGGGATGCGGCCCGGCAGGTGCAAGCTGTGCTGGAAAAAAACGGGGCGGATTATTTCATTTTCGGCAGCCATGCTATCTGCACCAGTAGCGCTTCCGTGCCCCATCATTCCGAACTGGTGTATGGACAGCGGATCACGGCCATGGGCTTTTCTTATTACCATGGCACAGAAGCGGCCCGGGCGTTTGTGCGAGAAGGCGTGCATAAATTTTACGTGTGCAACAATGTACCCCTTGCGCTTATCCGGGAGCGTTTGCGGGGCATTGACGGCATTTTGATTACCCAGTCCGGCCCTGGGAATATTGAAATTATGCCGGAAGGCGTCGACAAAGGCCGAGGAATTCAGGATTTTGCCGAGCGCATGGGTATCGGTCTGGAAGAAGTGATGGCCTTGGGGGATGAGGAAAACGATATTCCCATGCTGGCCATCGCCGGTTATGGCGTGGCCATGGGCAATGGATCAGAGAAAACGAAAGCAGCCGCCCGATATGTGACGGATACCAATCAAAATGGCGGCTTTGCCAAAGCCGTCCGGCGTTACGCATTGCAGGAGGGATAGGGTGCCAACCAAGCGCAGCCAGGGGATGCTGGGCCTGATCCGCTCGCATAAGCGGCTGATGACGGGCATCAGCAACGATATTATGCAGATCGATCCGCCGCTGGAGCGGGTGGTGAAAATGCGTTTGAACGGCACCACCGCCGCGGCGGTGCCGGATTTGGGCATGCCTGCCATGAAAGTGTACCCCCACACCCGGCTTTTTTCCGACGCGGCCATTCTGCATCTCCACGGCGGGGCTTATGTGTCCGGCGGCATGCTGCAATGCCGGGCCATCATTTCGCCCATTTGCGCCGCGTCCGGCGTGCCAGCGCTGACTTTTTCTTATCGCCTGGCGCCGGAATTTTCCTATCCGGCTCAGATCGAAGATGCCCTGCGGGCTTACCGGTATTTGCTTGATCAGGGCGGATACGCGCCAAACCGCATCGTGTTTGTGGGGGAAAGCGCCGGA
The DNA here is from genome assembly GCA_017470095.1 of Clostridia bacterium. Classification (GTDB taxonomy): domain Bacteria; phylum Bacillota; class Clostridia; order Christensenellales; family Aristaeellaceae; genus RUG563. Next base: position 22,180 of record JAFUFC010000031.1, on the reverse strand, counting down.
GGCAATCTGGCGTTGGCGCTGGCCATGAAACTGAGGGACGAAGGAGAGCCGATGCCTGCTGGGTTGGCGCTGCTGTCGCCCTGGGTGGACCTGGCCCAGCAGGGAGACAGCTACCGGGCTTTGGCTCAGGTGGATGCCACGCTGAACGCAGACGAATTGATGGACAGCGCCATTGCCTTTGCCGGGGGAAAGGAACGCTTAACCGACCCGGCCATTTCGCCCTTGTATGGGAATTTTACCGGACTGCCGCCCACAGAAATTCACTGCGGCACCCACGAAATTCTGCTGAGCGATTCGGAAAGCCTGGAAAAGGCCATGATCCGGGATCATGTGGACGCTCATTTGATTCGCTGGGAGGGCATGTGCCACGTGTTCCAGGCCTTCGGTTTTGAGGAAAGCAAAGCGTCCAATATTCAGCTGGGCGCGTTCATTCAGCGCTGCCTGACAAGATAGATGGATCCATCCATATTGTGCCGCGGAAAAAACAACCGCGGCACATTTTTTGCGTCCAAGCGGGAAAATGGGTCAAATCTGGAAATATTTCTGCTTGGAAGCGATGGAAACGTAGGAAAAAGCTTGCATTCTAAGGGGTTCTATGTTATCATATAGGGTAGTGCTTTATGTATAGCATGGGGCACAAGGCTGCCGAAAGGCGAAATTGGAGGGTGTTCCTAATGGGTTACACGGTTGAAAAAATCTCTGGAAATCAAGTGAAAATTGCTTTTGAAGTCGCCGCCGAAAAATTCGACGCCGCGATGCAGAAAGCCTATCTGAAAGTGCGCGGACAGGTGAACGTGCCCGGCTTCCGCAAGGGCAAGGCGCCCCGCAAGATCATCGAAAACATGTACGGCGAAGGCGTGTTCTATGATGACGCGCTGGAAATCCTCTTCCCCGAAGAATACGAAGCCGCTGTGAAGGAAAATGATCTGCAGCCGGTCGACAGGCCCGAAATGGACGACGTGAGCCAGATCGGCGCTGGCAAGGACTTGAAATTCTCCGTCAAGGTGTATGTGAAGCCTGAAATCACCCTGGGTGATTATAAGGGCTTGAAGGCCACCAAGTACGTCCACAAGGTGACGGATGAGGAAATTGACAATCGCATCCAGCAGGATGTCGATAAAGCCACCACCATGGCTGACGTGGAAGACCGGGCCGTTGAAAACGGCGACACGGTGAACCTGAACTACGCCGGCAGCGTGGACGGCGTGGCCTTCGAAGGCGGCACCGCCGATAACCAGACCCTGGAAATTGGCTCCGGCCACTTCATTCCCGGCTTTGAAGAGCAGATGATCGGCATGAAGATCGGCGAAGAAAAGGATTTGCAGGTCAAGTTCCCTGAGGAATATCACGCGGAAAACTTAAAGGGCAAGGACGCCGTCTTCCATGTGAAAGTGAACGGCATCCAGACCAAGGTGAAGCCTGAACTGGATGATGATTTTGCCGCCGACGTGAGCGATTTCAACACCTTTGACGAATATAAGCAGAACATCGTCAAGGAGCTGACCGACCGGGCCGAAAAGAACGCCGAAGTGCGCCTGGAAAACGAACTGGTGCAGCAGGCTGTTGATGCCGCCGACTGTGATATCCCCGACGCTATGATCGAAGATGAAATCGACCTGATGATCCGGGAAATGAAGATGCGCATGGCGTATCAGGGCCTGCGGTATGAGGATTACCTCAAGTACACCGGCCAGACTGAGGACGCGGTGAAGGAAATGTACCGCCCCGAAGCCAAGAACCGGGTGAAGATGCAGCTGGTGCTGGAAGCGATGGTGAAGGCTGAAAACATCGTGCCCACCGAAGAAGAAATCGAAAAAGCCGTGGCGGAAGAAGCCGAGCGCGCCGGCCAGGAAGCGGAAGCGTTCAAGAAGAACCTGAACGAACGTCAGATGGAATATCTGAAGGACAATGCTGCTATCCGCAAGGTGGTCGATCTGATCGTCAGCGAAGCCAAGGTGGAAACCAAGGATGAAGCTGAGGAAATCAGCGCCTCCGATGCCGCCGCCGCTATCGAACAGGTGGCCGAAGCCGCGGAAAAGCAGGACGAAGAATAATTTCTATTGAACCATCATATGATAGAGGATGGAATGGAAGGAGGAAAGGCGAACATGTCCTTGATCCCCTATGTTGTGGAACAGACCGCTCATGGCGAACGTTCCTACGATATTTATTCCCGGCTTCTGAAAGACCGGGTGGTATTTCTGGGCAGCCAGATTGACGACCAGGTGGCCAACGCCGTGGTGGCCCAACTGCTGTTCCTGGAAACGGATAATCCCGACGCGGATATCTCTCTGTTTGTCAACAGCCCGGGCGGCTCCGTTACCTCCGGGATGGCGATCTACGATACCATGAACTACATCAAATGCCCAGTGCGCACCGTGTGCGTGGGCATGGCGGCGTCGATGGGCGCCTTCCTGCTGATGGCTGGGGAAAAGGGCAAGCGCCTGGCGCTGCCCAACAGCGAAGTGATGATTCACCAGCCCTCCGGCGGCGCCTCCGGCCAGGCCACCGATGTGACCATCCATGCCGAATGGCTGCTGCGCACCAAGAAAAAGATGAACAGCCTGATGGCGGAAATGACTGGCCAGCCCTTGGACAAAATTGCCCACGATGTGGAAAGGGACTATTTCATGTCTGCCCAGGAAGCGCTGGCGTATGGCATCATCGATGAAATCTATCAGCCCCGGAAATAAGGAGACAACGAGGTAAACATGGCAAAGGACGATATGACGAATTCCCGGAAAGTGCGCTGCTCCTTCTGCGGAAAGACCCAGGATCAGGTACGCCGCCTTATTGCGGGGCCGGGAGCGTATATCTGCAACGAATGCATTGCCCTGTGCCAGGAGATCGTGGCCGATGATATGGATATCATGACTTCTGCTCCTGAAATGGGCGAAATTCCCCTGCCCAGCCAGATGAAGGCTGTGCTGGACGAATACGTGGTGGGTCAGGAAATGGCCAAGCGGACGCTGTGCGTGGCGGTATATAACCACTACAAGCGCATCACCGCCAAGAAAAAGAAGGATGATGTGGAACTGCAAAAGTCCAACATCCTGATGGTGGGCCCCACCGGCTGCGGCAAAACCTACCTGGCCCAGTCCCTGGCACGGATTTTGAACGTACCCTTCGCCATCGCGGATGCTACGGCCTTGACCGAGGCGGGCTATGTGGGCGAGGACGTGGAGAATATCCTCCTGCGGCTGATCCAGGCTGCGGGGAATGATATCCAGGCTGCCCAGCGGGGCATCATCTACATTGATGAAATTGACAAGATTGCCCGGAAGGGCGAAAACGTGTCCATTACCCGGGATGTGAGCGGCGAAGGCGTGCAGCAGGCGCTGCTCAAGATCCTGGAGGGCACGGTGGCCAATGTTCCGCCTCAGGGTGGCCGTAAGCATCCCCACCAGGAATGCTTGCAGATCGATACCACCAACATCTTGTTCATCTGCGGCGGCGCGTTCGATGGCTTATCGAAGCTGATCGAGCAGCGCATCGGCAAAAAAGCCCTGGGCTTTGGCGCCGACCCCAAAGGGGATAAGGAAAAGAACGTGGGCGACGTGCTGCGGCAAATGCGGCCGGAGGATCTGCTCAAATTCGGCCTGATTCCTGAATTTGTAGGTCGTCTGCCGGTGACGGTTACGCTGGATGCGCTGGATGAAAGCGCGCTGGTGAAGATCCTCACCGAGCCTCGGAATGCCCTGGTGAAGCAGTATCAAAAATTGATGGATTTGGACGGCATCGAACTAATTTTTGATGAGGACGCCCTACGGGCCATTGCCAACCAGGCCATCGCCCGCAAAAGCGGTGCTCGCGGCCTGCGGGCCATCATCGAAGGGGCCCTGCTGGACACCATGTTCGATCTGCCTGGCCGGAAGGACGTGCGTAAGTGCGTGATTACCAAGGCTGTGATTGAAAAGGGTGAAAAACCCCAGCTGGAATTGAGCGAAACGCCTCGCAAACCGGTCGCTCATCGCTCACGGCGTCCGGCTGCGCTGCCGGAAGAACCCAGCGCAAGCTGACAAGATATCAGGAATATCTAAAATGGGTTATCCAATCTTGTAAGAGAATGGATAACCCTATTTTTGTGGATAAAAAGCGTATAAAAAAACTCCCCAGAATGTTGATTCTGGGGAGGCAGGCCGTATGGCTTCTTATCCGATAGTAATGCACTTGCAGGGGCACACGGCAGCGCAGGCCCCGCAGCGGGTGCACTTGTCAGGGTTGATGCGAGCGAAGCCGCCTTCTACCGTGATGGCTTCGTACTGGCATTCCTTCTTGCAGCGGCCACAGCCAATGCAGGCGTCCATGCACACGGCGCGGGCCACGCGGGCCACGTCGCTGTTGCGGCAGCGGACGATCACGTTGGAGGAGAGGGGCAGCAGCTTGATCACAGCCCGGGGGCAGGTCTTCACGCAGGCGCCGCAGGCGGTGCACTTGGTTTCATCGATGTGGGCAATGCCGTCCTTCATGCTGATGGCGCCGAAAGCGCACTTGTCCATACAGTCGCCCAGGCCCAGGCAGGCAAAGCGGCAATCCTTGGGGCCGCCGGCCAGGCCAGCCGCGGTGGCGCAGCTCTGGTAGCCGTCGTAGGCGTAGCGTTCCTTGGCAATGCCGTTTTCGCCCTGGCACAGGATGCGGGCCACCATCTTTTCGCTGGTGACGGCTTCCATGCCCATGATGGCGGCGATGCCCTTCACGCCCTTTTCACCGGCGGGCGCGCAGCCGTTGATGGGCGCTTTGCCCTCCACCACGGCGGCGGCGAAGCCATCGCAGCCGGGGTAGCCGCAGGCGCCGCAGTTGGCGCCGCCCAGGCATTCGCGCACCTTTTCAATCCGTTCATCCACTTCCACGTGGAATTTTTTGCTGGCGAAGGTCAGCACTCCGCCGAAAATGACACCCAGGGCGCCCAGCAGGAGCCCGGCATACAGAATCGTCATGTACGTTTCCTCCTTTATACCAGGCCGCTGAAGCCCATGAAGGCCACGGCCATCAGCCCGGCGGATACCAGGGTAATGGGGAAGCCCTTCATGCAGGCAGGAATCTTGCTGCTTTCCAGCCGTTCCCGGACGCCTGCCATCAGCACAATGGCTAGCAGGAAGCCCAGGGCGGAGAAGGTGCCGTTCAGCACGGCTTGCAGCAGGCCGTAGCCGCTGTTCATGTTCAGAGTGGCCACGCCCAGAACGGCGCAGTTGGTGGTGATCAGGGGCAAGTAGATGCCAAGGGCGCTGTACAACGTGGGGCTGCTCTTTTTCAGGAACATTTCCACGAACTGTACCAGGGCTGCGATGACCAGGATGAAGGAAATGGTGCTCATGTAGGTGAGCCTAAGGGGAACCAGGAGCAGGTTATAGATCAGCCAGCAGAACAGGGAGGCGATGGTCATCACGAAGGTGACGGCCAGGCCCATGCTGACGGAGGTTTCCACCTTGCTGCTTACGCCCAGGAAGGGACAGCAGCCCAGGAACCGGGAGAAGATGAAGTTGTTGGTCAAAATACAGCTGACCATGAAAAGGAGCACATCTGTTACGCTGCTCATGCCGCCTGTACCTCCTTCGCCGCTTTTTTCTTCTCAATTTTCTTTACGATCAGGTTGAACGTGCCCAGCAGCAAGCCAAAGGTGAGGAAGCCGCCGGAGGCCAGCACGATCAGCAGCATGGGCTGGTAGGACGCGCCCAGGATGTTGACGCCAAAGACCGAGCCGTTGCCGATCAATTCGCGGATGGAGCCCATCAGCGTCAGGGCCAGGGTGAAGCCCAGGCCCATGCCCAGGCCGTCAAAGGCGGAGGGCAGGGGAGAGTTTTTGCTGGCGAAGGCTTCCGCTCGAGCCAGGATGATGCAGTTCACCACGATCAGGGGAATGAACATGCCCAGGCTTTCATACAGGGAGGGAACGAAGGCCTGCATCAGCAATTGGACCATGGTAACGAACGTGCAGATCACCACGATAAACGCGGGAATGCGCACCTGATCGGGGATGAACTTGCGCAGCATTGAAATGGCCACGTTGGAGCACACCAGCACGAAGGTGGCGGCGGCGCCCATGCCCAGGCCGTTCAGCGCGCTGGAGGTAACCGCCAGGGTGGGGCAGGTGCCCAGCACCAGGCGGAAGGTGGGGTTTTCATTGACAATGCCATTGAGCAGCACGCCGCCCAGGCTTTTTTTCTCGCTCATGCCTTTTTAGCCTCCTTCTGATAGCCGTAAATCTTCCGGGGCAGGAACCGGTCCAGCAAAGGCGTGACGATGTTCATCAGCAGAATGCCGAACGTGACGCCTTCAGGATAGCTGCCAAACTGCCGAATCACCACCACGATCAGGCCCGCCAAGAACGCATACACGACCTGGGCGAAGGGGGTGATGGGAGAGGTGACGTAATCGGTGGCCATGAAGACCGCGCCAAACATCACACCACCCGACAGGATGGCCATCAGCGCCCCGTCCACAGAGCCGCCCAGCAGCCAGCTAAAGCAGAACACGCTGCCCACCATGATCACCGGGATGCGCCAGTTGACGGTGCCGGTGACCAGCAGGAACAGGAAGCCCACCAGGATGGCCGCCTTGCTCACTTCACCGATGGTGCCGGGAATCTGACCCAGGAACAATTCCATCAGGGACGCGCCTTTGGTGGCCAGGGGAGTGGCGGTCGACACAGCGTCTACGCCGGCCTGGAAGAAGGTGGGCGTGACGTAATTGGTCATATGCACAGGCCAGGAGGCCAGCAGCACAGCCCGCGCCGCCAGGGCGGGATTGAGGAAGTTATCGCCCAGACCGCCAAACAATTGCTTCACGATCATGATGGCGAAGAAGGAGCCGATCACCACCATCCACCAGGGAGCAGTGGCGGGCAGGTTCAAGCCCAGGATCAGGCCGGTGACCAAGGCGCTCAGATCGCCCACGCGCACTTCCTGCTTGGCGATCTTCTGCCAGATGAATTCAGCGCACACGGAGCTGACGCAGGCGATGCACAGCGTCAGCAGCGCGGAAAAACCGAAAGCGTAAATACCGGCTGCCGCCGCGGGCAGCAAGGCGATGAGCACGTAGAGCATCAGCCGCTGGGTGGTAACCGGGCTGTGCGCATGCGGCGCCGTGGAGATTCTCAGGCTCATTTATTCTCTCCTCCTTTTGCAGCGGCCTGCTTGGCCTTGGCTTCTGCGGCCAGATGATCTTTGGCATATTTGAAGGAAGGGGTCAGCCAACGGCGGGAGGGGCACATATAGGCGCAGGAACCGCACAGAATGCAGTCCATCACGTGCAGCTTGGCGGCCGATTCAAAATCGCTCTTGTCCGCTGCCACCTTGATCTGGTAGGGGTTCAGGCCGATGGGGCAGGCTGCCACGCAGCGGCCGCAGTGGATGCAGGGGCTTTCGTTCTTGCTCTTGCTGTCCCTTTCGTTGAACACCACAATGCCGTTGGTGGATTTCATGATGGGCATATTGTCGTTGGGAATGCAGATACCGGTCATGGCCCCGCCAAAGAAAATCTTGCCCGGGGTTTCGGCATAGCCGCCGCATTCGCCAATGATGTCTTCCGTGATAGTGCCAATGCGCAGACGCAGGTTGGAGGGCTTGCGGACAGCGCCGGTCACGGTGGTCACGCGGCTGATGAGGGGCTTGCCGTCGATGACGGCATCGGCGATGGCGGCACAGGTTCCTACGTTGAGCACCACAGTGTGCACATCGATGGGCAGGCCGCCGGAGGGCACCTGACGGCCGGTAATGGCTTCGATCAGCTGTTTTTCACCGCCTTGGGGGTACTTGGTGCGCAACACCTGCACGCGCACGCCTTCCCGGCCATGGACTGCCTTCTGCATGGCGGCCACGGCTTCCATCTTGTTATCCTCGATGGCAATGATGCCGGTTTTCACGTTCGTGGCCCGCATCACGGCCCGCAAGCCGTCCACGATGCGCACACTGTTTTCCAGCATCAGGCGGTAATCGGCGGTCAGGTGGGTTTCGCATTCCGCGCCGTTGACGATGATGGTGTCGCAGGTTTTGCCTTGGCCGAAGGTGAGTTTTACGTGGGTAGGGAAGGAAGCGCCGCCCATGCCGGTGATGCCCGCCGCTTGAATGGCGGGGATGATCTTGGCGGGGTCAACGTGCTCCACGCTGCCCAGGGGATTCAATTCCACCCAAGTATCAGAAAAATCGTTCTTAATGGTGACGGCCATCATGGGGCCGGTGCCCAGGGAAGCGATCTGCTCCACAGCAGTTACTTCGCCGGACACGCTGGCGTGCACGGGCACGCTCATGAAGCCCTGGGCTTCGCCGATCACCTGGCCCACCAGCACCTGATCGCCTTTTTTGACGCAGGGCTTGGCGGGAGTGCCAATGTTCATGGCCATGGAGATGGTCACAGTATCCGATACATAATCACGAATGGATTCGTTGCGCGTTGGCATTTTGCCTTCGTGCGCGCGATGCAGGGGATGGATCCCCCGCCGGAATGTCTTTTTCTGCAATGCCAATCCTTCCTTTCTTCTGTTGACCGGTCACTGCTGCCCGGCAAGGGATTGCGCGTACGCTTCATTGATGGCGATGACCACGGCGGTTTTCACATATTCCGCGTCTTCTACCGCCGCGTCGCTCTCCTGCAAGGGAACCATTTTCCCCGTCAACGCCTGCTGATAGGCGTCGGCGTTGTCAAGAAGCGTGTATTCGTCTGATCCAACCGCTTTTTTGCTCAGGTTCAGCGCTGCCAGGGTGTTGCCGTCAAAGGCGGCATTGGCCTGGATGACGGTGAAATAAATGATGGATTCGCCGGTGTACCAGGCAGCGTTTTCCGTGACGAGAATGGCCGTGGTGCCGTCGGCCCCGCCGATGATGCCGATGGACGACATGCCGGAGTAGGCCTGGTTCACGGCCAGGACAACGGCAGATTTGGTGTAATCGGCAATGTTATCGACGGTGATATCTTCCTCTGCAATGGGAACCGCGCGGCCAATCAGCTGGGCCTTCAATGCTTCATCCTGAGGCAAAGGCGCGTAATTGTCAGTTCCAACAGGCTTTTCGCTCAGGGACAGGGTGGCAATTTTGCCGTCTTCAAAGGTGGCGTTTGCCTTGATGACATTAAAGAAGGTGATGGCTTCTCCCTCATAGGAGGGAAGCGAGCCCAGGGCACGATAGGTGACGGTGGGCACTTCGCTTTCATCCAGCACGTCCGGGTCGTCCTCGGCAGGCTCTTCCGCGGCAGGCTCTTCCGCGGCAGGCTCTTCCGCGGCAGGCTCTTCCGCGGCAGGCTCTTCCACGGCAGGCTCTTCCACAGCGGGAGCGGCAGGCTGGGACGCTTCATAAGCGGCGTTCAGGCCGTTCACCACGGCAGTGGAGGTGATGGTGGCGCCGGCGATGGCGTCGATGTCCGTCAGGGCGATGGGCATCTGTTTGCCAATGAACTGGGCCTGGAATTCCGGAGTCAGGGCGTTGGCGCCCAGGCCGGGGGTTTCGGCAAAAGCGTCATCGCCAATGGCGATCCAGGTGATCTTTCCATCGGCGTCAAACGCGCTTTCCACATGCACGGGGCCGCCAAAGCCTTGCTCGTCGGCGGTATAGGTGATTTCAGGTTTTTCGGCGGCAGGCGCTTCCTCCTGGGCGGGAGCGGCAGCGGCGCCCTGGGCCTTGTCGTAGGCCTTGTTCACGGCGGCGATCACGGCGTTTTTGGTAAACGTGGCGCCGGTCAGGATGTCCACATCCTCCGCTTTCAGGGGCACCTGCTTGCCCAGCAGCGCCAGAGCAGTTTCGGGCTCCAGGGCCTTCGCGCCCAGGCCTTCGGTTTCAGCAAAACGTTTATCACCGATGGACAGGTAGCTGATGGTGTCGCCGTCAAAAGCAGCTTCAACCGCCACGGGGCTGACAAAGCCGTCCGCCTCGGCGGTAAAGGTTACTTCGGGCTTTTCGGGCATTACGATGGCAGCGGCCGGATTTTCCTCAACGGCAGGGGCCTCTTCGGCTTTGCCCTGGGAAGCGTCATAAGCTTTGTTCAGGGCATTGACGATAGCGGTCTTGGTGAAGGTGGCGCCGGTCAGGGCGTCAACGCTGCCCAGTTCGAGGGGCATCTTCGCGCCGATAAAGGGCGCAATTTCTTCCGCGTTCAAGGCACGGGCGCCAAAGCCCTCGGTTTCGGCGAAGGAATCATCGCCCACGGAAAGGTAGGAAACCTTACCCTCGTCATCAAAGGCGGCTTCCACGTACACGGGGCCGGCAAAGCCCTGCTCCGTGGCACTGTACACGCCCTCGGCGGGCTTTTCGGGCAGGGTCACTTCTTCCTGCACGGGCTTTTCAACCACCACGCCCTGGGAGGCGCTGTACGCTTCGTTCAGAGCGCCCACGATGGCGGTCTTGGTGAAGGTAGCCCCGGTCAGCGTGTCCACGTCGCCCAGTTCAAGAGGCATCTGCGCGCCGATGAAGGGATACTGGCTGTCGGTCTCCAGCGCCTTGGCGCCAAAGCCGTCGGTCTCGGCAAACTGATCGTCGCCGATGGAAATATAGGTGATCTTGCCGTCCGCATCGAAAGCGGCTTCTACGTACACATTGCTGGCAAAGCCACGCTGCGTGGCGCTGAAGATGGTGGATTCATCCGTGGGACGGGCAGGCATTTCGATATCGGCAATGCCCATGATATCCCGCTTGACGAACTTGACCACTTCATTCACGCCGCCGGCAACTGCGTTGGACGTGATGGTGGCAGCGGTAATGGCGTCGATGGTGTTGTCACCGGCAATGCCGCCGTTCTTGATAACCACCACAGGGGGTTTCTTTCCAGCGAACTGGCTGGTGAAGGCAGGATCTTTCGATTTTGCGCCCAGGCCGGCGGTTTCGGCAAAGTCGCTGCCGCCTACGGAAATGCCGGTGAGGGTTAAATCCTTATCCAGGCCTACGGTCACCTCGACGGGGCCTTTATAGCCCTTCACGGTGATCTGGGATACGTAACCCGCCACCTGCTCGCCCCCCACGAACTGGCTCTGGAATTCATCCTCCAGGGCCCGGGCACCCAGCCCCTGGGTTTCGGCAAACCGGTCGTCACCAATCTTTAATGTGGCGATGGTGTCGCCGTCAAAGGTGGCCTCAATGGCCACGGGGCTGGCAAAGCCCTGGGCTTCGGCGGTGAACGCAGCATCGGACGGATTGGCCTTGTATTGTTCATAAGCCGCGTTAATAGCGTCCACAACAGCGGTGGAGGTCACGGTGGCGCCGGTAATGGCGTCAATGCTCTCCAGCGTCAGGGGCACGGTCTTTCCCTTAACGGTTTTGAGCCCGGCATTGGCCCAATCCACCAACGCGTCCTCGCTGATTTCCAGCGATTCAAAGGAATCCGCATCGGGCAGGGCGGCTTTCCGGGCGGCTTCCGCCTGGAGAAGGGCCTGTTCGGCGATGGGGTCCTTGGTCAGGGCGTAGGTTCCGCCCAGGGCAAGGCCTGCCACCAGGGTGATGATGAGCAGCACTGCCCAGCCAGGAAGTTGTTTCTTCACGGGTTCAGTCCTCCTTGCTCCGTTTTCCGGCGTGAGCGGAAAACGCAGTTTCTTCTTTATCTCTCCGAATTGCTTCGGAGACAAGGGGCCTCCCCAGGCCCCGGGACGACAGGGGGATAAAAGGAAAAACGGAATCGGGGAAAAATGGATGAGATGAAATCAAATATCCGGCGCGTCCGGCGGGGTGGTGGCGTTGATCACCATCATTTCCAGTTCCACCTGGTTGGGCAGGCACAGCACATAGGGACCCAGGATGCGGCGGGTATAGTTATCCACCGTCACTTCACCTTCGGAGATGCACAGCTGATTATCGCAGGTGGAGGATTTCATGTGGAAGCCGTTGTGGGTGATATGGATCACATTGGTTTCGCCCGTTTCCTGGGTGATTTCCACGTCCCGGTCCTCATCCAACGGCTCAATCTGGGTCAGCCGTCCGCCGACAGAAATCAGCACGAAGGCCTGCGCATCGGCGTTGCTTGCGGCATCGCCAGCTTTAGTTTCTTCGGTGGCCTCAGGTGCAGCGGTGAAGGTGGGAGTTTCGGTTTCGGTGGGAGCGGTTTCGGCAGCGGGCGTTTCCATAGCCGCCGGGGCGGCGGTAGGGGGGAGCGTTACGGATAACGCGGACAAATCGGGCTGCCGGTTCATGGTCAGCCGGGAGATCATGATCAGCGCCAGCGCGATGACCACCAGAACGGCGATAACGAGAATGTTTTTCGTTTTGGCATTGGTTGGCTTATTTTGATTTTGCATTTCAATCTCCTGATTATGACGGGGTGCTGCGCACCATCCGGGAATACTGGTTCATGCCGGGGGTGAAGTGGATGGCGCCATCCGGCTCTACCCACATGGCTTCCACGCCGTCCAGTTGCTCGATGAGCTTTAACCCATCTTCATAAGAAAGGATGAACAGGGTGGTGCTCAGATAGTCCGCTAGCAGGGAGCTTTTGCATACGATGGTGACGGAGATCATTTTCTTAGAGGGCATCAGGGTTTCCGGGTCAATGATGTGGTGGTATTTTTCACCGTCCACCAAGTAATAGCGCCAGTAATCGCCGCTGGTGACGACAGTCAGGTCGTGCACTTCCAGCACATCCAGAATGTCCGTGCCGCCCAGGGCCACCTGCACGGGATCGGCCTTAGGGTCCTGCACGCCCACATTCCAGTTGGCTCTTCCGTCCAGCGGGGCGTTGCCGGCGTACACATTGCCGCCCAGGCTCAACAGGAAAGAAGGCATGGCTTCCATGAGGTCTGGCAGCACCAGGTCGGCAGCATAGCCCTTCGCTACCGCGCCCAGATCCAGCCGCAATTGGGGATCGGCGAAATATACGGTGCGCTTGTCTTCATCCAGCACCAGATGCTCAAAACCGGTGTGTTCAAAGGCGGACTGCAATGCGTCCATGGGCGGAAGCTGAGCGTTTTCCGGGTCAGCCAGGCCCGCTGTGCGGTAATCATGCCAGATTTTCAGCACGGCGCCCATGGCGATGTTGGTTTGCCGGTGGCCGGCGTTCCATTGATCCCGGCACCAGGTGAGCAGTTCGAAAAATACTTCCGGCACTTCGACGGGCGCTTCGGCGGCGTGCTCGTTTACATACCACAGGTTATGAAGATCGCCGTAAGCGTTGTAGCCGTCAAAAATCTGGTTGTATTCCTGCAACTGGGCCAGGGTGGCGTCGGCGACGCGGTTAAAATCCTCTTGGCTGTCGGCATAACCCATGAGCAGAATCTCGGTATCGAAAATATCGAAGGCCCGGCGAGAATACCGGGTGGGCCCAACCGCTGTGTCGGCGGCCTGGGGCAGCCTGGTCACTTCGGGCGCCGGGGTGGCCGTGGGCTGCGGCGCGGCGGAAGGGGCCGGGGATGCTTGGCAGCCGGATAAAACGAAAGACAGCAGGCACAGCAGCAGAAGGAAACAAACGGGGCGGCGTTGCTTCATGAATCGATCCTCCGGGGAAAGATGGGAATAGCGATAAGCCGCCAAGCTCCATGGGCCAAACGGCGATATTTCATCCAATATATTATAACAAAGATATGCACACCGCACAAGAGATATTTTGATGCATACCCTTTACAAATGATTGAACTTTTTCAAGAATTTCACAACCATGACGGAATCTAAACTTTTTGTTTCAAGCCTTGCCGATTCAGCAAACTTCGTGTATACTATCCAGGTATTTTTTAAACGGGTATTTTAATTGGAAGAAAAGGGGAAGAAACATGACGCTTCTCATCTTTGCCTTCTGGGTGATTCTCAATGGCCGTGTCACCTGGGAAATCGTAGGAATCGGGGCCGCGGCGACGGCACTGGCCATGCTTTTTTTGTGTAGGTGCTGCGATTGGTCGCTGCGCAAGGAAGGGAGCGTGTACCGGGTGGCGCCGCTGATGCTGGGCTACGCGCTGACGGTGATCCTGGAAGTCGTGAAAGCCAATCTGGCCCTGTGCCGGGTCATCTACCGAGGCAGGCCGGAGCCGGTGGTGCGCACCGTGCCCATCCAGCTCAAAACCCGCATGGCCCGGATGGTGTTGGCCAATTCGATCACCCTGACCCCGGGCACCATTACCTTGAAATGCAAAGAGGGGGAGCTTGTGATCCACTGCTTGACGCGGGAAATGGCCCAAGGGCTGGAGGATACGGTGTTTGAAAGGAAATTAAGGAAAATCGAGGAGGCGCTGCATGGATAAGGTGTTTGAATTGCTGATGCAGGCCGCTTTGATTTTGCTGGGCGCGTGCCTGTTTGTGTGCCTTTACCGGGCGGTGCGGGGACCGTCGACGGCGGACCGGATCATCGCCGTCAACATGACCGGCACTGTGACCATCATGCTGATCGTGCTGCTGACGCTGCTGCTCAAGGAGGAGTATCTCATCGATAGCGCGCTGATCTACGCCATGCTATCCTTCTTGGCAGTGGTGCTGCTGTGCCGTATTTACATCGGCATCTTCCGGGCAAAGAAAGAACAGGAGGGCGAAAAGCATGCTTGAAACCGTGCGCTTCATTGTGTTCGCGCTGCTTTTAATCGCTGGCTTGATGATTCAATTGACCGCGGTGCTGGGAGCGTGCCGGTTTCGCTTTTCTTTGAACCGCATCCACGCTGCCGGCATGGGGGATACGCTGGGGCTGCTTTTGCTGTGCCTTTCGGCCATTGTGTATGAAGGGTTCAGCTGGATTTCTCTGAAAATCGTGCTCATCGTGGCGTTTTTTTGGCTCACCAGCCCGGTGTGCAGCCATTTGATCGGCCGTCTGGTGCGGGAAACGGACGAGCATTTCAAATCGGAGGCGAAGGAATGGAAGCCTTGAATGTGATTTTGCTGTTGTTCATCCTGGTGTGCGCCGTAGCCGTCAGCAGGACGAAAAACCTCCTGTCCGCCGTGATCATCTTTATGGCCCAGGGCCTGGCCATGAGCGTGGTGTGGATTTTGCTGCGCTCCCCGGACCTGGCCATCACCGAGGCGGCGGTGGGCGCGGGCATAACGTCGATTTTGATGTTCATTGCCCTCAAAAAAATCCATGCCATCAAGGAGGAGGGGGAAGCTGATGAAAACGAAGAAGAATGATCCCTTCCAGCATTTGAAGGACTGGATCGAAAACGGGGATTCCGCTTTGGAAGTGGAAATGCAGGATGAACTGGACGATACCGAATCTCAGCCCCTGCCCAAGGAACCGGCCGGACCACAAAAGAAATTATTCGTGCTGGACAAAAAGAACGTGCTCAAGCGGCTGAACATCTGGTACGCCGTGGCGGCGTTTGCGGTGTGCCTGGCGCTTATCGGGGTGCTGGTGTATGCCGCGGCGCAGCTGCCCAAGTTCGGCGGCGCGGATACGCTGGTGGACAGCGAAGTGACGGCTTTCTATGTGGAAAACACCATGGAAGAAACCGGCGCTGTGAACATCGTTACCGGCATCATCCTGGATTACCGAGGGTTTGATACCCTGGGAGAAAGCCACGTGCTGTTTATTGCCGTGTGTACGGTGCTGCTGCTGCTGAGCATTCACGGGGAAAAGGATGAAGAGCAAAAGCTCAAGGCGGACGCCTATGACCGGCATTTTGAACCGCATCATGATGAAGTTCTGCAGTGCTGCGCCCGGCTCCTGACGCCCCTGGTGCTCATTTTCGGGCTGTATATCATCGCCAACGGCCATTTGTCCCCCGGCGGCGGCTTCTCCGGCGGGGCCATTTTGGGGGCGGGGCTGATTTTGTATCAGAACGCCTTTGGCTACAAAAAGACGGAGCGGTTCTTCACCTTCCGCACCTTCAAGCTGGTTTCCCTGTGCGCGCTTTTGTTTTATTCCCTGGCGAAGGGCTATCATTTCTTTACCGGAGCCAACCACATTCCCAACGGCATTTCGGCGGGGCACGTGGGCAATATTCTGTCGGCAGGGCTGCTGCTGCCTTTGAATTTTGTGGTAGGCTGCGTGGTGGCCTGCACCATGTACGCGCTTTACACCATGTTCAGAAGGGGGGAGTTTTGATGCTGCGGCTTTTGTACGATCACATGGACGAAGTGACGGCACTGGTGCTGTTCGGCATCGGCTTTACCACCCTGCTTCTGAACAAAAACCTGATCAAGAAAATCATCGGCTTTTCTATGATGGACAGCGGGGTTTACCTGTTTCTGGCCTCCTATGGCTACATTGAAACCCGGGTGGCCCCTATCTATGAAAACGGCATCACCGATCCCAGCCATTATGTGAACCCCTTGCCTGCGGGACTGGTGTTGACGGGCATTGTGGTGGGCGTCAGCGTGACGGCCATTATGCTGGGGCTGACGGTGCGGCTGTACCAGCGCTATCACACGCTGGATATCGATGAAATCGCCGAGCTGGTAAGGAAAGAGGGGAAATGACAATGCAATTGTGGCAGAATATTCCCTTGTTCCTGATCGTGTGTCCGTTGATGTGCGCGGTGGTCTGCTCAGTGCTGAAGGGAAAAGCGGCCCGGGGTGTGATGGCGGCGCTGTCCGCGCTGGTGTGCGTGGGTATGGGACTGGTGCTTTTCTTCTCTGCCCGGATGGGGGAAAGCTATGCGTACCCCATGGGCGCCATCGGCGCGCCCTATGGCAATGAATTGCGCGTGGGCATCACCGAAGGCATTGTCGGCCTTGCCTTTTCGCTGGTGATTTTTTTGAGCGTTTTAGGCGGCTGGCGGAAACTGAAGGCAGATGTGCCAGAAAACAAAATCCATCTGTACGCCGCCATGGTGTGCCTGCTCACTTCCGCCATGAGCGCCATGACTTTCACCAACGACCTTTTTACTTCTTACGTCTTTATCGAAATTTCCACCATTGCCGCCTGCGCCCTCATCAGCGCCACCAACAAAGGGCGCACGCTGTACGGGGCCGCCCGGTACATGCTCATGAACCTGCTGGGCAGCGGCCTGTTTCTGCTGGGGGTATCGATGCTGTACTGCCTGACGGGACATTTGCTGTTCCCGCAGATCGAAGAGCACGTGAAAATGCTGCTTTCATCCAGGCAGTACCTGACGCCCCTTTCCCTGTCCTTTGTGCTCATGACCCTGGGCATCGCCATCAAAAGCGCCTTATATCCTTTCCATACCTGGCTGCCCAACGCCTACGCCAGCACTACGGTGGCTTCCAGCGCGCTTTTGTCCTCCCTGATTTCGAAGATGTATATCTTCCTGCTGATCAAGATATTCTTCCGCTCGGCGGGCGCGCAGTTGTTTGCGGAGGGGATTGGGGATTTCCTGTTCATGTTTGCCGTAGTAGGCATTGTGATGGGGTCCGTGGACGCCATCCGGGAGCATCATTTGAGCCGCATGGTGGCTTATTCTTCCGTGGCCCAGATCGGCTACATTTTCCTGGGCATTTCCTTGGGCACCGAGGCAGGCATGGCCGCGGCCCTGTTCCATATCCTGGCCCACTCGGCGGCCAAGTCGATGCTGTTTCTGGCATCGGGCAAGCTGCGGGAGGTATCGGAAAAAGGCGATGGGTTCCGCAATGTGCGGGGCGCTGGGTTCCGCGCTCCGCTGGCGGGGGCGGCCTTTGCGGTGGGCGCCTGCTCGCTCATTGGCGTGCCGCTGCTGGGAGGCTTTGCATCGAAAATTTTCCTGGCTCAGGCGGGCATCGAGCTGGGTGGTTGGCGCATGGCGGTGGTGCTGGGCGCGCTGGCAGTCAGCACGGTGCTGAACGTGATCTACATGCTCCGCACTACGTTGACCTTGTATCGGCCCAGCGGGCGGCAGGAAATGGTCAAAAGTCCTCTTCGGAAGGACGTCTGCTTTACCGTGGCCATTCTTGCTCTGATCGCCCTGAACGTTTTCCTGGGCGTGGCGGGCGGTCAGGTAATGGAATGGATTCATCGGGGCATTGCCCTGTTTGTGTGATACCTTAAATGATGATGAAATAATCGAATAAATGGAGGAAAAAAACATGTCGAATCTTTTGCTGGTCCTGCCGGTATTGCTTCCCATTGTGCTGGCGCTGGCGTGGTGGGGAATGAAACTGCGGGGTAAGGCGTTGAATGCTGCCACGCTGATGACCATATTCGTTTCCGCCGTGCTGGCGGCCGTCAATGCACTGCTGCCTCAGGCCGGGGAGCTTACCCTGCGCTGGACGGATATGCTGTCTTTGACCTTGCGGGTGGACGGCGTGAGCCGGGTGTATCTGCTCCTGATCGCCGTGATCTGGCCGGGGGTTGGGCTGTATGCCACCGAGTACCTGGAGCATGACCGGCATCCCGGGCGGTTTTACCTGTTCTATACCATTACCCAGGGCATCCTGCACGCCCTGTCGATGAGCGGCAATCTGGTCACCTTCTATATGTTTTACGAGGCCATGACGCTGCTGACCGTGCCCTTGGTTTTGCACAACATGGACAAGGAAGCGGTGGCCGCCGCCATCAAATACCTGATCTATTCCGTCATCGGCGCGTCCGCCGCTTTGATTGGCATTTTCTTTGTGGGTTCCGTGGAAGGCAGCGGCGATTTTACTTCGGGCGTGCTGACGGCGGAGCAATTGGCAGGCAAGGAAAACTTGGCCCTGGCTATTTTCCTGGCCATGCTCATGGGCTTTGGGGTGAAGGCCGGCATGTTCCCGCTCCACGGCTGGCTGCCCACGGCGCACCCGGTGGCCCCGGCCCCGGCCAGCGCCGTATTGTCCGGCGTGATCACCAAGATGGGCGTGCTGGGCGCTGTGCGCGTGCTGTATTCCATCGCGGGGGTGGAGCGGCTCCGGGGCACGTGGGTGCAGATGACGCTTTTGGCCCTGTCCCTGATCACCATTTTGATGGGTTCCTTGCTGGCCTTCAAGGAAAAGAAGCTAAAAAAGCGGCTGGCTTATTCCTCCGTTTCCCAGGTGTCCTATGTGCTCTTTGGCCTGTTCACCATGACGGAAGTGGGCTTTGTGGGGGCCATTTTGCATGTGATCTTCCACTCCCTGATGAAGAATACCCTGTTCATGGGCGCGGGCAATATCATCCATAAGACGGAAAAAAACTATGTGAACGAGCTGGACGGCCTGGGCAAGCAAATGCCCTGGACCTACGCATTCTTTACTGTGGCTTCCCTGGGCCTGGTGGGCATTCCGCCTACTGGCGGCTTCATCAGCAAGTGGAACTTGGCCCAGGGCGCTTTGGCTACCGGCATTTCCTACAGCTGGGTGGGCCCCACAGCGCTGCTTATTTCCGCTGTGCTGACGGCGGCATACCTGTTCACCATCGTGATTCGCGGCTGCTTCCCCGGAGAAAAGTTCGTAGCCGGTCCTAAGTGCGAAGTGGGCTGGCGGATGCTGGTGCCCATGGCTGTGTACAGCGCGCTGATCGTTATGCTGGGCATGATCTCCGGTCCCATGATCCAGTATTTGACTGCCTTGGCCGCTTCTTTGATGTAAGGAGATCACCATGCTTTTGCTTGTTTGTGCGCTTCTGCCGCTGGTGTTGGGGGCGGCGCTGCCGGGCCTGCATATCAGGCGCAGGGGAGCGAGGATGGCTTACGTGCTGCTCTCCACTTGCCTGACCAGCGCCCTGGCGCTGTACCTCATTGTGAACGGCGGTGGGGAGCGGATTGAAATTTTCCACCTGACGGATACGCTCACGTGCACCCTGACCCTGGATGGGGCGGGAAAGGTATATCTGGCCTTGGCGGCGGTGCTGTGGCCCTTGGCGGTCCTGTACGCCATCGATTACATGAAGCACGAAAAACGGGAGGGCCATTTCTTCACCTGGTATACCATGACCTACGGCGCGGCGGTGCTGCTTGCCTTTGCGCAGAACCTGTTCACCCTGTATATCGCTTATGAATTTTTGACCCTGTTCACCTTGCCGTTGGTGTGGCACGAATTGGATAAAGAGAGCATCCGCGCCGTGCGGATTTACATGCTTTTCCTCTTTTCCGGCGCGGCCCTGGGCTTTGTGGCTCTGGTGGGCTTTGCCACTTTGGGCGCCGGGGCCTTCACCCTGGGCGGCACCATCACGGAAAACGGCAGTCAATGGGTGCGTGTTTTCTGCCTGCTGGGCTTTGTGGGCTTTGGGGCCAAGGCGGCTGTGCTGCCTTTGACCCGGTGGCTGCCCACGGCCTCGGTGGCGCCTACGCCGGTCACGGCCCTGCTCCACGCGGTGGCGGTGGTGAATGCCGGAGTGTTCGCCGTGATGCGGGTGCTGTACTACGTGGTATCGCCTGCCCTCATCCGGGGCACCTGGGCCCAGGGCGTGATGCTGGCATTGAGCACAGCCACGGTGCTCTATGGCGCGGCCCGGGCCGTGCGGGAAACGCACCTCAAGCGCCGCCTGGCCTGGAGCACGGTGAGCAATTTGAGCTATATGCTGCTGGGCCTGTCCCTGCTGACGGAGCACGGCATGGCGGCGGGACTGTCCCACATGGTGTTTCATGGGCTGATGAAGATCGTGCTGTTCTTCTGCGCCGGTTCGATCCTGGTGCAAACGGGACGCACCTCTGTGCGCACGCTGCACGGCCTGGGCAAATTCCTGCCGCTTACCTTCGGGGCGTATGTGCTGGCAGGCGCGTCGCTGATGGGCGTGCCGCCCATGCCGGGCTTTGTGAGCAAATACGCCCTGGTGACGGCGGCGTTTGAGGAAGGCGGCGCGCTGGCCATTGCCGGGGCGGTGTCGCTGCTGGTTGCCGCCGTGCTGACGGCAGTTTACATTTTCACCGTGGTCTTTCCCGCGTTTTTCATGAAGCCGGTGCTGGCGGAAGGGGAAACATTCCAGGAAGGCGGATGGTGCATGCGATTGGCGCTGGTGCTTTTGTCGGCGCTGGTGGTGCTGGCAGGCGTCCATGCTGGACGCATCATGGGTGCGCTGTACACATTGGCGGGAGGTGGCGGTTTGTGAAAACGATTCTGGCGTTGCTGCTGCTGCCCCTGGGCGGCGCGGTGATCACTCCTTTAAGCGGAAGGAAAAACGGAAAAATCCGGGAGCTGATGGTGCGCTTATTCACCCTGGCCCAGCTTGCCCTGGCGGGATACCTGGCGTACGGCGTTTGGCAGGGAAAGCTATTTGCTTTGGATGCGCCGGATTTTTGCGGCCTGGGGCTGCATTTCCGGGTGGATTTTTTCCGGGCGATGTATGTGTTTCTGGCCTGCTTCATGTGGGCCTGCGTATCCCAATTTTCCCCGGAATACTTTCAGCATCACAAGGAAAACCGCGGCCGGTACGCCTGCTTTACAATGATCACCCTGTGCGGGGTGATGGGCGTTTTCTTGTCCGATGATCTGTATACCACCTTCGTGTTTTTTGAAATTATGTCCATTGCTTCCTACCCCTGGGTGGCCCACGAGGAAACGGAAGGGGCCATGCGGGCGGCGCAGACGTATTTGGGTGTGTCCGTGGCCTGCGGTATGGTGACGCTGATGGGCATGTTCCTGTGCTGGAGGGAAACGGGCAGCCTGGCCTTTGCCCAGTTGAAAAACCATATGGGCGAAGGAAAATTGGCCCTGCCCGCGGCTTTGATGCTGGTGGGCTACTGCGCCAAGGCTGGCATGGCGCCCTTGCACATCTGGCTTCCCAAAGCCCATCCTGTGGCTCCGGCCCCGGCCAGCGCCCTGCTCAGCGGCATGCTGACCAAGACCGGCCTGTTCGGCGTGATCGCCATCGGCATGAACCTGATGGGGGAAAGCCAGGCGTTCGGCCACGTGATGCTGGCCTTGGGCCTGATCACCATGACGCTGGGGGCTGTGCTGGCGGTGTTTTCCGTCAACTTAAAGCGCACCCTGGCCTGTTCATCCCTGTCCCAGATTGGGTACATTACGGTGGGGCTCAGCTGCGCCATTTTGCTGGGGCATCATGGGGCGCTGCCCGCGTCTGGCGCGGTGGGCCATATGGTGAACCACTCTCTGCTGAAGCTATGCTTGTTCCTGTGCGCGGGCGCGGTGTACATGAACGCCCACACCCTGGATTTGACCAAGCTGCGTGGCTTTGGACGGGGCAAAATTTTGCTGCACATCGTGTTCCTGCTGGGGGCGCTGGGGCTGGCAGGCGTGCCGCTGCTGAACGGATACACATCCAAGACCATGATCCACGAAGGCTTGGTGGAGCTGGCGGAGGAAATTGAGGGGTTTTCCATTTACCGTTTCTGCGAGTGGGTGTTCCTGTTTGCCGCGGGGTTGACCACGGCATACATGCTGAAATTGTACATCTGCCTGTTCTGGCAAAAAAACCCTGACGCTAAATTGCAGCAGAAATATGACGGCATGAACGGCCGTTACCTGACCAATCGCAGCGCTGTCACCTTGGTCCTGACCGCCCTGCCGCTGCC
>JAFUFC010000030.1 GCA_017470095.1 Clostridia bacterium | reverse complement strand
GCTTGCCTCCTGCTCTTCACAGAAAACAAGCCCTTCTGGTCGCTTAATTCATATTTTGTCTAACTTTTTGGGGTCACTTCAGTTGCGTTTTTCTCAGGGGTTTTCGTCGTTTTCTTTGTGCCCGAAAGCCCAATTCTTTTTATCGTACCGGGTCGACAGGCAATACTGTGTGATAAAATTTCCCCATCCTATGGATTTCAGCGGCATTCGATCATTTTGCAATCAACCGGATTTATCTGCCAGAAGAAACCAGGATGCTACGCGCCCTGGTTCGGGAGGTGGAGCGAAAGAAGCCCCTATCACGCTCCCTCACAGCTCGCTCAGATTATCAAACAGCGTGAACTCGCC
Organism: Clostridia bacterium; assembly: GCA_017470095.1. GTDB lineage: Bacteria > Bacillota > Clostridia > Christensenellales > Aristaeellaceae > RUG563. Next base: position 16,890 of record JAFUFC010000030.1, on the reverse strand, counting down.
GATCCAGGCCAGCTTGATGGTGCCCAGGGGGCCGTTTCTCTGCTTAGCCACGATGACCTCGGCCACGTTATCGGGGGCCGGTTCGCTGTCCCGATGGGCCTGATTGTTATAGTACGCCTCCCGGTGCAAAAACATCACCACGTCGGCGTCCTGCTCAATAGAGCCAGAATCCCGCAAGTCGCTCAGCATGGGGCGGAAGCCGCCCGCGCCGCCGCGCTTTTCATTGGCGCGGCTCAGCTGAGCGCAGGCCACCAAAGGCACTTTCAATTCCTGGGCGATGGCCTTCAGGCTGCGGGAAATTTCGCTCACTTCCACCTGACGGCTTTCCGCCTTGGTGTCGGAGCCCATCAGCTGCAAATAGTCCACCACGATCATATCCAGGCCCTTATCCATCATCAGCCGGCGACACCGGGAGCGCAATTGTCCCGGGGTGATGCCGGAGGTATCGTCGATATACATTTCGCTCTTGGACAAGGGCGCCAGGGACCGGGCCAGCTTCATCCATTCTTCGTCCCGCAGCTGCCCTTTACGCACGGATTGCATGCTGATCCGAGCATCGCCGCACAGGATACGCATGGCGATCTGCTCCCGGGGCATTTCCAGGGAAAACACCGCCACCTTTTTGCCCTTGCGAATGGCGTGAGTGGCCATATTGATGGCAAAGGACGTTTTACCCATGGAAGGGCGGGCCCCCACCAGGATCAGTTCGCCGCCGTGGAGGCCGGTGAGCAGATTATCCAGCCCGATAAACCCCGTGGGCACGCCGGACACGCCGCCCCGGAGCCGGGCAAATTCTTCCATTTGCTCGTAGGTGCGGGTGAGCACTTCCCGGATATGCTGCAGCGCTTCCCCCGCGTCCCGGCGCATAACGATGTCAAAAATCTGCTTTTCGGCCATGCTCAGCACCTGGGGCAATTCCTGCTCCTGAGCGTAGCACGCCTTTGAAATTTCGCCGCTGGCGTTGATCAGCCGCCGGAGGGTGGATTTTTCGCCCACGATGCGGATATAATCCTTCACGTTGGCGGTGGTGGGCACGAAGGCCGTTAATTCAATTAAATATTCAATGCCGCCTACTCCAGGCAGCGTGCCCCGGCGGGACAGTTCGGCGTCCATGGTCACCAGGTCGACGGCCACGTGGTTGGCGTTCAGGGCCTTGGCGGCGTCAAAAATTTCCCGGTGGGCAGGCACGTAAAAATCATCGGCCACCAGCATTTCCGTGGCTGCCGATACGGCGTTGGCGCTTTGCAGCATAGCGCCCAGCACCGAGCGCTCGGCTTCAGTGCTGTGGGGCGGAACGGCGCTGTAAGCGGGGGCTGCGGCAGGCATATCCATCTTATGCCTCGCCGCCGGTGACCCGCACGGTCATCTTAGCGCTGATTTCAGGATACAGCTTTACCACGATATCGGATTCGCCCACGGAGCGGATGGGTTCGGACAGGTCGATCTTCCGCTTATCCACTTCCACCCCGTGCTGCTGCTTGAGGGCCTCGGCAATTTCCGCCCCGGTGACGGAGCCGTACAGCCGGCCCTGGGCGCCGCACTTGGCCACCACGGTGACCACCTTGCCCCGAAGGGAGGACGCCTTTTTTTCCGCGGCCAGGCGGCGTTCCGTTTCCCGCTGGCGTTCAGCGGCCTGCCGCCGCTCCACTTCCCGGGCGGCGCCGGGGGTTGCTTCCATGGCCAGCTTCTTGGGGAAGAGGAAATTGCGGGCATACCCGTCGGACACGTTCACGATCTCCTGTTTCTTGCCGGTTCCCTTCACATCGGCCAACAAAATCACTTTCATTTTTATATTTCCTCCTTTGGTTCCCGGGGTTTTCTTAAGCCCCGTACATTACTGATCTGATCAAAGATGCCCAAAAACACCAGCACGGAAAACAGCATCAGCGCCACAGGCACAATGATCCTCCATACCCGCTTGGTGCCCCGCATCTTCTGCATATAATTCACCAGCGCCGCGCCCTGGATGGTAAACACCGCATGGGCGGCAGAATACAGGATCATCCCCGCAATGCCAGCCACTGAATTGCCGCTGGAGCGCAGGAAATAACCCACCGCCAGCGCCGCGCCCACCTGCCAGCCAATGCCCCGGGGAAGATGCCAAGTTTCAAACTTGGGCATCTGCAAATCGGGAAAGTCGACCTTTGCCTTGCCGTTTTCGTCGGTCTCAGCGTCCGCCGTTTCGGACAGGAAGGCCCGCCTCTCGGCGGCAATATACCCAAACCGCAAAGGCAGCAGCAAACAGCCCACGCCGCCCAGGATGCTCTGGCTCACGATCAGGTTAGGAATCAGCAGGGACAGCATATTGCTGATCAGCGCGTTCAGGGACAACAGCAAATCCTGCCGTGCCTCCGCGCTGAGCACATATCCGCCCAGCACCGGAAGCAGCGCCTTGCCTTCCATCTTGTCTGGCAGATTGATCAAGCCCATGGAATAAAACTGGTACAGCATGGTGTCTCCCAGTTCCCAATGCTCCAGGGCGTTCATCACCGCCCTCCCGGCGGCGGTGTACAGTTGGCCCCCGGTCCAGCGCTGCAAAAGCAGATAGCACCCGGCCATGGCCGCCACGTGCACACCGATCAAAGCCGGGCAGCTTTGCTGAAACGGCACCCGAAACGCCACCATCAGCACAAAGCAAGCCACAATCGGTATCAGATACGCCGCCGTCAGCGTCAGCCCGGGGGTGCCGGCCAGGCGGTACATGGCGTACAGCCCCGCCGCCGTGCCCAGCGCCATGGGCAGCGCGCCGCACACCAGCCCCGCCGTGCACGCCGCCACCGGCAATAAAAACACCACCAGCATCGCCGCGTACATCCCGCTTAGCGTCGACAGGGATAAAAGCAAAACCGGCAGAGCGATCAGCAGCGTACCCACCACCGCCGCTTTGGGCGACCGGTACAGGGGAAAATCCTTCATAAACGCTCCTTTAAAATGCGTAAATTTACCCTTATATATTGTAATTTCTTCCCGCCTTTTTGTCAATGCGCAAAAAAGAGGGCCCCCGGCATCCGGGAGCCTTCCATGATCAGGAGCCGCATCTGTTCGTTTTCCATGGGCCATCCAACCCGGCAAACCAAGCGCCGCCTCCACAATTGACAATCGTTTTTTCCGCGCCGCGCGCCTCCTCACGTCCGCTCAAAATCCACCGCGATGTTCCCATTGGACGTGCGCACGGACAAGGGCTTTTCTCCTGCTTGGAAGTCGGGCAGGCTGTTGCTGCCGTTGCTGGTTTTGCTCTGGATGGCCCAATCCCGAACGCTGCCGGGGAGCACGCCCCGGATACTGCCGTTGCTGGTGCGCAGGGTGACCGCACCGGCGTCCACGTGATCAGCCTGGAGACCGCCGTTGGAGGTGATCAGGGAAAAAACTTGGGCGGCAGCCCCATTGACCACGCCCCGGGCATTGGAGGTTTGCAGGACCATTTCGCCGCCGGCGCGGACGCCGCTTGCTTCGATGCGGGCATTACTGGTCTTGCCGCGAAAATGCTGCTTGCTTTCCACGTTCTCCAGCGCCAAGCGGCTGTTGCTGGTCTGGGCGTCCAGGGACATGCACCGCATCTCCTTCAGGCTGATGCGGCTGTTACTGGTTTGCAGATCGACCTGGCACAACGCCCGCAGCCCCTCCGCCTTAATGGATCCGTTACTGGTATGGGCCGTCAAATCCACCAGTGCATTGGCCGGCAGGCTCAGCTCTACCGTTGGCGAAGAAGCGTCCCAAATGAAAGAGAAGTGATCGGCGATAAAGGAAAAATGGAATCCGCCCCGATGGGACGTCTCCTTGTTGGAGCGCAGAGCGAGCACGCCGTTCTCGATCTGGGCGGTGTAGGGGTCCCTCTGGCTGGTGTAATACACCAGCGTAACCTGATCGCCACCGCAGGCTTTGACCCGCACGGGCATGTTGGCCAAGATCAGCCGCACCCCCTCCAGCGCATCCACAGGGCAAGTGAACACCTGCTTTTCATATTCCCCCACCCGGGCAGGCGGCAGCACCACCACATCCGGCTTTTCCTGGGAGTCCGCGGGCTTTTTGACAGATTCCGACGCCTGCTCTGCGGCCTTCTCAGCGATCGTCGACGCCTGCTCCGCGGCGTTTTCCGCCGCTTCTGTTGCCTGCCCGACGATTTTTTCCACGTTTTTCAGCACGCTGTCGGCCAGGGCCGCAAATTCAATTTTTTCATCCTGGCTGCCGGTGTGCAAAGGAGACGCGGGCGCAGCCTGGGCTTCCGGTGCTTCCCCGTTTTCCGTTTGCAGCCGGGCGGCGATGGCCCCCGGCGCTTCCATGGCGGCCACGGCGCTTTCCTCGTCCATGCCGTCCTCCATCCGGTCATCCAGCATTTCGGCATAAAATGCCAGGGCCGCCTGCCTTGCATCCTCCGGCAGGAAACGCAGCGCGTCGGTCAATTCCTGAATATACTCCTTGCGGCTCATCACCCAAGCCCTCCTTTTTTCCACAGTGGATTTTCTTTCAATGCGGGGTCGATCACCGGGTAATACACTTCCGTGGGCCGCTGCCCCGGGCGGAAGCGGTCAAACCGTTCCGTCCGCTTTGTTTTCCGCATGCGTGCCACTTCCTTCCGCGATAAAATCATACACCCGTTTGATCTCCGCCCATTCGCTCAGAAAGGTGGCGATTCGCTGCCTTCCCTCATCGGTGATGGCGTAATACTTCCGCAGCCGGCTGTTGTGCTCCACGGAATACACCGTCAAGCAGCCGCTGCCCTCCAGCCGCCGCAGCACCGGATACAGCGTGGATTCCGACAGCGTCATCAGCGGCGCGATATCCTTGATCAATTGATACCCGTAGGAATCGCCCCGGGCCAGGATGGACAAGATGCACACGTCCACCATGCCCTTCTTCATCTGCGCGTCCATGGGGTCACCTCCTGTCTGGATATACTATACAACACATAGTATTATATGTCAAGCATTATTTTAAAATTTATAATATTATTTTTTATTCATGATCATTCCCGGCACTTTTTTTGCATTCTCCTCCGTCAGGCAGGATTTTTTTGCCTTCGTCAAGAATTATATACAATCAATTGTTTTGCGCATGGAGGATGACCGCTATGCCCCTTCAACCGCCCAAAAGACCGCCGGATGATGAACAGCGCCTGGTGGTGTTGTACGCCTTGCAGCAGCTGGCCCCGTGCACGGAGCTGCAATTGCTGCAATTTCTGTCCGAATACGATTGGATGAATTATTTCGATATGATGTTTGCCCTCCAGGAATTATGCGCCCGGGGGCAAGCCGTGCGCAGCCGGAAACGGGCCGGATACCTGTACCAGCCCACCGACGCGGGCCAGGAGGCCCTGGTGTTGTTCGGTGGCCGGGTGCCCGGCAGCGTGAAAAAGACGCTGGAAGAAACAGGGGATCAATGGCGCCGTCGCTTCGCCCAGGAGGATCAATACCAGCACAGCATCCACCAAACTGACCGGGGCGAATACGAGCTGACGCTGACGGTGGTGGAACAGGAAATGGATATGCTTCGCCTGTCCCTCACCGTGCCGACCCGGGAACTGGCCCAGCAATTGGCCAGCCAGTGGCCCCAAAAGGCCAGCCAGATTTACGAAACCGTGATCCACGCCCTGACAGAGGAGGAACCATGAGCACTGTATACGCCCTCTTGCTCTGCGGCGGCAGCGGCACCCGAATGGGCGCAAAAAGCAACAAAACGCTGATTGAAATTGGCGGCGTGCCGGGCATCGTCAAGTGTTTTCGGGCCTACGAAGGCTTGGTGGACGGCATCGTGCTGGTCACCCGCGGCGGCGAGGAAGATTTGTTTCGGGAGGTGCTCACCGCCTACGCGCTGGCGCCTTATGCCATTGTGCCCGGCGGGGAGGACCGGCAAGCCTCTGCCCTGAAGGGGCTGCAGGCCCTGCCCCAGGACGCGGACATTGCCCTCATCCATGATGGGGCCCGGCCCTTGGTGACAAAGGACGTAATTCGCCGGGTGATCCAGAGCGTTCGGCAGTGCGGCAGCGGCGTGGCCGCCGTGCCGGCCCGGGACACCATCAAAAAGGCGGACAAGCAGGGCCGGGTGATCGAAACGCCGGACCGGGCGAGCCTTTGGCAAATGCAGACGCCCCAGGCTTTTTTTGTGAAAGATTTATTGCAGGCCCACGCCCGGGCCACCGCCCGATATACCGACGACGCTGCCCTGATGGAGGCCGCGGGCCACGAGGTGCAATTGGTGATGGGCGATTACAGCAACGTGAAAATGACTTCACCGGAGGATGTACGCATGGCGCAAGGCATGATGTTGCCCCGGGTGGGCACCGGTTTTGACGCCCACCGGCTCAAGGCGGGGCGGGAGATGTGGCTGGGCGGTGTTTTGATTCCCTATGACCAGGGCCTGGACGGCCACAGCGACGCGGACGTGGCCATCCACGCCCTGATCGACGCGCTGCTGGGCGCCGCGGCCATGGGCGATATCGGCCAATTGTTTCCTGACAGCGATCCCGCCTACAAGGGTATCTCCTCCCTGATCCTGCTGAAGGAAACGGTGAAGCGCCTCCGGGCGCGGGGCTTTGAAATTGGCAACGCCGATGTGACCATCGTGGCCCAAAAGCCCAAACTGGCCCCCCATATCCCGCAGATGCGCAAAGCGCTGGCCGAGGCCCTGGGCGTTCCGGAAGAAAAAATGTCCGTCAAGGCTACCACCACTGAACGCATGGGCTATGAGGGCCGGGGCGAGGGCATCAGCGCCCAGGCCGCGGCGATCGTGTATCAAAGCAAATAAAATTCCCGCTTCACGGGCATTCAACATAGAATCATTGATACTGCCCCATCCCGAAGCGGTTTTTGGAAGGGCTTGGAGGAATCCGCTTTTGACGCAAAAGTGGTTCCCCCAAGAAAAGGAGGTCGTTCTTTATGCTTCTTGACGGCACGATCTGGCTGGGCACGGCGTCGGATGAGCCGGTGTGCTTGACGCCGGAGATGGCCAACCGGCACGGGCTGATTGCCGGGGCCACGGGCACGGGCAAAACGGTCACGCTACAAGTGCTGGCCGAAGGCTTTTCCCAGCTCGGGGTGCCAGTGTTTCTGGCCGATGTGAAGGGCGATTTGGCCGGGCTGTGCATAGCCGGCGAAGGCAGCAAAAAGATTGATGAGCGGCTGGAGAAGTGCGGTGTGGAGCGTTTTTCCTTCGCCAGCTGCCCTGTCACCTTCTGGGATGTGTACGGCCAATTGGGCCACCCTATCCGCACCACGGTCAGCGAAATGGGCCCGCTGCTGCTGTCCCGCATGCTGGGGCTCAACGACACCCAGACCGGCGTGATGCACATCCTTTTCCGCATTGCCGACGACGAGGGCATGCTGCTGCTGGACTTGAAGGACGTGAAGGCCATGCTGGCCTATGTAGGCGAAAACGCCGGTCAGTACACCCTGAACTACGGCCATATCGCCAAGGCCACCGTGGGCGCCATCCAGCGGGCCGTCGCCATGCTGGAAGACCAGGGCGGCAAGGATTTTTTCGGTGAACCAGCTTTTGATTTAAACGACTTCCTTTCCCAGGACGAAAACGGCCAGGGCATGGTGAACATCCTGGCGGCGGAAAAATTGTTCCGCAGGCCGGCCATGTATTCCACCTTCCTGCTGTGGCTGCTGGGCGAATTGTACGAATGTCTGCCGGAGCAGGGCGACAAGGCGCTGCCCCGGATGGTGTTCTTTTTTGACGAGGCTCATCTGTTGTTTGACAACTGTTCAAAAGCGCTTCTGGAGCGCATTGAGCAAACCGTGCGGCTGATCCGCTCCAAGGGCGTGGGCGTGTATTTTGTCACCCAGTCCCCCACCGACGTGCCCTCCTCCGTACTGGGCCAATTGAGCGGCCGGGTGCAGCATGCTCTGCGGGCCTTCACGCCCCAGGAACAAAAGATCGTTCGCGCCGTGGCCCAGACCTTCCGGGTCAACCCTGCCTTTGACACGGAGGCGGCGCTGTCCCAATTGTCCACCGGCGAAGCGCTGCTTTCCTTCCTCCAAGGAGACGGCAGCCCCGCCGTGGTCCAGCGGGCCACCATCCTGCCGCCCCAATCCCGCATCGGGGCCATTTCCGATGCGCTGCGCAAAACCCTGCTGGATACCGACTTGATCGGCGAAAAGTACGACGCGCTCTTTGACCGGGAAAGCGCCTATGAAATCCTGGCCGCCCGCATGGGCCAGGCCGCCACGCCGCCCCAGGAAGAACCGGCGGAGCCCATTGTCACGCCCCCCGCTCCCGCCCCTGCGCCCCAGATCGTCACCGCCACCTTCCGGGTCTATAACCCTGAAACCGGCGAATACGAGGAACGGCCCATTCCCACCCTGCAAACCATCATCCCTGCCGCCCCAAATGCAAAGCCTGAATTCGTGCAGGCGCCTGCGCAGGAAACCTCCGTTCCCGTGCCGGACGCCGTGGTCATCCCTCACGTAGAAAGGCCCCAAAAACCCGCCAAAAAGAAGAGTGAAATGACCGCCGCCGAGCAGATGATCGATTCCTTCGCCAAGTCCGCCGTCAGCAGCGCAGGCCGGGAATTGGGCCGCACCCTCAGCCGCTCGCTGCTGGGTATCCTGGGCATCAAAACCACCAGAAGAACAAACAGGAGACGGTAAAAAAGGGCTCCCGGGGACTTTCCCTTCAAGAAAACAAAAGGCCCTCCGAACCCTTCCAAAGAAAGCCGGATCGGTATGAATCTATTCTTTTTCAATATCTTGCCGTGATACGAAGGAACAATCCCCATGATTGAAATGAATTACTGCATGCAATGCGGCACAAAACTGCATATGAAACGGCATGCAACGGAGGGCGAAGTGCCCTTTTGCGACGTTTGCAAGGATTGGCGTTTTCCCGTTTTCAACACCGCCGTCAGCATGATCGTTACCAACGCCGCCCAGGACAAAATCATCCTGATTCAGCAGTACGGCCGGCCTTTCTATATTCTCTGCGCCGGATATGTGAACCAGGGCGAGGACGCGGAGGACGCGGTCATCCGGGAGCTGAAAGAAGAACTGGGGCTGGATGCCCATTCAGTGCATTTCAATCACAGCCATTATTTTGCGCCCAGCAACACCCTGATGCTGAATTTTACCGCCGTGGTGGACGAAGAAAACGCCCAGCCCAACTGGGAAATTGACAGTTGGCACTGGTTTGACATCCAAGAAGCCCGGAAGAAAATCAAGCCGGGCAGCCTGGCCGCCGCCTTCCTGAACGGCTATTTGGACGGCCACTATGCCTTCCCGGCCAGTCGTCCCTGACGCTCAAGCAAAATTATTTTTTTATATCTAAGGAGGTACACACATGAAACGCAGAATCGGTATCCTCACCAGCGGCGGCGATTGCCCCGGCCTGAACGCCACCATCCGCGGCGTGGCCCGGGCGGCCTATGAAATGTTTGATGCCGAAATCATCGGCATCATGGACGGCTATCGCGGCCTGATCGAGGGCGAATGGCAGGAAATGAAGCGCGGCCAGTTTTCCGGCATTCTCACCCTGGGCGGCACCATCCTGGGCACCAGCCGCCAGCCCTTCCGCAATATGCGAGTGATCGGCGAGGATAATGTGGACAAGGTCGCCGCCATGAAAAAGCACTACAACGAAATGAAGCTGGACTGCCTGGTATGCCTGGGCGGCAACGGCACCCACAAAACCGCCAATTTGCTCTCCCAGGAGGGCCTGAATGTGATCGGCCTGCCCAAGACCATCGATAATGATATTTACGGCACCGATTTCACCTTCGGCTTCCACACCGCCGTCGATATTGCTACTGAGGTGATCGACCGCATTCACACCACCGCTGCCAGCCACGGCCGCACCATGGTGATCGAAATCATGGGCAACAAGGCTGGCTGGCTCACGCTGTATTCCGGCCTGGCCGGCGGCGCCGATGTGGTGCTGCTGCCCGAAATTCCCTATGATATCAAGGAAGTGGCCAAGGTGGTGGAAAGCCGCGCCAAGAGCAAAAAGGCTTTCTCCATCATTGCCGTGGCCGAAGGCGCCATGAGCAAGAAGGAAGCCAAGATGAAAAAGAAAGAGCGGGAAGCCGCCCGTCAGGAAGCCGGCTTCAACGGCATTGCTAATCGGGTGGCCAAGGAATTGACCGACCTGGTGGGCGTGGAAGCCCGCGCCGTGGTGCCCGGCCACATCCAGCGCGGAGGCTCCCCCAGCGCCTACGACCGGGTGCTGGCTACCCAGTTTGGCGTTCACGCCGCCCAGCTGATTGCCAAGGAAGAATACGGCGTCACCGTGGCCCTGGTGGGCAACACCATCACCCATAACAAGCTCAGCGAAATCGCTGGCGTGCCCAAGCTGGTGCCCGTGGACCATCAGATGGTGGAAGTGGCCCGGGATATGGGCATTTCCTTCGGAGACTGAGGAACATTTGATACGGGGGCATCTCCACCCCCGGTCACGTTCCATTAGAGATTAAGCAAACAAGGGCGCAATACCGTCGGCACGGCGGATCATTGCGTCCTTGTTTTTTTTCATGATATAATTCCGTAGACAAATGGGAATTTATCGGGGCAAATGAATCCAATACCGTTCGATCCAGGCTTGACTGCGGGGTTCAAAAACTTTCGATTCGTATACGCCACCGTTATCTAAAATGGTCCGCCTGCTTGCCTCGTTATTCTCGAGGCAGCAGACCAGCACATCATAAATCCCTGAGCGTCCGCATTCCGAAAGTGCCTGAGCGAGCATTTGGGCCGCATAGCCCTTTCTCCGTTCGGTTGGGCGCACGCAGTAGCCGATGTGCCCGGCGTATTTTTCCAGAAATTCATTCAAGCAATGTCGGATTTGAATGACGCCCACCACCTTGTTATCCTCTTCGCGGGCGTAAATGTACTGCGTCGTAAGGGGTTCGAGCTGATCGAGCCAGTCCTGCGTTTTTTCAAATTTCCTCAAAGACGAACTTCCATCCATGGAACCGCCGTATTCCAGATATTCCCGCCGAAACGCTTGTATCTGTTGATCATATGCCATTGTGGGTTGGATCAGCTTCATCTTTGTTATTCCTCCGCAAATTTCATATTCAATCACGCCTAACATGTTGATATTCCTGTTTTCAAGGGCGACTCTCCCTATCTCCGCCCAAACAATCGAGACGCACTTTTCACCAGCCAACGGATGGTGAGTAAGTGCGCCCTTCATAGCGATAAACTGAAATTTGCATGATTAACTTCCGGGGTGCTGTTCTATCGTCTGCCCGGTAATGCTGGATCGGATACAGGCCGGGCTATCCGTCCCGCTTCTGCGGCAAGTCAACCGCATCACTTCTGAATCCATCCAACCGCGCCGCGCAGGCTGACGAGATACCAATCCCCTTCTTCTTTCAAGATGGGAAGCCGGGTGTCTTTGTCCAGCAGAGCAATCTTAGGCGCAGCGGTATCATTCCAGGCGTATACCGCCGTTTTCTTTTCAGTCACATACCATGCCGGGTTGATGACGATGTAGTCTGCGTTGATCCAGCCGCAGGGCGAGTCTTCAGAATCTCCAAGAGTACAATATACAAATCCGTTCTCTTCCTTTGCCCCTGTTGGCAGATCCGCACCTATCACGATTGGCAGATCTCCATAATTGAGGGTTTGCATCGCTTTGGAAGAAGAACTTGGCTTTTCTCGCAATGTGAGGTTTTCACACAGCACCACGGCCTGATAACCAATTTGCTGTCCCGGGCCATCGGGCGGTATGATTTCCGCGTGAACAACCCCCATGCATCCAAGCGCAAGAATCAGTGCTGTCAGAATCGTCAGCCAACCATACTTTTTCATGTTTGTTTCTCCTTTTCACTTTTTCATTAAATAAACGAAGACCCCGGCCATTTTGTTCCTTGCGTGAAATCAGGGTCTGGAGAGGGAAACCTCAAATCCATTAAGACAAATTTCGAGTTGCCGATCCCATTTCAGTATAGAATAAGCAACGATGCGCCCCAACAGATATCCATAAGCACGGCCGTAAGTCCATCCGCCATAGATGACCTGATCCAGCGATGCTGTGTTCAGGTGATGTGGCAATCGCCCTTTGCAATAGAATTGTTGAAAGATATGGGATGAATTTTTCGTTCTGGCTAAGCTCAGTGGAGGGAGACGCGACAACGCTACGTTGACCCCAACGAAGCAACGACAGCGCGAAAAAGACGCCCATAACCTCAATATTTAGTATCAGTTGATCGCTCACTGAGCGCAACCCGCGGATCCCCCGAACCAGGAACTTTGCTTCCAAACAAAAAACGGAACGCATAACCCGTTGCGTTCCGTTTACCCGATCCACGGTTGCTGCCGGGCATACATGATTTTGGTTTTGTAATGGCTGCGGATGGTGAACTGGTAGCCGTAATCCTTTTGCCCATTGGGCCGCACCACGGCGTAGCGACGCAGGGCATAGCAACGGTTTTCCTGGAGCACAGGCAAATCCTGCATCAGGGCCTGCACCAGAGCCAAGGTGCGCTGAGCGTTCAGGGGCCGATGGCCATGATCAGTGAGCACATATTCGCCAATCTTCCCTGGCGGATACACGGCATAGAACACGATGCGGTTCCGCTCAATCTGCACCCGGTCAATCTCGTGCTCCTTCGCAACAGCCACTAAAGCATAAATCTCATAATAGAGCATGCTGCGGCGCATCCGCTCCGCGTATACTTCTTCATGCTGCCGCCTGTTGTAGTCCACCAGCAGGGCAATTACGGCCGCCGCCAAAGCGACGCCCAAAAGCAGCGTCCATCCGCCCATGCGATTGGTCTCCTTTCCACAACATATGGTATATTTTATCACCCCCTGATCGCTATTTCAAGCAGCCGAAAAAAATGTATCCAATTTGTCATACTTCCGCAAATGAACTGTACCAAAAGGCCGGTTCATTCGGTTGGGAAGCGCATCGCATGACCATTTGTTCGTTTCAAAACGGGCACGGATGTTCGTTTTTCTATCATAAAAAACAGGCCATGCTTTCGCACAGCCTGTTGATTGCCGATAGATTACACCAATTCGATGATGACCATTTCGGCAGCGTCACCGCGACGGGGGCCCAGCTTATAGATGCGGGTATAGCCGCCGGCGCAGCCCTTTTCCTGGTTGCGGGCCCGATACTTGGGGCCGTACTCCCGGAACAGCTTTTCCACCACGGGATGCTTGTTATCCTTGGTACGGGCTTTGTAATCGGCCTTGTTCTCGTCATCCTGCTTGGCTTCCTTGATGTCGTACAGGTAAGCCATCATCAGGCGGCGAGCATGCAGCTTGGAAGGCAGGTCGTTCACAAAGGTCTGCTTCACGATCTGCTTCTTATCGTTGTAGAATTCCTTTTCTACTTCCACGGTCTGATCATACTCGCGGATGGCGAGGGTGATCATTTTATCCACGATGCTGCGCACTTCCTTGGCCTTGGCCTCGGTGGTTTCGATGCGGCCGTACCACAGAAGATTGGTGGTCAGGTTCCGCAGCATCGCCTTGCGCTGGCTCGCAGTACGGCCCAGCTTGCGCTCTGTTGCCATGGGAATTTCCTCCTATCACTCTTCGGTCGGGCGCAGACCCAGGCCCAGCGCCTGCAGCTTCTGCTCGACTTCTTCCAGACTCTTCTTGCCCAGGTTGCGCACCTTCATCATGTCCTCCTGGTTCCGCTGAACCAGCTCGGCCACGGTGTTGATACCGGCACGCTTGAGGCAATTGTAAGCGCGGACGGAGAGATCCAAATCTTCAATGGTCATCTCCATCACTTTCTCCATCTTATCATCCTCCGGTTCAGACGAGCTGATAGGCATAGTCTGATCCGTGAGGCCGAGGAAGAGGGAGAGCTGATCGGTGAGGATGCGGGCAGACTGGGCGATGGCTTCATCAGGAGCCACGCTGCCGTCGGTCCACACTTCCAGCGTCAGCTTATCATAGTCCGTGATCTGGCCCACACGGGTATCCGTGATCACGTAATTTACCTTGCGAATGGGGGTATAAATGGAATCGATGGGGATCACGCCGATGGGCGTCTGGGGGGTCTTGTTCTTATCGGAAGAAACATAGCCCCTTCCCCGGTCCAGCGTCAGCCACATATGCAGCTTGGCGCCTTCGCCCAAAGTGGCGATGTGCAGATCGGAATTCACGATTTCCACTTCGTCATCCACACGGATATCTGCGGCGGTCAGCTCGCAGGGGCCCACGGCGTTGACCTCAACCATCTTGACCTGATCGGTATACAGCTTCAGGGCAAGCTCCTTGAGGTTGAGGATGATTTCCGTCACATCCTCTTTCACGCCGGGAATCGTGGAAAATTCATGCTGCACGCCATCGATCCCTACGCTGGTCACAGCGGCGCCGGGCAGAGAATTGATCAGCACCCGACGCAGGGCATTGCCCAGCGTGTGGCCGAAGCCGCGTTCCAGCGGCTCGATCACGAACTTGCCATAGGTACCGTTCGCGGCCATTTCCACACAATCGATCTTTGCTTTTTCGATTTCTGCAAACACTGAATCCAACCCTCCTAATGGATACGGTCGTTGGGGACTGCATCAGGCCAGAACATTATCAGCGGCTGTAGAATTCGATGATCATGTTCTCCTGCACTTCGTAGTCGATGTCCGCACGGGTAGGCAGGGCAGCGACAGTGCCGGTCAGGTTGGGAGCGTCAAAGGTCAGCCACTTGGGCAGCAGCACGCTGGTGCCTTCCCGCAGCGCCTTGAACATTTCGATTTCGGTGGAACGCTGACGCAGGGTGATCACGTCGCCAACCTTCACCTGGTAGGAAGGAATGTCCACCTTCTTGCCATTGACCAGGATGTGGCCGTGGCCCACGATCTGGCGCGCCATGCGGCGAGTCTTGGCCAGGCCCAGGCGGTAAACCACGTTGTCCAGCCGCAGCTCCAGCAGGGACAGCATGTTTTCACCGGTAACGCCCTTCATGTTGGAGGCCTTTTCATAATAATGACGGAACTGCTTTTCCAGCACGCCATAGATGAAACGCACCTTCTGCTTTTCTTTCAGCTGGGCGCCATATTCGGAAACCTTCTTGCGGCGGTTGCCGCCGGGATTCCGGTTGGATTTCTTGTTTGCATAGCCCATCGTGGCGGGAGTAATGTCAAGAGCACGGCATCTCCGGGCGATCGGCTGCTTATTGTTAGCCATTCTTGTTTTCCTCCTTCAATTACACGCGACGGCGCTTGGGGGGACGGCAGCCATTGTGAGGAATGGGGGTCACGTCCTTAATCATGGTCACATCCAGACCGGCGGTCTGCAGGGCGCGGATGGCGGCTTCACGGCCGGAGCCGGGGCCTTTCACCAGCACGTCCACAGACTTCAGGCCGAATTCCTGGCTGGACTTAGCAGCCGTTTCGGCGGCCATCTGGGCGGCGAAGGGGGTGGACTTCTTGTTGCCGCGGAAACCCATGCCGCCGGCGGAAGCCCAGGACAGGGCGTTGCCCTGCACATCCGTAATGGTTACGATGGTGTTATTGAAAGAAGAACTGATATGCGCAACGCCGCGCTCCACGAGCTTCTTCTCACGGCGCTTGCGCGAAACCTTCTTCAGCGCTGTTTTTTTAGGAGCCATTTCTTATATCCCTCCGAACCCCTTTTCGGGGCGTCCTTTTGGATGTTCGCGGCCAAAGGCCGCTGCTGGGGCAGGCTGTGTGAACTCCCTTCTCTCTTTAAAACGGATCCACACAAGCCCGTTTTGCCGAAGCGTTCGGGCAACGAAGATATTTCCAGTTGTTTTTTCTTTCTGTCAAGGAAGCAAGGCGCCGGCGTAGCAGCGCTACGTCAAGCCGCAGCTGACACAGACAGGAAGGAAAAGCAACGGAAAGGTCGAGTTGAACGGACGCTGAGGCAAAACCACTTACTTCTTTTTGCCGCCCACGGTCCGCTTCGGGCCCTTCCGGGTGCGGGCATTCTGCTTGGTGTTCTGGCCGCGCACGGGCAGGTTCCGGCGATGACGGACGCCACGGTAGCAGCCGATTTCCACCAGCCGCTTGATATTCAGAGAAACTTCACGCCGCAGATCGCCCTCCACCTTCAGGTGGTGTTCGATGTATTCACGCAGCTTGCTGATTTCCGTTTCACTCAGGTCCTTGACCCGGGTGTCGGGGTTCACTTCGGTTACTTCGAGGATCTGCTTGCTTACCGTGGGGCCAATGCCGTAGATGTAAGTCAGGCCAACCTCGACGCGCTTTTCTCGGGGCAGGTCAACACCCGCAATACGTGCCATGTGTTGGTTACACCTCCAAATGATTCTGTGGTGAGGAAAGGCGCTTTGCCTGCGCAGGCCAAGGCGTAGATTTCTTGGCCCCGCCAGGGGCGTCTTGCATCACGGCGGTTCTGTTCCGCCGCTTTTTCCGCCCGCAACCAGGCGGAGGATTTATGTGACAGCATGCATGGTCCCTTGCAACCGGATGGATTGCAAGGGCAGCCGCCCACACAGGCTTGTCGGCATGTGGAAACGGGGTTACTGGGCCTTTTCAGGCCGCGGGAACGCCGTCCCCGGCGTCTGATCGCTTTCAGGCGTCCGGGACGGCGCTCCCCCGCAGAGGAAGGTGGGTTAGCCCTGCTTCTGCTTATGCTTGGGGTTTTCGCAGATAACCATCACGCGGCCCTTGCGCTTGATGATCTTGCACTTTTCGCAAATGGGCTTAACGCTCGGACGGACTTTCATACTGTTCTGCCTCCTTTGGGTGAATCAATTCTTGCTGCGCCACGTAATGCGGCCGCGGGTCAGATCGTAGGGGGAGAGCTCGATCGTGACCTTGTCTCCCGGATAAATGCGGATGAAATTCATTCTCATTTTCCCGGAGATGTGGGCCATGATCCGGTGCCCATTGGGCAACTCAACCTGGAACATGGCATTGGGCAGCGCCTCAATGACCTTTCCTTCCATTTCGATGACATCGTCCTTGGACAAAGCGGTTTACCCCTCCCTGTTTTCGTTTGGCGAACTTTCGCCGTT